>QYPX01000260.1 GCA_007280205.1 Comamonadaceae bacterium
ATGGGCAGGCGACCCCAAACTGACCCGTGCCTGGATAGGCCGCATGGCCCAGCGTTCCGGAAAGATGGCAGGTGCCGCCACTGGATCCCCCATCTCCCTGTCCGACCTGGCCGGCCTTCCAGAAAAGTCCCTGCTGACCACCGTCTACCCAGAAGGCTGGCGTGCCCATGAGCAAGAAATCCGCCTGATCGGCAGCAATAAAGCGCTATCTGCCTTGCAGCCCGGCGTGGATGAGGCCATTGCCGCCTTGAAGGACATCGACAAGGGCTGGCCCCAGAAACAGGAAGCCTGGCAGCGTCAGGGCTATACAGTGGTCAACGACAAGGAATTGCAATTCATCCTGCTCGACAAACGTAAGCGCAGCGTGGGTGTGCATGAAACACTTGAGTCCGCCCAGGAGCAGGCGCGAGAACTGACCCGGCGCGATGCCAAGTCAAGCACCATCAGTGACAAGGGCATTTCGGTGGAGTCGGCCCAGCGCCAAGGTGTTGAGCATCGTGATGCCGGTGAAGATATCAGCAGCGACAAACTGAAAGACAGCTTTGGCTTCAAGGGTGTGAACTTTGGCACCTGGATGCTGGGTGAATCACCCGCAAAGGTGGCAGAGCGCCAATTGCACCTGAACCATGCTTTCGATTCCTTCATGGACCTGGCAACCGTGCTGGGAGTGCCGCCCAAAGCACTGTCACTCGACGGCTTGCTGGGTCTGGCCATTGGCGCCCAGGGCAGCGGCAGTGCTGCGGCGCACTTTGTACCCGGCGTCAATGAGATCAACCTGACCCGTACCAGTGGTGCCGGAAGTTTGGCGCACGAATGGGGTCACGCGCTTGACCATTACTTTGCCAGGCAAGCTGACCTGACACGCCAGACCACAGCCTTCTTGACCGAGCATCTGCAAAACGTGGATGTTGACGGTTACACCAAGCGTGCCGGCCAGAAGGTCAAGGCCTTTGGTGAGGGCATCCGTCCGGAGATCGTGGCGGCCTTCAACGAAATAGTCAAAGCGATGAATGAGCGTCCGATGACGCAGGCGGAATACGACGCTGACCGGCAAGCTTCCCTGAACAAAACCAAGGTCTATGTCGAGGGATGGCTCAAATCCATCGGGAAGGACTTTGAGCGTCTGACCAGTGCCGGCTCGATCAAGATCAATTCCGCCGGACGCGTGGTTGAAGTATCCGGCGCCGAGATTCAGTCCAGATTCGATTCCCTGGCGAACCGGGTACGTGCGCTCGATCTGGGTGAGGTCAAGGTGCTGGTCGGCAGCAGTCTGGCGTTGTCCGAACCGGTGGCAGCCATGCGGGACTACTACAAGCAGCTCACAGACCGGACCTATTCCATCGATCAGATCAGAGGCTTGCAATCCAACGTTGACGCGCTGAAATACAAAACCGATGCATTGGCCGCATCGGACTCCCATGTGCCCAACCGCCAGGTGCCGACGATCTTTGCCAAAGCAGCGGCCCGGATCGATCAGGACAAAGGCGGCAAACCCTACTGGAGCACCAACCTGGAAAAGTTCGCCCGCTCCTTTGATGCCTTTGTCAGCGACAAGCTCGAAGCGCAAGCGGCAAAGAATACCTATCTGTCGCATGCCGGGCGGGAAGGCGATACCGTTCCGGCTGGCGCCGAGCGCACCGCCATCAACGCCGGGTTTCAGACGCTGGTCGATACCCTTGAGACCAGACAAACCGATAGTGGGGTGGCGATGTTTAGCCGCGACAGCACAGCTGCGTGGCCGGATGGGTTTGCGAATTTGTTTGCGCACACAACGGTTTCTAAAGTAACGAAGCACCCGGACTTTGCAGCTGCCAAACGCGGTGATGTGGCCGCTGCACAAAGGCTGGTGGCCGAGTTGACAAAGCCAGATCGGCTGCAAGAACTTGCCACAAAATATCCGCAAGCCATTGTGGTGGGCGTGATGGAGCGTGAGCCGCAGGGCAACAATCAGATTCCAAGTGCGTTGGCGGCTGCACTGGTGAGACATGGCTTGTCCGCAGACCTTGATATTGTCAGTGTGTCCAAGGTCAGCCATAAAAACAAGGACGGTGTTACCCGCTTGCTGACCCGCAAAGCGTTTGACGGCAAGGTGATTAAAGGTGGCAGCTACATCATTGCCGACGACGTTGTAACGCAGGGCGGAACGATCCATGAACTGCGCCATTTCATTGAGAACAATGGTGGGCATGTGCTTGCCACAACGTCGCTGGCATTCTCGGCGGGCAGCAATATAATTGCCATCAAGCCGGAGACTGTTTTGGCGCTCCAAAAAAAGTTCAACCGTGCCCCACTCGAACAAATCCTTAGCGACCAAAACATCGCAGGAAGCATCGAAGCCCTTACCGAATCGGAAGGCAGGGCCGTCCTTCGGTTCGGATCGCTTGAATCCTTCGGAGATCGAATCGCTGCGGCAAGAGCACAAATCGACAATGCTTCAAATGTGCAAGGGTTACGAACACAGGCTGGTCAACCTCTAAGGTCGATTGTTCTGGGTGGGCCCGGCGCGGCATCACCCGTTAGCCCCAGTACCGTGCCGGCACTGCAAGCCGCAATCAAAGAGTTTGTTGGTGCATCGTTGGGTGGCGGCCTGGGCCGCATTGTGGCAACCACGGCCACAGACATCAAAAGCACCTGGGAGCCCTTGATTGGCAAGGACGTCAACGTGGCACCCGACAGCCAGGCGGGCAGGGCGCAAGGCTTCTTTGACCCGGCAAGTAAAACCGTCTTCCTGATCGCCGACCAGATTGAGGCCGGTACCGAGCAAGCCGTGCTGGCCCATGAGCTGATGCACAAGCATGGTCAGGCGGTTCTGGGTGAGGCGGGATGGAATCAATTGCACGGCATCATCGAAGGCTGGAAGCAGGCTGAGCCGGGATCAAACGAGCGCGTGGTGTACGACTATGCCAGTGCACGGGTTAACGCAGCAGGGGTTGATCTATCAACGCAGGAACTGTTTCCCTATGCTGTTGAAGGCGCATTGAAACTGGGCATCAAGCCCAATGCGTTTGCGAAAGCGGGAACGGTTGCCAAATGGCTGGCGCAAGTTAAATTGGCCCTGAAAGCCGTCTGGGACAAGCTCACCAGAAAACCCGATCTGTTCAAAGCGCAGGATCTGGTGAACCTGGCCTTTGGCATTGCGCAGAGGGAGAATCATGCGGTTGAGACCTTCAACGACGGCAAATCAAGCGTGCTGTCCAAAAATGGAAAATTCCAGTCCTGGCCCAAATTCAACTCGTGGACGCGTGCCGAGTACAAGGACGTGGTCAGCCTGTTACCCGCTGCCTATAGAAGTGATCCACACCGGAGCGAACCACTGTCTCCCCAGGATTGGCAGTTACGCGCCGATGCCGCCCTACCTGAGATCGACGCCCTTAACGCCAAAGTAGGCGAGGGCACCTTCAGGATCGACGGTCTTGGAAACATCTTGGCCGATGCTCGCAAGAACGACGCATCGATCTTTACTGATGAAGTGATAGCTATTGCCGACAAACACGGTCTGGGGATTTATTTGACGGGGGTTGGCACACCCAGCATCAGCAGGCTGCAAAGTGCTGGCTTTGTTTCTGAACTGGGTTTGGGTGCCGTTCTGCAGCGTGCAAGCGGATCGAACCAGCCAGCGCGACCGCACCCCGACAACATCTACGCCCAGCCCAGCCCGGGCACCGTCATGAGCTACAAGCCGCGTGGCTTTGCCAGTGTGCTGTTCAGCCGTGCCCTCAGTGAAACCCCATTGGTCCAGCGTGCCACCGACGTGCTGAACGAAACCTTCAGCCACCCCGGCAAACTGTCCTGGTGGGACAAGACCGTTGGTTCACCGTACCACCTGGCGCAGCGCTACCCAGCCTTCAAGCCGGTCTTCACCAGCGCCCAGAACTTTATCAACGACGTGTCTTTCTACGCCACTGAAGCGGCGGACATGGCGCCAAAGATGCTGCCCAAGTTGGAGAGTTGGAGCGATCTGCTCAAGAACCCGATCTCGGCCGCAGACAACAAGGCGATCTCGGTGCCTATTCTGGAAGGCACGCTTAGCTGGACCCGGGACGGCGCCGGCAAACCGATGCGCATCGCTGAAGATGACGAGGAAACCACCCCGGGCATTGTGTGGAGCGATGCGGAACTCAGCAGCATGTTCCACCTGGCGCCCGAGAGAATTGCGCTGTACCGGGAATTCCGATCGTCTGTAGACAAGAGCCTGGACAACATGGCCAAGGCGGATTTGCTGCGCATTGGCGGTCGCGATGTGGTTGACCTGAAGGATCAGGTGATGGCGGCCAAGGACGTGATTGAAGCGGCCACATTGCTGCATCAGTACCTGCACCGCCAAAAGGATTTGATGCCGGAGCGATCAGACGTGCTGATCGATACCGCCCGAGGTTTGGTGGGCCGGGCCAACCGGACCGAGCGGTTGAAACAGTTGGGCTACGCACCCCTGTCGCGATTTGGACGCTATTCGGTGGATGTGGTGGTGGGTGATGAGCGGCAGTACTTTGGCCTGTTTGAGACCGGACGCGCGGCCAACCAGATGGCAACCCGGCTCAAGGCCGAGTTTGGCGCCAGGAATGTTGCCCAAGGCACCCTTTCAGAAAAGGAATTCGAGATGTTCCAGGGCATCACGCCCGAGAGTCTGGAACTCTTTGGCAACATGCTGGGCCTCGATTCCCTGGGCGACCAGGCGCAGGACAAGGTGTTTCAGACCTACCTGAAGCGGACCAAGTCGAACCGCTCAGCCATGAAACGGCTCATACACCGCAAGGGCACAGCGGGCTACAGCGACGACATGGGCCGGGTGCTGGCAGCGTTTGTCTATTCCAATGCCCGGCAGACTTCTGCTGCATTGCACATGGGTGAACTCGGCGCCGCTGTCAACGACATTCCCAAAAGCCAGGGTCAACTCAAGGACTCGGCGATTGAACTGGCGACCTACATCAAGCAGCCGCGGGAGGAAGCGCAAGCCCTGCGCGCCATGCTGTTTACCCAGTATTTGGGCGGCTCGGTGGCGTCGGCCTTTGTCAATATCACGCAGCCGTTTGCGGTCTCGATTCCGTACTTGAGTCAGTTTGGCGGTGCGGTCAAGGCGGGGTCATTCTTGATTAGTGCCATGAAAGATATGAGCACGGGTCGGGAACTGGAAGCCAGTCTGGCCAAGGCACTCAAGGTTGCAGAGGAGCAGGGTGTGGTGGCGCCGCAGGAGGTTCATCAGCTGATGGCGCAGGCCAGAGGGGCCTCGACATTGCGAATTGGCGACGGCACGCGGCTTGGTGAAGCTATGACCGGCGTGGCCAACAATTTCTCAAAACTGATGCTGGGCTGGGGCAAGATGTTTGGCATGGCCGAGCAGATTAACCGGCGTTCGACCTTCATCGCGGCCTACCGTTTGGCGCAGGACAGGAAGATAGCCAACCCGGCCGGCTTTGCCACGCAGGCGGTGAACGAGACCCAGTTCATCAACAACAAGGCCAACAAAGCCAACTGGGCCAGGGGACCGGTCGGCGCCACGCTGATGACCTTCAAGAGCTATTCGGTCAACTACCTGGAACTCCTGCACCGGATGGCGACTCAGGGTGGCCCGGAAGGCAAGAAGGCAGCGCTGTTGATGCTTGGGACCTTGATGCTGATGGCAGGGAGCAGCGGCTTGCCGTTTGTGGACGACGCTGAGGACCTGGTTGACTTCTTGGGCCAACGCCTCGGCTACAACTTCTCTGCCAAGAAAACCAAGCAGGAGTTTCTGGAAAACCTGTTCGGCCGCGCTGGTGCGCAGTTTGTGGACAAGGGACTGACTGGCTTGCCGGGTTCACCGATTGATGTGTCAGGACGGTTGTCGATGGCCAATCTGATTCCCGGCACCGGTCTCTTGCTCAAGAAAGCCGATCACACGCGGGATGTGGCGGAACTGGCCGGGCCTGTTGGGGATCTTGCTGCAAGGGCGTTTCAGGCGGGTGACCAGGCGCTCTCGGGGGATCTGGGCAAAGCAGCCGTTTCCTTGGCACCCAAGGCGATTGGTAATCTGGCCAAGGGCGTGGACATGATGAGCACCGGCATGTACCGCGACGACAAGGGCTACAAGGTGATCGAGACGACGCCAACGGAAGCGGTGATGAAGATGCTTGGGTTTCAGCCGGCAACGGTGGCTGAGGTGCAGCAGGCCAACTATTTGCATCAGCGCTCCAAAGATTTCTACAACCAGCATGCGCAGGATATTCGGGCGCGTTGGGCCAAGGGGATATTTGAGAACAGTCCTGCGCAAGTTGAGTCTGCGCGACTTTTGCTGGATCAATGGAACGTGCAGAATCCGGATCAGCGCATTGGGGTGAACATGCAGTCGGTGGTACGGAGAGTCAAAGAGATGCGCAAGTCCAAGGATCAGCGGATTGCGGATACGGCGCCGAAGGTGATGAGTGCTTCTATGCGGCGGGAGGTTGAGGGGATGCGGGAGTGGGGGTGAAGTGAGGGCGTGCGCTGTAATGACCGGTGTCGCGGCGACATTGCTGC
>QYPX01000201.1 GCA_007280205.1 Comamonadaceae bacterium
ATATTGCGCATCTTGATGTTGTAGTCGCCATCATCGGTTCCCGGACGGAACTTGATTTCCTTGATTTCAATAACCGTCTGCTTGGCCTTCGCTTCCGCCGCCTTCTTCTGCTCCTGGTACTTGAACTTGCCGTAATCCATCAAACGACAAACGGGTGGCACCGCGGTGGCGGAAATCTCAACCAGATCCACATCGAGCTCGCCCGCCAAACGCAAGGCTTCCATCAGGCTAAGCACTCCAAGCGGTTCATTTTCAACCCCTGAGAGTCGAACTTCCGGGGCCATGATTTCCCGGTTCAGGCGATGTTTGCGTTCTTCGCGGTGACGGCGGTCACGAAATTCAGTAGCGATGGCTCAATCCTTTACAAATTCTGCTACGAAAAACGTAGCTACAAACCCATTGCACACGCAAACCATTTGCAATCCGGCCAAGACAATGACTCAGACAACAGACTTGTTAGTGATATCGGCGGCGATTATTTGCACGAATGCATCGAGGGACATCACACCGAGGTCTTGACCACCCCGGGCGCGCACTGCAACGGTACCTGCCGCCTTCTCCTTATCTCCAACGACAAGGATATAGGGCAGCTTCTGCATTGAATGCTCGCGTATTTTATACGTAATTTTCTCGTTGCGGAGATCTGTCACTGCCCTAAGCTCTTGATTTGGCAGTACTTTCTTCAACTTTTCGACAATTTCGCGACAGTAATCGGCCTGCGCGTCGGTAATATTGAGCACCGCCAGCTGCACCGGTGCCAGCCAGGTCGGCAGCGCACCGGCGCTCTCCTCAATCAAAATGCCGATGAAACGCTCCAGACTGCCGACAATGGCGCGGTGCAACATCACGGGTCGATGACGAGCTCCGTCTTCCCCCACGTACTCCGCGTCAAGGCGCTCGGTCATGAAGAAGTCTACCTGCATGGTGCCGCATTGCCATTGACGCCCCAGCGCATCCTTGAGCGTGTATTCAATCTTCGGTCCGTAGAAGGCGCCTTCACCCGGTGTGATTTCAAACTCGCAGCCCGACAGGCGCAAGCTCTCCATCAGCGCGTGTTCAGCCTTGTCCCAGCTCTCCTCGGAGCCTATACGCTTGTCGGGCCGGGTCGCGATCTTGTAAATGATGTTCTTGAAGCCAAAATCGGCATAGACCTTTTGCAACAAGGCCGTGTAGTTGGCGCATTCCTGCAGGATCTGGTCTTCGGTACAGAAAATATGGCCGTCGTCCTGCGTGAAGCCGCGTACCCGCATGATGCCGTGCAATCCGCCAGAAGGTTCGTTGCGGTGACACTGACCAAACTCGCCGAAGCGCAATGGCAGATCGCGGTAACTCTTGATGCCCTGCTTGAAGATCAGAATGTGTCCCGGGCAGTTCATCGGCTTCAGGGCGTATTCACGCTTTTCAGACTCCGTCGTGAACATGTTCTCGCGGTACTTCTCCCAATGCCCCGTCTTTTCCCAGAGCGACTTGTCGATGATCTGGGGGCCTTTGACCTCCAGGTAGCCATTGTCCCGGTAGACCTGGCGCATGTACTGCTCCACACCCTGCCACAAGGTCCAGCCCTTGGGGTGCCAGAACACCAGGCCCGGGGCATGATCGTCGATATGAAAGAGGTCAAGCTCCCGGCCGAGTTTGCGGTGGTCGCGCTTCTCGGCCTCCTCCAGCATCGTCAGATGCTGCTGCAACTCGTCTTTGGTGGCCCAGGCGGTCCCGTAGATACGCTGCAACATTTCGTTGCGATGATCGCCGCGCCAGTACGCGCCGGCCAGTTTCATCAACTTGAAAAACTTGAGCTTCCCGGTGCTCGGCACGTGCGGTCCACGACACAGGTCCTCGAACTTGCCTTCGCGGTACAAAGAGACATCTTCATTGGCCGGGATGCTGGCAATGATTTCTGCCTTGTAGTGCTCGCCCAGCCCCTTGAAGTAGGCAACTGCCTCGTCGCGCGGCAACACCCTTCTGGTGACCGCTTCATCCCTGCCCGCGAGCTCGGTCATCTTCTTCTCGATGGCCGCCAGGTCCTCCAGCGTAAACGGGCGTTTGTAGGAAAAATCGTAGAAAAATCCATGTTCTATCACGGGTCCAATCGTGACCTGCGCATCCGGAAACAGTTCTTTCACCGCGTACGCCAGCAAGTGTGCGCAGGAATGGCGAATCACCTCCAGACCATCCGCATCCTTGGCAGTGATGATCGACAGAGCCCGGTTCGAATCGATCAGGTAACTGGTGTCAACCACCTTGCCGTCCAACTTTCCGGCAAGCGCTGCCTTGGCCAGACCCGCGCCAATCGAGGCCGCCACCTCGGCAACCGTTACCGGTTGCGAAAACTCACGAACTGAGCCGTCTGGGAGAGTAATTTGGATCATGGTGCAGATAATCGGTTGAGGACAGAGCTGGCTCGCTTCGCGTAGCTGCGGTCTGTCCCGCAAGGTTTCATAAATAAAAAAGCGCGGACAAGCCGCGCCTAGGTAGCTGGAGGCCGGAACAGCGTGATTTTACGCTGCCCTGACCTGCCGGCCATGGTCAGTGGAACTGCTCTTCTTCAGTGGAACCGGTCAATGCTGTCACGCTGGACTTGCCACCCTGAATGGCGGTCGTGACTTCGTCAAAATAGCCGGTACCGACTTCCTGCTGATGCGAGACAAAGGTGTAGCCGCGCTCGCGTGCCGCAAATTCCGGCTCCTGCAGACGCTCGACATACGCCGTCATGCCACGCTTCACGTAGTCCTGCGCCAGGTCGAACATGTGGAACCACATGGAGTGGATGCCGGCCAGCGTGATGAACTGGTACTTGTAACCCATGGCGCCGAGTTCCTTCTGGAACTTGGCGATGGTGGCGTCGTCCAGATTCTTCTTCCAGTTGAAGGACGGCGAGCAGTTGTAGGCGAGCATCTTGCCAGGATGCACCTTGTGCACGCCTTCGGCGAACTTGCGTGCGAACTCCAGATCGGGTGTGCCCGTTTCGCACCACACCAGATCGGCATAGTTGGCATACGCGATGGAACGCGCCACGGCTTGGTCCAAACCCTTGCGCGTCTTGTAAAAACCTTCGGCGGTTCGCTCACCCGTCAGAAAGGGCTTGTCGATCGCGTCGTAGTCGCTGGTTAGCAGGTCGGCGGCTTCCGCGTCGGTTCGTGCAATGACCAGCGTCGGCACGCCGCAGACGTCAGCCGCCATGCGCGCGGCGATGAGCTTCTGGCAGGCCTCGGCCGTCGGCACCAAAACCTTGCCACCCATATGACCGCATTTCTTGACAGAAGCCAGTTGGTCCTCCCAATGGACCCCGGCTGCACCCGCCCTGATCATGTTCTTCATCAACTCGAACGCGTTGAGCACACCGCCAAAGCCGGCTTCAGCGTCAGCCACGATGGGCGCAAAGTTGTCGATATACCCCGCGTCGCCCGCATCGATCCCCTTCGAATGCTGGATCTCGTCGGCGCGGCGGAAGGTGTTGTTGATGCGTTCGACGACCTTCGGAACCGAGTCAACCGAGTAAAGCGACTGGTCCGGGTACATCGAAGCCGAGTTGTTGTTGTCGGCGGCCACTTGCCAACCAGACAGGTAAATCGCCTTGACGCCCGCTTTGACTTGCTGCATGGCCTGTCCACCGGTCAATGCGCCCAGGCAATTCACATAGGGCTCGGTGTTGACCAGGCTCCAGAGTTTTTCTGCACCGCGGCGCGCCAGGGTGTGCTCAATCGGGAAAGAACCACGCAGACGCACCACATCGGCAGCGCTGTAACCGCGCTTGATCCCCTTCCAGCGGGGATTGGTGGCCCAGTCTTTTTCCAGTGCGGCGATCTGTTGTTCGCGGCTCAATTGTTCGGTCAGGGTTTGGGGCATGAAATCACTCCTTGGGTTAATTGAAACGGTTCGCGCCGGTTAGCCAGCAAGTCCGGCGCCGTTGACCAAAGTTTAAGTCTTCTATAAGACTTGAAGCAATCTTATGTCTTATAGAAGACATATTTTTATTTCAATTAAATCAACAACTTATGGAGCTATTTTCATATAACAAAATACTTTTCTCTGTTCTGGGAAATTTTGACGCAACGCAACATTCGGCCATTTTGCAAAATGAAATTACTCTTTTGCAATATGAAATCTAGAATCCGTCGGCGTAGCGTTGCAATTCCCAATCACTCACGTGCAGGCAGTATTCATCCCACTCGCGATTCTTGAGTCGAATGAACTCATTGCAGAAGTCCTCCCCCAAATCGGCGAGCAGTTGCTTGTCACAAGCCAGCGAGCGCAGCGCCGCCCCAAGATCAGCGGGTAAACGCTCTGGCATGGCGACCCCGGCGGCCAGTGCCTCGTACAAATCCGAATCGCTTGGTGCAGCTGGCTTCATGCCAGCGTCCAGACCATGGAGCCCCGCCGCCAGGGTGGCCGCTAGCGCCGCGTAAACGTTGCAAGACGGATCCGGCAGGCGCCACTCAAGGCGCCCGGCAACCGCGCGCACCAGACAGGTTCGGTTGTTGTCACCAAAACTCTTCCAGACGGGCGACCAGGTGGTGCCAGAAGCACTGCTGCTGCTGGCAAGCCGCTTATAGCTGTTGACGGTCGGCGCGCAGAGGGCACTCAGTGCGTCCGCATGATGCAGCAATCCAGCCACAAATCCATAGCCCTGCGGGCTGAGTTGCAGCGCATCCGCCTCGTCCGAAAAAATCGCCCTGCCCTGCGCATCGGTCACACTGAGATGAAAGTGCAGGCCGCTGCCCGGGGCATTGGCAAAAGGCTTGGGCATGCAACTGAAGGTCATGCCATGTTGTTCCGCGACGGCATGAGCCGTCAGTTTGAACAGCATGAAGCGGTCGGCCGCGGCCAGGGCCTCATCAAATCGGTAATTGATCTCGTACTGGCAACGGGCGTCCTCATGATCGATCTGCTGAAGATCGAAGTCCAGCGCAGTCAGGGTGGCACGCATGTCTTCAAGAAAGCCCTGATGCCGGTGAATGGCCTTCAAGTCGTAAGACGGCTTGTCAAGCTGATCATCACCGTCTGCACCGAGCCAGCGCCCGCTTTGATCGCGCTTGAGCAGAAAAAACTCGGGCTCAATGCCGACCCACAACTTCCATCCCCGGTCCGTCAATCGCTGCAACTGGCGTTTAAGTAACTGGCGTGAACAGTTTGCGAGAGCCTCACCGCCCGCATAGCCGTCGCAAACGGCATGTGCCACCCCCGGCATGAAGGGCAAGGGCCGCAAGGATTCAGCCCGAACTCGGCCATAGTATTCGCTGCGCTTGCCAAAACGCCCCAGGCCCGTCCCCCAAATGCTCGGACCAGCAAAACCGGCCCCGGTCTCGACCCACTCATGCAAGTACTTGAGCGGCACCAGTTTGCCCTTGGCAACACCGTGAATGTCGGCAAATTGCGCCAGAACGCTGTGGATTCCCTTTGCCGTCAGCGCCTCGATCCACTCCTGTATTGACATGCCCTCCTTCACGTGCCCATCACTTCATCAAGAACGCACAAGGCTTCTTCAAAGACTGCGTCCTGAATTGTCAATGGAAACAGAAAACGCAGCACGTTGGCATAGACGCCACAGGAGAGCAGCAGCAAGCCTTTCTTCAAAGCCGCTTGTTGAATCTGCCTGGTCTTGTCAGCATCAGGAGCACCGGTTTCAGGGTTGACAAACTCGCACGCGACCATGGCGCCCAGGCCACGCACATCGGAAATGCTGGGTCGGCCCCTCTGCAACTTCTTCAGTCGTTCAAGCAAGCGGCTTCCGAGCACGTTGGCGCGTTCCACCAATTGTTCTTCCTGCATGATGTCAAGCACGGCATGCGCTGCGGCAATCGCCAGCGGGTTACCCGCGTAGGTACCTCCCAGCCCTCCGGGTGCGGGCGCGTCCATGATGCCGGTCTTACCCACGACTGCAGACAAAGTGGTGCCGCCCGCCATGCTCTTGGCCAGCGTCATCAAATCTGGCGAAACGCCAAAATGCTCCATCGCGAACATCTTGCCAGTGCGTGCAAAACCGGTCTGAACTTCGTCAGCAATCATCACCATGCCATGCTGATCGCAGAGCTTGCGTAACCACAGCACTGCCTCTTTCTGAATAACGTTGAAGCCACCCTCACCCTGCACCGGCTCAAACACAATAGCGGCCACGCGGGAGGGCTCAATATCGCATTTGAAGAGTTGCTCCATCGCGCGCTTGCTTTCTTCCAGCGAGACGCCTTGACTCGGGAAGGGCACGTGGTAAATCTCTGGTGGAAAAGGACCAAAGCCGGCCTTGTAGGGCTGAACCTTGCCGGTCAGCGAGACGGCAAACAGGCTGCGTCCATGAAAGGCACCGCCAAAGGCGATCACGCCACCGCGACCTGTCGCTACCCGTGCAATCTTGATGGCATTTTCAATCGCTTCCGCTCCGGTCGAAAAGAAGGCCAGTTTCTTGGGGCCGTCGATTGGCACGATGTCAATGATCCGCTCGGCCAAGGACACGTAGCTGGCGTAGGGGACGACCTGATAACAACTGTGTGTAAAGCACTGCAACTGTGCGGCAATGGCAGCCTGAATTTTGGGGTGACAGTGGCCTGTATTGAGAACCGCAATACCACCTGCGAAATCAATAAAGCGGCGTCCTTCGATGTCCCAGAGTTCAGCATTTTTCGCGTGGTCAATGAAAAAATCACACATGACCGCGACACCGCGCGGCGTCGCTGCCAGGCGCCGGCTATGCCACTCGGCGTTGCTGGGTGGGGACTGCTCTTTGAGTACAGCGTTCATGCTTGCTTACCTAGAAGGAAACGACGACCGAGGTGCCAAGCAGAAGATTGTTGTTCTTGAAGACGCCGGCAGCCCCTGTCGGATCGCTCCGGTAGTCCTGGAACACATCCTTGGTCGCGCCATCGTAGCGCAGTTCCAACTTCCAGGTGGTTGTCGGATTCACCAGATAGTTGAGGCCAACCGAAAGCGCATAGCGATTCGCGCCGGTGAGCTCAGTGATAGTGCCCGCCGTGTAATCAGCAATATCCTGCTGCGACGCGCCAAAACCGTTACGCGAGTCGAAGGCAACGCCAGCGCCGTAACTGTTGGCGTAGCCAAACACACCACCACCGTTCTTCGAATTATTGATGTAGTCAAAACGTGTTACTGCCTGCAGCCTGGGTGTGATTTTGAAGCCGGCTAGCCCGGACAGGCCCCACCATTGCGCATCGGTAGCTGCTGTCAACTGGTCTGCGCCCATGCCATCCCAGCGGCCAACGCCGACCTGCCCCTGGAAAGTCCAGTCGCCACGCGTGTAATAGCCATCAACTTCAAAGAGATTAAGCCGGTTCGTGCCAAAAGTATGGGTTCCGGCAAAACCGAAGCCGCTGAATTCGCCCTTGCTGTAATCAACCCGGTAATTGATCGATGGATCCTTGTCGCCCGAAGCGCGCGCCACCTGATTGACGTTGCCGAAGAGAAACTTGGTAATCCATTGCCCACGCGTGATCTCCATACCGACGCCGCTGTAAAAACTCGGAATATTGAAGTCAAACAGCATGTTGTGGGTGATCAGCGGTTGCTGGTTGGCCGGCAGGTATTCATAGCCAGACCAATCCGGCACCTGCCCGGCGATCAAGCGTGTGGTCGGGTTGATCAAAGGGATCGATACCGAAGCTTCATGCACGATGGAGCCCAGGTTGTAAGCGGAACTGGCTGACTTGTGTGGCGCCAGCGTCAGCCGCCACTTGTTGCCGCCTTCCGTTTCTTTTTGAATGTCGAGCATGACCTGACCAAAATTTCCGTTATCGAAGGCGTACGGGGCGTCGCCGCTGCGAGCATCGAAATTGTTCAGAAACTGGAAGCCTGATCGATCCTGATTCTGACTGTAGATGTAGGTCGGATCCATCATGCCGCTGACCTTGAAACCCTTCAGACCCGCCGCCTCAAAATTGTCCTCGGTTGACTCGGCCTTGATCTTGACCCGATTGAACTCCTGCGGATCGACCGCTACCGGCGCACTTTCGGACGCCGCCGCCGCATCCACCTTCTTCATCAGCACCTGCAGCTGCTGCTTGAGCAATTCGATTTCCTGCTTCAGTTCCGCATTGCTTTGGGCATGGGCCGACTGCGCCATCGGAAACGCAATCGCGACGGCCAAAGCCAAAAGAGACAGTTTGCTTTTCATTGTTACTCCAAAAAATGACTCAAAAAACTTAGCCGCCAGCACCTCGAAATGCCGCCGACATCTCTTGCGCACGCCGACGCTCGGCGCGGGACAGCCAGACACTGGCAAGAACCACTCCAACGCTGACAACCGCCACGGTCAGCGTTGCCACCGTATTCACGCTCGGACTGAGTCCAAGACGGGCACGGCTGAAAATCGTGATCGGCATGGTCGTGGAGCCGGGTCCCGACAAAAAGGCCGACAGCACCACATCATCAAGAGACAAGGTAAACGTCAACAACCATGCCGAACCGATCGCCTGCGAAATCAGCGGCAAGGTAACCAGAAAGAAGACTTGCCACGGTCGGCAACCGAGGTCCTGTGCCGCCTCCTCGAATTGCGGACTCATTTCCTGAAGACGCGACTGCACCACCACCGTCGCGTAGGCCATGCCCAACAGGGTGTGGCCAAACCAGATCGTCAGAAGCCCCCGGTCGGGAAAGCCGAAAGCACGCTGCACCGACACCAGCATGAGCAGCAGCGACAGACCAATAATCACCTCCGGCATGACCAGTGGTGAATTGACCATGCCGGCGAACAGGGTGCGTCCAGGAAAGCGCTTGAACCGGTTCAAGGCGATCGCCGCCAGCGTACCCAAAATGACCGAGGCACAGGCCGTCAGAAAAGCGATCTGCAGCGAGAGCTTGAAACCGGCAATGATTTCGGCGTCCTTGGCCAGCGCTGCATACCAGCGCAAAGACCAGCCACCCCAACTGGTGACCATCGGACTGGCATTGAAACTCAGTACGATGAGTGTCACTATCGGCAGGTAAAGAAACACAAAAACCAGCGTCATCCAGACTCGGGATGTCATTTGACCGGTACTGAGCTTCATGCCCGACCTCCGGCCGTACTCTCGGCCTGGTACTTGTTGAACAACGCCAGCGGCACGATGATCAGCAACACCATGACAACAGCAACCGTGGCCGCCATCGGCCAGTCGTTGTTGCTGAAAAACTCATCCCACAGCACCCGCCCGATCATGAGAGTCTGCGGCCCCCCCAGCAGTTCGGGAATGACGAACTCGCCGACACAGGGAATGAAGACCAGCATCGAGCCGGCAATGATGCCGCTTTTCGACAGCGGCACCGTGATGCGCCAGAATGCCTGCCACGGCGTGGCGCCCAGGTCCAGCGCTGCTTCGAGCAGACTCAGGTCCATCTTCACCAGATTTGCATAGAGCGGCAATATCATGAACGGCACGTAGGTGTAGACCATTCCCAGCACCAGAGAAAACGGTGTATTCATCATCTTCACCGGTTCGGACAGCAGTCCCATGGCCATGGCAACATTGTTGAAGACACCGCTGTCAGCCAGCAGCATCTTCCAGGCATATACGCGCAGCAGGAACGAAGTCCAGAACGGCAGCATCACCAGCATCAGCAAAGCCGGGCGCTTGTCCGCCGGGCTGCGCGCCATGAAATAGGCAAAGGGATAGGCGATCACAAGACAGACCAGCGTTGTCACAGCCGCGAATCTGAGTGAGCTGAGGTAGGTCTGGAAATAGAGGTCGTCCAGCGCAATGAACAGATAGTTGCCGAGCTTGAGCCTGAGTTGCAGCACGCCGTCGGCCCAGACAAACAGATCCTTGAAGACAACGTTGTCCATTTCGGACACGCTGATCTTGAACACCACCAGAAACGGCAGCAGGAAGAAGATCAGCAGGAAGGTCAGTGGCACACCGATCACCGCGTTCTTGCCCCAAGCACCCGTGAGCTTGTCGTGCAGGAACGATACCGGTTTGACCGCTGTTGTCACCTTTCACTCACCCTGTCAAAACGACCACATCACTGCCACACCACCAAACGTACACCCGGTCGCCCCAGGTCAGCTGCGAGGCGTCATGCCGTGCCGCATTCGTATGCGTGACCTTGACCACCGTCGCCGCGCCATCGAGTTGCACGTGGTAGGTCGTCAGGCTGCCAAGGTAGGCCAGATCCTTGATCACGCCCTGCGCAATATTGAAACCCACCTGCTCCGGTGATTCACGCTCATCGTCCTGCGGTCGCTCTGGCTGGATCGTCATCTTCTCTGGCCTGACCGCCACGTGCACCGTCATGCCAGCCGTTCCAGTGATGCCGTGACTCACGTAATGCAGGCATTCCGGTGAGTTGATGACGACGTGGTCCGCCTCATCGACATCCACCGTTCCCTTGAACAGGTTGACGCTGCCAATAAAGTCGGCAACAAAGCGGCAGTTCGGTGTTTCATAAATGTCCGAGGGGCGGCCAATCTGCAGGATCTTGCCTTCACTCATGACGCCAATCCGGGTCGCCATGACCATCGCCTCTTCCTGATCGTGTGTGACCATGACGCAGGTCACACCAACCTGTTCGATGATGTCGACCAGTTCGAGCTGCGTGCGCTCACGCAGTTTCGCGTCCAGCGCCCCGAGTGGTTCGTCGAGCAACAGCAACTGAGGTCGCTTGGCCAGACTGCGCGCCAGCGCCACACGCTGCTGCTGTCCGCCCGAGAGCTGATGCGGTTTGCGCTTGGCATAGGCCTTCAATTGCACCAGTTCGAGCATCTGTTCGACTCTGGCTTGTAGCTCTGGCTTGGGCATCGCATCCCTGCGCAAGCCAAACGCAATGTTGTCCCAGACGCTCAGATGAGGGAACAGGGCGTAGCTCTGGAACATCATGTTGATCGGGCGCTCATACGGCGCCAAAGACACAATATCCTTTCCCGCCAACATGATCTGCCCCGAGGTCGGGACCTCAAAACCGGCCAGCATGCGCAGCAAGGTTGACTTGCCGCAACCCGAGGAGCCCAGCAAGGCGAAGATTTCGCCTTGCTGGATATCGAGCGACACGTCATCGACGGCGAAGACCTCGTCAAATTGCTTGACGACCCGCCTGATTTGCAGAAAAGGAACAGCCCCCTCTTTACCAGGGGGCGCTTTCACAGTTGCGGCAGTTACCACCGTCGAGCCCTTGTTGTAGCAACCGTCCTGCTTTAGAAGCCTGTCTTGAACGCGGTGTAGACGCGCGTAATCTGACGCCGAATGTCATTGTTGAGTGCCTTGGGCGGCACCATCGTCTTCATTTCGGCAGATGATGGAAAGACCGACGGGTTGTTGGCCACCTCCGGCTTGACGAACTTGCGCGATTCCCTGTTCGGATTCGCGTAAAAAACCTTGTTCGTCAAGGACGCGTGAACTTCGGCACGCATGACGTAGTTCATGAACAGATGCGCATTCCTGGGATGCGGCGCATCCGCCGGAATGGCCATCATGTCGAAGAACAGCAGGCCACCGTTCTTGGGGATCAGCGCCACAATGTCCTGACCGGTCTTGCCTTCGATGGCACGCTGGCGCGCAATGTTGATATCGCCCGACCAGCCAAGCGCCAGACAGATCGAACCGCCGGCCATGTCGTTGATGTAGCCCGACGAACTGAACAGCGTGACGTAGGGACGCACGGCTTTCAGAACAGCGCTTGCTTCCTGGTAATCGGCCGGGTTCTTGCTGAACGGATCCTTGCCGATATAGTGCAGCGCCGCCGGCAATACTTCCGAGCCGCTATCGAGCACCGAGACACCGCAGCTCTTGAGCTTGCTCACGTATTTTGGATTGAAAAACAACTCCCAGATGTTGGCAGGTATCGGCTCAGCCCCCAGGGCCGCCTTGACCTTGGCGGTATTGATGCCAACGGTGGTGTAGCCCCAGAGCCAGTTCACCAGGTACTGATTGCCCGGATCCAGGCTAGCAATCTGGCCCTGAATGTCGGTATCCATATTCTTCAGGTTCGGCAACTGTGCTTTGTCGAGTTTGCGCAGCAGACCGCCTTCCATTTGCAGGCGCGCCCAGCCAGAGGATGGCACCACAATGTCGTATCCAGTCTTGCCGGCCACCAGCTTGGCATGAAGAATCTCATTGTTGTCGAAGGTGTCGTAACGCACCTTGATGCCGGTTTCCTTCTCAAAATTCTGAATCGTGTCTTCGGCAATGTAGTCCGACCAGTTGTAGATGTTGAGTACTTTTTCCTCCTGCGCTAGCGCCGAGGTGGCCGCCAGGCTCATCAACCCAGCCATGGCAAATCCTGTCACCAGTTTGCCCAGCACCGTTTTTCCAAATGAATTACCCAATTGATTCTCCTGAAAATCGACCAACCTAATGAATGCCGGATCGTAAACCCGTTCCAGTGGCATCTCCATCCATGCAATCCCTATGCCAACCAGCCATTTTGCTTGACCTCCTGATAGGTCAGGTCAAGGCAGCGACTGATCAGCGCCACCATTTCGTCAATCTGTGAGCGCGTCATGATCAGGGGCGGCGCAATGATCATCCGGTCGCCCACGGCGCGCATGATCAGACCGTTTCTGAAGCAGTGCCCGCGGCAAATCATGCCGACCGCCAGATTCTCCGCAAAAACCTCTTTGCGCTCCTTGTTCTTCACCAGCACCAGTCCCGCCATCAATCCGCAGGTTTCGGCCGCCCCCACCAGCGGATGCCGTGCAATCTCCTCGAAGCACTCGGCCAGATACGGACCGATGTCGTCGCGCACGCGCTGTGGCAATTGCTCCTGCTCCATGATGGCAAGATTGGCCAAAGCCACTGCACAGGCCACCGGATGCCCGCTGTAGGTGTAGCCGTGGTTGAATTCACCTCCCTGCTCAATCAGAACCTTGGCCACGCGGTCTCCGACCAGCACGCCGCCCAGCGGGATGTAGCCGCTGGTGATGGCCTTGGCGAAGGTCACCAGGTCCGGCTTGTAACCAAACTTCTCGTAGCCAAACCAGGTTCCGAGCCGCCCAAAGGCGCAGATCACCTCGTCACTGATCAGCAGGATCCCGTACTTGTCGACGATCCGCTGGATTTCGCGCCAATAACCGGGTGGCGGAATGATGACTCCGCCGGCACCCTGGATCGGCTCGGCAATAAAGGCCGCCACCTTGTCAGCGCCGATTTCAAGGATTTTTTCCTCCAGCCAGCCAGCAGCGCGCAGCCCGAAATCGGCCGTACTTTCACCCGGCAAACCGTTCTCGAAAAAATAGGGCTGTCCGATGTGCGTGATATTGGGAATTGGCAAATCGCCCTGGGCATGCATGCCGCTCATGCCACCGAGCGAAGCGCCGGCCATGGTGCTGCCGTGGTAGGAATTGAGCCGGCTGATGATGACCTTGCGCTGCGGCTGCCCCAGCAGATCCCAGTAACGCCGCACCATGCGCACGTTCGAGTCGTTGCTCTCACTGCCGCTGGATGAGTAGAAGACGTGCTGAAAACTGCGTTCGCCCGCTTTTGGTGCAAGAGACGCCAACTTGGACGCGAGTTGCACCGCCGGCACATTGGTGGTCTGAAAGAAACTGTTGTAGTAAGGCAAGGTCATCATCTGACGATGCGCAGCATCGGCCAGTTCCTTTCTGCCGTAGCCGACATTGACACACCACAGTCCACTCATGGCATCAAGAATCTTGTTGCCATCCGAGTCCCACACGTGGATGCCATCGGCCTTGGTGATGATGCGGGCGCCACGCGTTGCCAGGTCCTTGAAGTCCGTGAAGGGATGCAGGAAATGCGCACTATCGAGCGCCTGGATCTGTGCAGTGTCAACAGCAGTATTCATTGATATCAGTCCTTTCGGTTACGCCAACGACCGGCTTCAAACGTGCAGCAACAAGTGCTCACGCTCCCAGGGCGAAATCACTTTCATGAACTCGTCGAACTCGAGCTCCTTGATTTCCGAGTACACGGTGATGAACTCCTTGCCCAGCACCTCGTGTAGATCCGACTCCTTGCGCAGCCAGTCCAGTGCTTCGCCCAGACTGCGCGGCAGCGAGTAAGGCGCCAGGTAGGCATCGCCCTTCATCTCGGGCTTCGGCTTGATCTTGTTCTTGATACCAAGGTAGCCGCAAGCCAGCGTCATGGCCATCGCGACATACGGGTTGGCGTCGGCACCAATCACGCGGTTTTCGACACGGCGCGCCGCGGGTGAGGAAATGGGTGAGCGAATGCCGACCGTACGGTTGTCGTAGCCCCACTCAATATTGATCGGTGCGGCCGTATTGCGCGACAGGCGCCGGTAGCTGTTCACATAGGGCGCCACCAGCACCATGGCGGCGGGAATGTAGCGCTGCAAGCCGCCGATGTAGTGCATGAAAGTCTCGGACGGCGTGCCGTCCTCATTGCTGAACACGTTCAAGCCGGTCGCCACATCGAGCAGGCTCTGGTGCACGTGCATGGCGCTACCTGGTTCGCCGGCAATCGGCTTGGCCATGAAGGTCGCATACATGTCATGGCGCAGCGCCGCCTCACGCACCGTGCGCTTGAAGAAGAACACCTCGTCGGCCAGTCCGAGCGGCTCGGCGTGAAAGAAGTTGATTTCCATCTGTCCGGCACCGACCTCGTGAATCAGGGTGTCCACATTGAGTTCCATCTTGTCGCAATAGTCATAGATCTCCTCGAACAGGGGATCGAACTCATTGACGGCATCGATGCTGTAGGCCTGGCGCGAGGTCTCGGCGCGTCCACTGCGTCCGATCGGTGCGCGCAGCAGCGTGTTGGGGTCGGTGTTGCGGGCGGTCAGGTAGAACTCCAACTCGGGCGCCACAATCGGTTGCAGGCCAGCTGCCGCAAACAGGTCGCAAACCTTGCGCAACACGGACCTTGGTGCAAAAGGCACCAGATTGCCATGGTGGTCAAAACAGTCGTGAATCACCTGCGCTGTCGGATCGGTGGCCCAAGGCACAATGCGCACCGTCGACGGATCGGGGCGCAACTGCATGTCCTTGTCGGTTGGATCGATTACATCGTAGTAAGGGCCGCTTTCGGGAAACTCGCCGGTCACCCCCATCGCGACAATCGCCTGCGGCAATCGCATACCTCGGTCTTCGGTGAACTTGCCACGCGGCAGGATCTTGCCACGCGCAACGCCGGTCAAGTCAGGCACCAGACACTCCACCTCGGTCACCCGGCGCTCATTGAGCCACTGCTCCAGGTCATTGAAGTTCATTGCTTTCTTGTCGTTCATAAGGTGCTCCTGGCTGAGGCCATTGAGGTCCAGTATAGGACGCTACTTCACAACAAATCGCGCAGGCGGTGGTATAGCGTGCCCAGCACCAGACTGGGCGTTCTGAACAGGACGCCGCCGGGAAACTGACGATGCTGCAAGCGGGCGAAGACGTCAAAGCGGGCGGCCTGCCCGGCCACCGCCTGCGCCACCAGCCGGCCAGCCAGGCCCGTCAGCGCAACGCCATGACCGCTGAAGCCCTGCAGGTAGTACAGGTTGTCGCCCAGACGGCCAAAGTCCGGCGCACGATTCATGCTGATGTCAACAAAGCCGCCCCAGACGTAATCCAGCGGCACGCCCTTCAACTCGGGAAAGACCTGGCACATGCGCGCGCCCATGGTCTGGGCCAGCCGTCGCGGCGTCATGGTGCTGTAGCTGACTCCGCCGCCAAACAGCATGCGGTGATCGGCACTGAAGCGGAAGTAGTCGAGAATGAAGTTGTTGTCGCAAGCTGAGGCATTGCTGGGGATCAGGCGCCGGCACAGCGCCGGATCCAACGGCGCCGTTGCCACCATGTAGGTGCCTACCGGCATGATGCGCGGCGTGATCTCCGGCGCGACGTGTGGCCCGTGCTCACGCAGTGTGCAATTGCCCGCCAGCACGGCAAACTTTGCCGTGACCCTGCCGGCGGCGGTACGCGCCAGCAGGGTCGCCCCGCGCTCGATAGCCTGCACTGCCGAATGCTCGAAGATCCGCACCCCCAGCGAGCGCGCCGCATCGGCCAGTGCCAGACCATATTTCAGGGGATGGAGATGGCCCGACACCGGCTCGAACGCGGCAGCGCAATAGCGTTGGGAGCCGATCAGACGCTGGGTGTCGGTGCCACTGGCGAATTCGGAGGCAAATCCATAGTCGCGCTGCAGGATCTTCATGTCGTTCTCCAGCAGGCGGGCCTTGCGCGCGGAATCGGCAACGTAGAGATAGCCAGCGACCCGGTCGCACTCGATACCAAAGCGGGCAATTCGCTCGTCGATCAGGGCAATCGCTTCAATCGTCATGTCCCAGGCCAGACGCGCATCGGACACTCCGAGTTGCTGTTCAAAAGGTGCTTGGCCACTGGAAAAACCAACAATGGCCTGACCGCCATTGCGCCCGGAAGCACCGCTGCAGACCCGATCAGCCTCCAGCACCACCACGCTCAAGCCCTGCTGCGCCATTTCGATGGCGGCTGACAGACCGGCAAAGCCGGCGCCGACCACCAGCACATCAGCGCTCAAGGCACCCGCTAGCGCAGACTCGGGCGCGCGGCGCACCACGCTGGCTTCGTAATAGCTCTTTTGATTGAGCTGGGTGTCCGACTCAAGCAGCACGGTCAGGCCGGCCTTTCCATCGCTTGGCCAACTGGCCGCACAGGTAGGTCCAGACCAGCGTCGCCGCCGCGTTGCTGGTGAGTTCGGCATGGTCGTAAGCCGGCGCCACTTCTACACAGTCCATGGCTATCAGGTTCAGCGGCGCCAGTTCCTCAAGAAAGGTGAGCATCTGGGAACTGCTCAAGCCACCCGGCTCAGGCGTCCCGGTACCGGGCGCAAAGGCCGGGTCCAGGCAGTCGATGTCAAGCGACAGATAGCAGGGGCGTTGACCGATGCGCTGAACAATTTCGGCAACGACCGGCTGCAGGGCCGCGCCGTCGAGCCCGCGCAATTGCCGCGCCGTGAAGATCAGCCCGCCCTGATCCTGCACGTACTCCCGCACCGAGCGCTCGCCGCCGGAACGCAGCCCGATCTGCACCGTATGCTGTGGGCTTACCAGGCCCTCGGTGATCGCCTCGTAGGTCCAGGTGCCGTGGCCGGACGGCTCGCCAAAGTGGTCCTGCCAGGTGTCGCAGTGGGCATCGAAATGCAGCAGTGCCAGATCGCCATGCTGCGCCCGCGCCGCACGCAGCAGCGCCAGCGTCACCGAATGGTCGCCGCCCAAAAAGACACAATGGTGCTGCGCCATCAGCACAGCGGCCTGGGCCTGAATCTGCTCGCGCACCGCGCACAGTGATGCTGCGTTGGGCAGACGCATATCGAGTGCATCGCCCAGATCGTTGATCGGTGAGACGCCAAACAGCGGATGCAATCCGTCGCACAGCATCAGGCTGGCGCGGCGAATTTCTTGCGGACCGAAGCGAGCGCCCGGCCGATGCGTCACGGCGCCGTCAAACGGCACGCCCACCACGGCAAACGCCTGTCGGTCCAGTGCGGGCACCGCAAGAAAGCGGTTGCTGTTGCTGGCGTATGCAAATTGACCGATGCCCATAAATGGAAGCCTCACTTTGATGTCGACCGCGACGATAGCTCAATTCATCCGGCATCAGGCATGATAAGAGCTTTCAACGCTTCTTCATTGGCCAGCCCTTGCCCTCGACCTCTCAGCGCCTGCGCGCCTACCTCCTACTCGCCCTGAGCATGTCGCTGGTCGGCAGCTACGTGGCACTGTCCAAGCCTCTGGTGGCAGCGTTGCCGGTTCTGCTGCTGGCCTGGCTACGTTTTGGCATCGGCGTCCTGGCCATGCCGCACTGGCTGCGCAAGCCGCCAGGCGAGCCACCGATGACGCCGACGACCCAGAAACTTGTCTTTCTGGAGTCCTTTCTTGGCAATTTCCTGTTTTCGATCTGCATGTTGTACGGTGTCAGCATGACCAGCGCCGTTTCCGCCGGCGTCATTCTGGCGTCGATTCCGGCCGTGGTGGCACTCATGAGTTGGCTGTTCCTGCGCGAGCACATCAGTCTGCGCATCTGGGCTGCGATCGCCTGCGCCGCCCTGGGTATCGGTCTGCTGGCCAGTGAGGGGCCACAGCGAGTGGCTCAGGATTCCAGCCTGTGGGGCAATGCACTGGTGTTCGGCGCCGTTGTCTGTGAAGCCGCCTATGCAGTGATAGGCAAGAAGCTGACCGGAGCTCTCTCTGCCAAACGCATCACGGCACTGATCAATCTGTGGGGTTTTGCGCTGATGACGCCGATGGGACTCTATCTGGCGCTGCACTTTGATTTCGGCGGCGTCGCCGTCAGCATCTGGCTGCTGCTGCTGTTCTACGCGCTGGCAGCGAGCGTCGGGACGGTTTGGCTTTGGATGACGGGGCTGAAGTCGGTACCGGCCGCCAAGGCGGGTGTCTTTACCGTCATGCTGCCCATTTCCGCCGCCCTGGTCGGTGTTCTGGTACTGGGAGAGACGCTGCGCGGCTTGCAGTTGCTGGCCTTCGGTATTGCCCTGTTCGGCTTACTGCTGGCCACCCTGCCCGCCCGCAGGCTGGCTGCAGCGGCCAGAGTCAGCTCAGGCAACGATCGCTGAGCACCATGCCATCTTCGTCGGCGTAGAGCCAGTCTCCCGGACGAACCCAGACGCCCTGCAGCTGGACTGCCAGATCGCGCTGACCTTCATTGCGCTTCTCGGTGGGCAGCGGCATGCTCGCCAAAGCCCGGATTCCGACCCCTAGCAGGCTCAACTCCGCCACGTCCCGCACACAGCCATCAATCACCACGCCGGCCCAGCCATTGCGAGCCGCCGCTGCGCCCAGGTTGCCGCCCAGCAGGGCACGACGCACAGAAGCGCCGCCGTCGACCACCAGCACCCTGCCGACTCGCCCCAAAGGCGTCTGTGTGGAGCCGTCAGAATCGAGCACGGCCTTGACCAGCGAGTTGTCTTCATGGCACTTGATCGTGACGACCGGACCGCAAAATTTGCGCACTGCACCATAGTCGCGAAACACCGGCGGCAACACCCGAAAAGCACCGGATGAGTCGCTTTTTTGGCTGTCACACAGGTCGCAAGTGGCAAATATCGGGCTCATTGGGCAACTCCTTGGGTTTGCAAAATGGTAGATTTTCAATTTTCAGAGGGAAAAGTCGAAAACTTCCCTGTGAAAAAAACAACAGGAACAGACGAAATAAACACATTTTCACTAGGAAACAGGCAAATTCTCCAGTAGCATCCCACTTGCCAGCAGAGAAGCGGTTTTTTGCTGGTGATTAATCAACTTCTAGAAGGACAATAAATCATGGCAACTGCAACCAAAGCTCCGGCAAAGAAAGCTGCTCCCGCAAAGAAGGCAGCCCCAGCGAAAAAAGTAGCCGCAAAGAAAGCCCCCGCCAAAAAAGCGGCACCGGCCAAGAAAGCTGCTCCCGCTAAAAAAGTAGCTGCAAAAAAAGCGGCTCCAGCTAAAAAAGTAGCTGCAAAGAAAGCGCCCGCCAAAAAGCGCACTCCGAACGCAGCGTTCATGAAAGCCCTGACACCCAGCGCCGCATTGGCTGCCGTGGTTGGTGCCAACCCGCTGCCACGTACTGAAGTGGTCAGCAAGCTGTGGGCTTACATCAAGAAGAACAAGCTGCAAGACGCTGTCAACAAGCGCATGATCAACGCTGACGCCAAGCTCAAGGAAGTCTTCGCCAAGGCGCAAGTCTCCATGTTCGAAATGGCCGGTCTGATCGGCAAGCACCTCAAGTAAGCAGTCCCTGCCGCTTGACAAAAAGGCCGACGCAAGTCGGCCTTTTTTCTTCTGGCATGATTGCCATCGTTTCCCGCTATTCACCGCCACGCCATGCTGCGCTTTCTGCTAACCCGTTTCAGCCTGATCGTGCCGACTTTCATCGGCATGACGCTGGTAGCGTTCTTCCTGATTCGCCTGGTCCCCGGCGACCCGATCGAAACGCTGGCGGGTGAACGCGGCGTCGATGCGGTGCGCCATGCGCAGCTGCTCAAGGAGTACGGGCTCGATCGCCCGCTGCTGGTGCAGTACGGCATCTACATTGGCCGCGTCCTGCAAGGCGATCTTGGCAAGTCCATCATTACCCATGCGCCGGTACTTGATGAATTCGTGGCTCTCTTTCCGGCCACCATAGAACTGGCCTTGTGCGCCATGGTGTTTGCCCTGCTGCTGGGCATACCCGCCGGCATTCTGGCGGCGGTGCGACGCAACTCGGTACTGGACCACGGAGTCATGGGCGTATCGCTGACCGGCTACTCCATGCCCATCTTCTGGTGGGGCCTGCTGCTGATCCTGCTGTTCTCGGTGCAACTGGATCTGACGCCAGTCTCCGGTCGAATTGCAGTGAAGTACTTTATTCAACCTGTGACCGGATTCCTGCTGATCGATTCCTGGCTGGTCGGTGACAAGGGTGCCTTCTGGTCGACCGTGACGCACCTGATATTGCCGACGATTGTGCTTGGCACCAACGCGCTGGCCGTGATCGCCCGCATGACCCGCTCGGCGATGCTCGAGGTGCTGGGTGAAGACTACATCCGCACAGCGCGCGCCAAGGGCCTGTCCAATCTGCGTGTGGTCACACTGCATGCACTGCGCAATGCACTGATTCCGGTGGTGACGGTGATCGGTCTGCAGGTCGGCGTGCTGTTTACCGGCGCCATCCTGACCGAGACCATCTTTTCCTGGCCCGGTGTTGGCAAATGGATGGTCGAGGCCATTGGCCGGCGTGACTATCCGGTGCTGCAAGGCGGCATGCTGCTGCTCGGTGTCATTGTCATGCTGGTCAACCTGCTGGTGGACCTGACCTACGGCATCATCAATCCGAAGATAAGGCATTAGCCATGGAAAGCAGCGCTGCGCCTATCGTCAACGAAGAGTTCGAAACGACTCAGGAACCGCCGCAGCCCTGGCGCGAGTTCTGGGGCTATTTCAGTGCCAACCATGGCGCCGTCGCCGGTTTGGCGATCGTGCTTGCGGTGTTGCTGCTGGCCGCGCTGGCGCCGCTGATTGCCCCCTATGCGCCCGACCTGACCAACCCTGCCGTCTTTCTCAAGCCGCCCGCCTGGCAGACCGGTGGCTCCAGCGCCTACTGGCTGGGCACCGACGCCATCGGTCGTGACATCCTGTCGCGTCTGATCCATGGCGCGCGCCTGTCGCTGGCCATTGGTATGGCCGTGGTTGCCCTGTCAATCATCGTCGGTACGGTTCTGGGCCTGACATCGGGCTATTTCCGCGGTGTCTTCGAGATTGGCGTGATGCGCCTGATGGACATCATCCTGACGCTGCCCAGCCTGTTGCTGGCCATCGTCATCGTCGCCATCCTGGGGCCGGGTCTGATGAATGCCATGCTGGCGGTGGCGGTGGTGGTGCTGCCGCATTACGTACGCATCACGCGCGCTGCGGTCATCGGGGAGATGGCCAAGGACTACGTAACCGCAGCGCGCATGAACGGCGCCAGCCATCTGCGGCTGATGTTCAACGAGGTGCTGCCGAACTGCCTGGCGCCGCTGATCGTGCAGGCATCGCTGGGCATCTCGACCGCCATTCTGGACGCTGCCGCGCTGGGCTTTCTGGGCCTGGGTGCGCAGCCACCCTCACCCGAATGGGGCACCATGCTGGCCGATGCACGAGAGTTTGTGATGCGCGCCTGGTGGGTGGTGACCTTCCCCGGCCTGGCCATCCTGATCACGGTGCTGGCGTTCAACCTGCTGGGCGACGGATTGCGCGATGCGTTCGATCCCAAGCTCAAGCGCTGAGGACTAGTTCCATGCAAAACGCGAACTCAAAGCACCCGTGCGTCATCCTAGACTCCCCCAACGTCATCCCGGACCCGATCCGGGATCCAGTGCCACGCCAACGCTGGATTGCGGATCAAGTCCGCAATGACAACTGATGGCACTGCTTGAAATAGAAAACCTGTCGGTCGAGTTTCCGTCGAAGAACGCGAGCATGCACGCGGTGGACGGCGTCAGCATTTCGCTGGAAACCGGCGATGTGCTCGGAATCGTCGGCGAGTCGGGCTCGGGAAAAAGTGTCACCATGATGGCGCTGATGGGCCTGGTGCCGTTTCCAGGACGGGTAACAGCGGACACGCTGCGCTTTGACGGCCACGACCTGCTGAAACTCTCCGACAGTGAGCGCAGCAAACTCACCGGCAAGGACGTGGCAATGATCTTTCAGGATCCCACCACCAGTCTGAACCCCTGCTTCAGCGTCGGCTTTCAACTCGCCGAAACGCTGCGACTGCACCTCAAGCTCGACAAGCAGGCAGCACACCGGCGCTCCATCGAGTTGCTGGAGCAGGTCGGCATCCCGGCGCCCGAGAGCCGCCTGAAGGACTATCCACACCAGATGTCGGGCGGCATGAATCAGCGCGTCATGATCGCCATGGCCATCGCCTGCAACCCCAAGTTGCTGATTGCCGATGAACCCACCACCGCACTGGACGTCACTATCCAGGCGCAGATTCTGGACCTGCTGCATGGCCTGCAAAAGGAACGCGGCATGGCACTCGTTTTGATCACCCACAACATGGGGGTGGTGTCCGAGATGGCGCAGCGCGTTGCTGTGATGTACGCCGGACAGATCATGGAGCAGCGCAGCGCCGCTGATTTGTTTTCCCGGCCGCAGCACCCTTACACGCAGGCCCTGATGGCGGCACTGCCCGAGCGCAGCGACGGCCTGACGCGCCTGACCACCATTCCCGGCATGGTCCCCGGCATGTACGACCGTCCGCACGGCTGCCTGTTTGCACCGCGCTGCGCTTACGCACAGGACGCTTGCCGCGCGCAGCGTCCACCGCTGCAATCACGGCAGCAGGGGCAGGTGCGCTGCCTGTATCCGCTGGGGGCGCCGTCATGAGCACACCAGACCAGGCCGTCGTTGTGGCGCGCGACCTGCGCCAGGTCTACCGGATTGGGCGTGGTTTTCTGCACCCGAGCGAACACTTGCAGGCGGTTGGCGGCGTCTCCTTCACGCTGCAGGCCGGCAAGACGCTGGCGGTGGTGGGCGAGTCCGGTTGCGGCAAGTCAACGCTGGCCCGCATGGTGTCGCTGATCGAGAAGCCGACGGCTGGCGAACTGCGGTTGAACGGCGTTGATGTCGTGCATGCGCCCCGCGCTGAGCGTCACGCGCTGCGTCGCAGTGTGCAACTGGTGTTTCAGAATCCCTACGGGTCACTGAATCCGCGCAAGCGAATTGGCTCCATTCTGGAAGCACCGCTGCAGATCAATACGCAATTTTCCAGCGCTGAATGTGCCGAACAGGCGCGCGCCATGCTGGCACTGGTCGGACTGCGCCCCGAGCACTATGAACGCTATCCGCACATGTTCTCGGGCGGCCAGCGCCAGCGCATTGCCATCGCGCGCGCCCTCATGCTCAAACCCTCCCTGATCGTCGCCGACGAGCCGGTGTCGGCCCTGGATGTGTCGATCCAGGCCCAGGTGCTTAACCTGCTGGCTGACCTGCAGCAGGAACTCGGCCTGGCCTACCTCTTTATCTCACACGACCTCGGCGTGGTGCGTCACATTGCGCACGACGTGATGGTGATGTACCTGGGTCACGCCGTCGAACAGGGTGACAAGAAGACCCTCTTCACACAAGCGCTGCATCCCTACACCCAGGCCCTGCTGGCTTCCACACCCGGTATCATGGGCAGCGGTCCGGCCAGAAAGCGCATCGTACTGAAGGGTGATTTGCCCTCACCCCTGAACCCGCCCAGTGGCTGCGTCTTTTCAACCCGTTGCGCCAGTGTCACGCCACGCTGCCAGGCAGAGCGTCCGCTGCTGCGTGAACTCGCGGGCCGACAGGTCGCCTGCCATGAGGCTGAACAATTTATCCCAACCGCTGCATCGCAGCACTAACCCCGAAGGAGTCCAAAAGATGACCAAGAAACTCTCAGGTAGCGGCCGCAAGCCATCGGCCCACCAAGCCCTGCTGTGCGCGCTCGCCCTGCCGGCGCTGCTGGCACTGGCACCAGCCTCGGCCAAGACGCTGGTTTACTGTTCCGAAGGCAGTCCGGAGAACTTCTACCCCGGCATCAACACCACCGGTACCTCCTTTGATGCCAACAGCCAGATCTACAGCCGCCTGGTCGACTTCGAGCGCGGCGGCACCACCGTGGTACCGGGCCTGGCCGAGCGCTGGACCGTATCCCCCGACGGCAAGGAATACACCTTCTTCCTGCGCAAGGGCGTCAAGTGGCACAGCAACAAGAATTTCAAGCCGACGCGCGACATGAACGCCGACGACATGATCTTTGCCATCGAGCGCCAGTGGAAAGAAAGCAACCCCTACTTCAAGGTCACCAGTTCCAACCACACCTACTTCGGCGACATGGGCATGGACAAGTTGCTCAAGTCGCTCGAGAAGGTCAATGACTACACGCTCAAGATGACACTGAACAAGCCCGAGGCTCCGTTCCTGTCGGGTTGGGCCATGGAATTTGCCGGCGTCCAGTCCAAGGAGTACGCCGATGCCATGCTGAAGGCCGGCACACCCGAGAAGGTCGATCAGGAGCCGATCGGCACCGGACCCTACATGCTGGTGCAGTACCAGAAAGACGCCATCATCCGCTACAAGGCCTTCCCCGAGTACTACGCTGGCAAGGCCAAGATCGACGACCTGGTGTTTTCCATCACGCCGGACGCCTCGGTGCGCTGGGCCAAGCTGCAAAAAGGCGAGTGCCATGTGATGCCGTACCCGAATCCGGCCGATCTCGACGCAATCCGCAAGGACCCCAAGATCCAGGTGCTGGAACAAGCTGGCCTGAACGTTGGCTACCTCGCCTACAACACCACCAAGAAGCCGTTTGACGACGTGCGCGTGCGCAAGGCGATCAACATGGCCATCAACAAGCAGGCCATCGTGGATGCGGTCTACCTGAGCACGGGTGTGGCAGCGAAGAACCCGATTCCGCCGACCCAGTGGTCGTACAACAACGCGATCAAGGACGACGCTTTCGATCCGGAAGGCGCCAAGAAGTTGCTGGCCGCTGCCGGTTTGGCTGGCGGCTTCAGCACCGACATCTGGGCGATGCCGGTGCAGCGCCCTTACAACCCGAATGCCAAGCGCATCGCCGAACTGATGCAGGCGGACCTGGCCAAGATCGGTGTCAAAGCCGAGATCAAGAGCTTTGAGTGGGGCGAGTACCGCAAGCGCATGCAAAACGGCGAGCACCAGATGGGCATGCTGGGCTGGACCGGCGACAACGGTGACCCCGACAACTTCCTGCACACCCTGCTCGGCTGCGACGCGGCCAAGACGGGTGGCGGCAATGTGGCCAAGTGGTGCTACAAGCCCTTTGAAGATCTGGTGCAAAAAGCCAAGGTCATCAGCGACCCGGCCGAACGCGGCAAACTCTACAGCCAGGCCCAGGTCGTGTTCAAGGAGCAGGCACCGTGGTTCACCATCGCCCATGCGGTGCAACTCAAACCGGTGCGCAAGGAAGTGATCGACTTCAAGCTCAGCCCCTTTGGGCGCCACAGCTTCTACGGCGTCGACATCAAGGAGTAGACCCACGCTGGCATCCTGAAAGGCCGGTGCAAACCGGCCTTTTGTCAGGTGTGATGTCAACTCCAGGATCGATTTTCCGGTTCCTCCTGATCCATATCAGAGGAACCCACCCAATCCATTGCTAAAGTGCGCATTTAGTCTTGAACTACAGGAGACCCCATGTCCGTCAAAATCAACTTCGCCACCCTCGATCTCATGGACGCCCTCGATCTCGCCGTTCTGATCGAATGCGAAGCCCGGGATAGATACAACTTCTTCGCTGAACAAATCGGCCGGCGCGATGGGGTTGACGCCGCGTCCATTTTTGAGTCGATGGCCGTCAATGAAGAAAAGCACGGGCAGCAGCTCGCCGAGCGCAGGAAGCAGTTGTTCGGTGACAAACCCGTGCGTGTCAGCAAGACTGCGATCTTCGACGTCGAGGCGCCGGAGTTTGGCGCACCCCGCTGGAATATGTCCGCCTTCAAGGCCTTGCAACTGGCGCTGTCGTCAGAAGAAAAGGCTTATGGGTTCTATGATGAAGCCATCAAGTTTGTGAAGGACGCCGGTGTGCGCGAACTGTTCACCGAACTGCGCGACGAAGAGACCGAACACGTTGGTCTGGTCAAAAAAGCCATGGCGGCCCTGCCCCCAGGCTCGGACGTGGACGCGGTGGACCTGGACGACTGAAGCGCCGCGTCAGTCAGTCATCCAGCCCCGACATGCCGAGTCGGTGCGGCAAGGGCTGCGCGCCGGCGATACGGTACATCACCTGGCCCGGCCAGGACAGGTTGCCGTCGAGCCGGCAAGAAAACAGCACGCCCTTGGTTTGACTTTTGTAGGTGGTGCGTGCCTTCGGACCGTACGGGCTGGCTGGGTCGATCACGTCACAGATGGCTTGTCCCTTCTTGACCAGCGTGCCCGGCTTCACATGAAAGACCAGAAAACCTGTGCCCTGGCTGTAACCCACATCCATGCCGCTGATGGGCATGGCGGGCGACAGCAGGCGCGGTAGCGGCAGCACCCGGCCTTTGACGACGCCGCGCCGAACCAGCCAGCGGTACAAATTGTTGGCATCACTGCGACCGAGCGCGTCGCTCACATCGAACTGGCTGCGCATCTCGACCGTAACCGCCATGCAGGCTTGCGGTATCGTCGCCTGGGCAAAACGGTCGCGCAAGCGCCCCCACAGCGACGCATGCACACCGGAGAAAGTCAGGCTGCTTGCATAGGGCTCGTTGCATAGGCTGGCCTTGGCGCCCAGATCGGCGGCCAGTTCACGAATGGCGCCGTTTGGCCAGTCGCAGGCCGAGGTGAACAGGTGCAAGGCGGCATGGATGTCGCAGTGCAAATCCAGCACGTAGTCGGCATCAATGCTGAGCTTCATGATCTCGACCCGTAGCGTCTGCAATTCATTGACCGGCTTCATGTCGGCCAGGGCCTCGCGCGCCGCCTTTCGAATGCGTTTGACGTTACTTTGAGCATCCTCACCCAGGCGCTCGCCTACGCGCTCGGCGACAGCGTCACTGAGGCTCAGCCAGTTGCGGTTGAAATTTTCATAACTCAGCAGGTTGTAGCGACCGGCATGCGCGTTGCCGACCAGTTGCGCCTGGCCAATCGGATTGACGGTGGGCACCACGATGATCTCGCCCTGAATCAAGCCCTGGCTCTCGGCCGCCAGCAACTGCGGCATCAGGTGATGCAAGGCCATGGTGCCCGGCATCTCATTGGCGTGAATGGCGGCTTGCAGGTACACCTTGGGGCGCGCACCGGCCTTGCCGAAGCGCAACCACTGGATTTGTTTGTGTGAGCCCGGCGTCATGCTGGGCAACTTGATGCTATTGACTCTGGCTGGCATATTTCTCTCCTAGTCGTCACGCCGGCGCACCAGCTGCGGGCCTCAGTTTATGACGTAGCGGCGTAGCGCCTTGTCATCAAACACCACCAGCGCCCGGAAGGGCTCAAACTTTTCTTTGAGGATCTCCAGCGCGGCTTCAAAGTAGCTCATGGCTGGGTGGGCTATGCGGCCTTGCGCGGGTTCCTCAGCATGGACATTGGATCAAAACCCTTCATGCCGACATCAGCCGGGTCAATGCCAAAGGTCTCGATTTCGTTCAGGATGGTGGAAACAGCCTCAAAGTTTCCCATGCGCACGCCTTGGTCATACTGGCTCAGGGCGCCGGCCTTACTCGCAGCGCGATCCACCAGGATGTGCAATACATCCTTCAGAACCGCTTGAAACTTCACTTCGTTACTCATTTTCTGTCCTTCAAAATCCCGCGCAACACCTTGACTTCACTCTTGTAAGTGGCTATCTCCTTCGGCCAGTAGGAGTTGACCAGGTACCCGATATCAACGTCCGTGGTCGAAGTATCCACAAAATCGCGCGGGTTAGCAATCTTCGCCTTGTGTATCTGAATTCTATTTTCCAGAGACCGAATCGATTTTTCAACCAAATGGTCTGGCATCCCATCGTTTCTGTCGATCAGCCCAGCATGCTTTCCACCAGCCTTTGCGATTTCATAGTCATCTGCCATGGGTGGCGATACTACCGCACCCTTCACGCAAGGGCAGAGGCAGCGCAGGAGGGCCTATCCCCGCTCGCGCGGGGGAACCATTAACCCGGTTTTAAGGCTGTTCTAGGCCCTGGGCCTATCCCCGCTCGCGCGGGGGAACCAGGTGATTTGCGTGATCCAGCATCGCTACGACGGGCCTATCCCCGCTCGCGCGGGGGAACCGCCCCTATCGTCTGCTGGCACCTGCTTCAACAGGGCCTATCCCCGCTCGCGCGGGGGAACCCTGCTGCACGCCCCTTTACCAGTAGGCACCATGGGCCTATCCCCGCTCGCGCGGGGGAACCTCATACATCTTGCCTGCCATGTACGCCCCCGTGGGCCTATCCCCGCTCGCGCGGGGGAACCTGTTGCTTCGTGCAACGCGACCAGATCAATAGGGGCCTACACGATGCGAGGGCCTATCCCCGCTCGCGCGGGGGAACCGGGTGAAATGCCGAGCCCGCACCCTCTGGCTAGGGCCTATCCCCGCTCGCGCGGGGGAACCATCACCAATGAAAATCTCAAAAAGAGAAATAGGGGCCTATCCCCGCTCGCGCGGGGGAACCCACGGCGCCGCTGCTGAATGCCAGGTGGATCAGGGCCTATCCCCGCTCGCGCGGGGGAACCC
>QYPX01000051.1 GCA_007280205.1 Comamonadaceae bacterium
ACCACTCTTCTGTACTTCGCTGGAAAAACCAAGTGGTACATCAGCACCGTCACGTTGTGGCTCTTGTGTATGTATTCGCTCATCTCCCAAGAATACCGTTACGCCCCAAGGGGCGGGGAATTTACCCACAGTGATTGAACGTTACATGGATGTCTGGACACTGCTGTCCGATGGCAAGCTGCCGCCCAACTTCAGCTTTCTGGGCGAGTTGGAAATGAAGCTTGCGGAGGCGGTCTACCGCGAGGAACGCAAGCGCATCAAGTCCTTGGAAGGCGATGAGGACGAAGATGATGACCTCCACCATCTTTTTGGTTCGAGCAGTCCCAAGGCCGATTCGAAATTCAGCCTGTCACCGTACCAGGCGAAGGATTTCAAGGAGACCTTGAAGCTCAAGGAGGCAGTTGTCGAAATCATGACCTGGTCTCCGACGGACCTGCATGCTAGGTTGATTACTTTCAAAAATGACCCTCAGGTCTGGGAGACGGACTTTTCGAAGCTTTTGATCTTCGTGAGTGGGAACCTCGACGAAATGTACGCCAACATGGCAAGCCGTGTTGAGGATTGCGATACCGACGCGAATGTGTTCCATGCCATGACCCGCACGCTGTCGGTCATCGATGTGAAGCGTGCCTTGAGTGAACGCTTCAAACCGGAACAGATTGCACGCCTAGGAAATAACCACGTCATCTACCCCAGCCTGGACCGTGCGACCTACGAAAAGATCATCGATGTTGCTGTAGCCCGCTACTTGCTGGAAATTGCATCCACTTCTGGACTGCGCTTCGTCGTGACTGATGCTGTGAAGGCGCAGATCTATGGGAATTCGGTGTTTCCGGCACAAGGGACTCGTCCAGTGTTTTCTTCCGTGCACACCCTGTTGAGTGCTCCGTTGGTCAGCTTTACACTGTGGGCGCTGGAGCATGGTGCACAGCCGGGCCAGGAGCTGACCATTGATGTGAATGCCAGTGCCGGCATCAAGAATCTGGAGGCGCGCTGGGGGAGTTTGACCCATCAGATTACAGTCACCTTTGAGATCAACCACCTGCGCCAACGTACCGATCCCAACATGCGCGCTGTCTTGGCCGTGCACGAGGCCGGACATGGCCTGGTGTACGCGCTGCTGTTCAGACAACCGCCACAAGAGATCCGCATCAACATGGCCACCTTTGGGGGTGGATATAACAGCTTTACTAGCCTGAAGGTGAATTCACGCCGCAATCTCTTGGACGGTATCTGCGCTGCACTTGCAGGCCGTGCCGCTGAAGAAATGGTGTTTGGGGCGGAGGCGCTTTCTTCTGGCAGCCAAAGTGATTTGAAGCACGCCACGACACAGATGGCCTCCTATATTCGACACAGTGGTTTTGGCGAGCGCATCAGCCATGTGGATGTCAGTACACAAGCGGATGAAGGCATCAACACCGATGTGGCCAGCACCAACGTGGAGATCGAAGCAGGCCTGGTTGCACAGTACCAGCGTGCGCGCGTCATCCTAGAAGACAACCGTGGAGTATTTTTGATGATGGTCAAAACCCTGATGGATGCGGGTGAAATGGGAGCCGACCAGATACGCCAATGGGTCGGACTGGCGGATGCACCGCATCGCGATGTGCTGGAGCCTTATGAGTCAAATTTGGAAACGTTTGTCCAGCGGAGTGCGGCCAACCGGGCATCTAGACACCTCAGAGCGTAGCAGCCATTGCGTAAGCCAAGTCGAGAAATTCCCAAGTTACGATTGGGCAATGAACCGCTCGGACCTCATCGACGAATTGGCAGCGCGCTTTGTCAATCTGACCAAGAACGACACGGAGTTTGCCGTCAACACACTTCTTGATGCATTGCAAGACGCGTTGGTGGCCGGTCATCACATAGAAATCCGTCGCTTTGGCAGTTTTTCGGTGAGCCACCGTGCAGCCCGAGTAGGTCGCAATCCCCGCAACGGCGAAAGTGTTGCAGTCCCCGAGAAAAGAACTGTCCGCTTCAAACCCGGGAAAGCGCTGCGAGAGGCCGCAGACAAATGAACCATGACAAGCCCTTGCCACGACAGCGAAACAAAGTTCCGTGGAGCCCTACCATGCAAGTGACTGACACCCAAGCCAAGAACCACTCACGGTGGCCCTGACTGCCCTGCAATCCAATCCGCAGGCGGGAATCTGGAGCAGATGACTGCATCACGCAACGGCCCGTGGTCGCCGGGCATCATGAATGCGGCCCTTCTCAGCGGACATACATCAGTCCTGTTTCCCAGGCTGCCTGCATCTTTGCCAACAATGCCGCCGGTACCCGGGCATCGCCCTTGGCGTCTTCAAGCGTCTGGTGCATGTACTGTGCAATGGTTTCGAGAACCTGAGCGGGTTGGCTCACGCCACAAATCCGACGACCGAAATCGTGAAGCTCCTGCACGGTCGGGTAGGCACGGGTCTGATGCCTGCCGGCAAAGACCTTGAGTGCAAGCGTACGGTCCTCCAACTCGGGGCCACCTTGGTACTGCGTGTACTGATAAATGGATGTCGTTACCACATCAAACATCGGCGCGAGCCACACATCGTTGGCACTGCGGTACAGTACGCCAAAGTTCTTCAAGTGCGCGTCGCCATTGCGAACCATGACGGAGAACGCCACCTGTTGGAAGTACCGGTGCAGGTTGTCGCTATGGAGTTGTAGTTGACGCAGCAACTCCGCAACACGTTGATAACTACCCTGGTACTTTCGGTCCGACAGGATGTCGCGCACCCGTAGACCAGCCAGGGCAGCGATGTCCTCGAAGCCGAGCCGCTCAACGCGGCCGTTGTCATGCATCACCATGTCGAAGCGGTCGAGTATCAGCATCTGACCGTCGTCCGAGAGGGCAAACTCCGGTACTTCGATACCAGCGCCGCGGGCGGCGCTAAGACACAGATACTCGTTGGCGGCCAAGCCCGGGTAGGCCGGGCTGGCAGCTTTCACGATGAGCGAGGGAACCGGGACCGTCGGACGGTCTGGGACCATGATTTTGGGCTGCATGCCGGCGATGCCAGCGCCCGTGCTCAAGTAGGCCGCGATCAGCTCGTTGAATACCTCCGGCGTGTACCGAGTCTTGAGAAGCTCTGCTTTACTCAGGGACCGTGGTGCTGCGACCTCGGGCTGGTCCGCAAGGCTGTACCCCAGCCGGCCGATGCCGTTGCGCCCGACCAGCGCCAGCAGATGCATGGGCGTCATCGGCTGCTTGGGGAACATCTCCCGAATTCTCATGAACAGGTCACCTTCGGGCAGGTTCTGGTCCATGGACGGGAACAGGTCGCCGGCCTGCCAAGTGAGTTTCTCCCTGGGCGACATGAGCAATGCCATCGCCGGCTGATCAGGGTCTTGGTCTAGGTAGCGGAACTCATAGTTGGACGTCTTGAGAAGCTGACCAGCCTGCTCCCTGTCACCGATAGATACCGAAAGGGCACGAATCTTTTCAGGGAGCATCATCGTCTTCCTGGAAGCGACGGGCCACTTCCTCGGCCGATGGCAGACCGACGCGCTCGAGCCGTATGGCCAATCCTAAAGCTCCCAATACAGCCATCAGCGACGACACAGTGGAATCCTCCCCGGCCTCAAGCCGGTAGACGACCTCGCGAACCTTCCCGGCCTTCTTGGCTAGCTCGGACTTGTTCAAATTGAGCGCTTTCCGGTGCTCAAATAGCTGGTGGCCAAGCTCATCTGGCAAACGAATAGTGTCAGTCATAGCTTGCTATTATATTGTTAAATCTATTTTTTGCAAGACATAACTGGCATATATAAAGCCGAACTGCAGAGAATCGATCTATGGATCAACAACTATAGCGCTCATTTAGACTGCCCGTCAGAAACAGGCGGCGAGCATCCAAAAGTTTTCGCATCAGGGGTTTTGCAGAAATTGACAAGCCAATAATCGGTGGCGCGCCGATCTGAATCCTCCCAAGGTTTCTTGACAAACAGCCTCGAATCTTTATCATACACACACATAAGTGTGTACATAAGGTTTTCTCATGCGAAAAGCCATCAGCCGCGTCTTCATGAACGGCAACAGCCAGGCCGTGCGGATTCCGCAGGAGTTCCGGCTTGTCAGCAGCCGGGTTGAAATCTCTCGCAATGCCGAAGGGGACCTGGTACTGCATCCCATGCCCACGGACCGCGGTGCAGCCCTGCTCGATGCGCTGAGCGCCTTCGACGACGAATTTGTTGCCTTGCTCGAAGCCGGACAGACAGAGCAACCTCCCATGCAGGACCGGGAGTCGCTGTGACCTACATGCTCGACACCAACATCCTGATCTACCTGATCAAGAACAAGCCAGCCAGCGTTGCTGATCGAATCAACGCTTTGGACAGCAGTGTCGATCTGTGCATGTCATTTTTTACCTTCGCCGAGTTACTCAAGGGCGCCGAGCGCAGCACCCGGAAACCAGACGTGCTGCGCCGCCTGGATGAACTCACGCGTGTGATACCGGTGCGTTACTCTGTCGACCGGGACCTGTGCACGCACTACGCCGTGCAGTTCACCCAGCTGCGCGCAGCCGGCACACCCATCGGCGCCAATGATCTCTGGATCGCCTGCCACGCGCTGACGATGGATGCCACGCTGGTTACCAACAACACCAGTGAATTCAAACGAGTGACAGGGCTCCAATTGGAAAACTGGGCCAACTGAGCAACAGGTTTTTCAGGGGCATGAACTCAGACAGTAGCACTCAACAATAAGTCCTGCTACTCACTACCCTGGCCGCTCCCTGCCCCCGTGCGAAGTGCATCGCCACCGTAGCTACACGCTGATTGAACAACGCCTTGTTGGCGGCAGCCAGATTCGGATCAGACCACGCCACCCCCGCCATCATCTGCAAGGTCGCCAAGGCCCCCTGTGCAATCTCCTGCACATGAGGGCTCGCAACATCGGTCTCGATGCTGCTGGCGTTGAAGCTCGGCGCCAATGCCATGTCCACTTCGACGCTGTCACCCCTGGCACGCAACGGATGCACGTCCAGCGTCAGCTTGTCCTGGGTGAATGAGAAATCCGCCCCACTGCCCTGGCGCACCAACTGCAGGCCGCGCTGGGTATCCACCAAAAGGTATTCCAACCCATTGACTGCAACTGCCATCAGCTTCACAGCCTGAGTCTGACTCCATAAATCCAGATCAAACCGGATATCCATCCCATTGGCTTCAACCGCGTCCAGCGTGCGGACCCAG
>QYPX01000274.1 GCA_007280205.1 Comamonadaceae bacterium
CACTACCCCCTCAAGATAGCGTGTCTACCAATTTCACCACGAAGGCGGTTTTTGCTGTCTGGATTGCGTGAGGAACCTTGCGGTTTTGGCTTTCAAGACAGGCTTGAGTTTACCCTGAAATTTGCCCCATTCCTGAACCTGGCGCTGCAATCAGACGCTGATTATTTGGACGGAATTTGTGCTGCACCAGAAGCGGCTGCAGCAGGTGCAATGGCTGCCGGCGCAGGCGCCGTGACGGCAGCATTTTCCAGCACACTGCCAGAACTTGCTGCCGGACGCACGGATCCGAAATAGGCCAGCGCCAAGGTACAGACAAAGAACACGGTCGCCAACACAGCAGTGGTACGCGAAAGAAAGTTGGCACTACCGCTGGCACCAAAAAGACTGCCTGAACCACCGCTGCCAAAGGCAGCACCCATGTCGGCACCCTTGCCATGCTGCACCAGAATCAGCCCGATCATGGCGACCGCTGAAATCATCTGGACCGCAAGAAGAATGGATAGAAAAATACTCATGGAACACTCCTGAACAAGTAACGACCTCGGGGCGAATCAACCGGCCGAGGCAATGATGGATAAGAAATCGGGTGCTTTCAATGACGCGCCGCCAATCAGGCCGCCATCAATATCGGGCTGCGCCAGCAACTGCGCCGCATTGGCTGCATTCATGCTGCCGCCGTAAAGCAGAAGAATACGATCGGCCTGACTGGAAGCAGCCTTCAATTGCGCGCGCAGCACGGCGTGCACTTGCTGCGCCTGTTCAGCGCTGGCGGTCTTGCCGGTGCCAATCGCCCAGACTGGCTCATAGGCCAGCACAATTTCGCTGATGCAGTGCCCATTGGCGTGAATCACCGCCGCCAGCTGGCGCTTGACCACTTCCTCGGTCCGACCCGCTTCACGTTCTGCCAGCGTCTCGCCAACACACACAATCGGTGTGATGCCACTGGCCAAGGCGCGCTGCGCCTTGAGTGCCACAACGGTGTCAGTCTCAAAATGGTATTGGCGACGCTCGGAATGTCCGACCAGACAGTAGCGCGTTGCAAACTCCTTCAGCATGGCACAGGAAATCTCGCCGGTGAAAGCGCCGACTTCGTGCGGCGACACATCCTGGGCGCCGAGATCGATAGCTGTCCCATTCAACAGGGAATGGCACTGCGCCAGATAGACAGCCGGTACGCACAAGGCGACCTGGCACTTAGGCGTTGCCAGCCCAGCCAGGAGATTCCTGATCAAGGCCTCATTGGCGGCCAGACCACCATTCATTTTCCAGTTGCCAGCAATCAGTTTCTTCTTCATGCCATTCCCCAAGTCAAGACAATTTTTCCGATATGCGCATTCGATTCCATCAAGGCATGCGCCTGGCCAGCGTCTGCTGCTGCAAACGTGCTGTGAAAGACCGGCTTGATACTGCCGTTTTCAATCAGGGGCCAGACCTGCTTGCGACAGGCCTGCGCAATCGCCTCCTTGAAAGCGATGGGCCGGGGCCGCAAAGTGGATCCAGTGACCGTCAGGCGCCGACGTAGCACCAGGCCGGCATTGATTTCACTCTTGACACCGCCCTGCACGCCAATGATGACCAGCCGGCCATCCTCACTCAGACACTCGATCTCTTTGGCAACATAGTTGCCCGCCACCATGTCAAGAATGACATTCACGCCCTGCCCTGCCGTCAGGCGCTTGACCTCGGCTGCGAAGTCGTGTGTCCGGTAGTTGATCGCGTGGTCAGCACCCAGCGCCAGGCAGGCTGCACATTTTTCATCACTGCCCGCTGTCACCATCACCCGAGCACCCATGGCCTTGGCCAATTGAATGGCGGTGACGCCAATGCCGCTGGAACCACCCTGGACCAAAAGCGTCTCACCGCTCTGCAAGCGACCCCGGTCGAAGACATTGCTCCAGACCGTGAACACAGTCTCGGGTAGCGACGCCGCCTGCACATCGCTCCATCCCCTGGGTACCGGCAAACACTGGCCGACCGGGGCCACGCAATATTCTGCGTAGCCGCCACCCGCGACCAGCGCACAGACGTGGTCACCGAGTTGGTAGCCGGACCTGGCCAACGCTTCTTCGTCACCCTGTTCAATGGTGCCAGCCACTTCCAGACCAGGAATGTCGGAGGCGCCCGGCGGCACCGGGTAGTGACCGGTGCGCTGCAGCACATCAGGGCGATTGACACCACTGGCGGCGACCCGAATCAACAATTCGCCAGTGCCCGGCACCGGCATGGCGCGCTCACACTGGCGCAGCACTTCGGGTGCGCCAAAAGCGGTGATTTCAATCGCCTTCATGGTGATCTCAAGCCAGCGTCACGTAGCCTTGGCAGGCCTCAGGCGTGTTGCTCGGGACCGTTCTGGCTCGGACGATCCAGCAGGACCTTCATGGACAGCTTGATGCGACCCTTCTCATCCGTTTCCATGACCTTGACCTTGACGATCTGGCCTTCGGACAGGTAGTCGCTGACCTTTTCCACCCGCTCATGGGCAATCTGGCTGATGTGCAGCAGACCGTCCTTGCCGGGCAGCAGGTTGACCAGGGCGCCGAAGTCCAGAATCTTGGTGATCGGACCTTCGTAGATCTTGCCGATTTCGACTTCGGCCGTGATCTGCTCGATGCGACGCTTGGCTTCCTCAGCCTTTGCCGGATCGGCCGATGCGATGGTGATGGTGCCATCTTCATCGATATTGATCTGGGTGCCCGTCTCTTCGGTCAGCGCACGGATCACCGAGCCGCCCTTGCCGATCACGTCGCGAATCTTCTCGGGATTGATCTTCATGGTGAACAGACGCGGCGCAAAGCTGGAAACTTCGGTCTTGGCCTCGGCCATTGCTTCCTGCATCTTGCCCAGGATGTGCATGCGCGCTTCCTTGGCCTGTGCCAGCGCCACTTGCATGATCTCTTTGGTGATGCCCTGGATCTTGATGTCCATCTGCAAAGCGGTAATGCCGTTGGTGGTACCTGCCACCTTGAAGTCCATGTCGCCCAGGTGATCCTCGTCGCCCAGAATGTCGGTCAGGACCGCAAAGCGGTTTTCTTCCTTGATCAGGCCCATGGCAATCCCGGCCACATGCGCCTTGATCGGCACACCGGCATCCATCAGCGAGAGGCAACCGCCGCAGACCGAAGCCATGGAGGAGGAGCCGTTCGATTCGGTAATTTCCGATACCACGCGCATGGTGTAGGGGAAGTCTTCCTTGCTCGGCAGCACCGCGATCAGAGCCCGCTTGGCCAGACGACCATGACCGATTTCGCGCCGCTTGGGGGTACCGACGCGACCCGTCTCACCGGTGGCGAAAGGAGGCATGTTGTAGTGCATCAGGAAGCGGTCTTCGTAATCTCCAGACAGCGCATCAATGCGCTGGGCGTCACGCTCGGTGCCCAGTGTCGTCACCACCAGTGCCTGGGTCTCACCGCGCGTGAACAGTGCCGAACCGTGGGTGCGCGGCAGAACCGAGTTGCGGATTTCGATCGGACGCACGGTGCGTGTGTCGCGACCGTCAATGCGCGGCTCACCGGCCAGAATCTGGCTGCGCACCAGGCGGGCTTCGATGTCAAACAGCATGCCTTCAACCTTCACGCCGTCAAACGCGGCAGCCTCCGCCTTGAGCGCGCTCATCACGTCGGCGTAAGCCGCGCGACAGGCCTGGGTGCGGGCCTGCTTGTTGCGAATCTGGTAAGCCGCTGCCAGCTTGTCATTGGCCAGCGCGCCGACCTTGGCGATCAGTGCTTCGTCCTTGGCGGGCGCCTTCCAGTCCCACACCGGCTTGCCGGCGTCACGCACCAGTTCATGAATCGCGTTGATGGCAATATTGCCCTGCGCATGACCGAAAACAACGGCACCGAGCATGATTTCTTCGCTCAGCTGCTTGGCTTCAGACTCGACCATCAGAACAGCCGACTCGGTACCAGCAACCACCAGATCAAGCACCGAATCCTTGCGTGCAGTCTGGCCCGGGTTCAGCACATATTCGCCATTGATGTAGCCGACACGGGCCGCGCCAATCGGGCCGCTGAACGGGATGCCGCTGACCGACAGGGCGGCGCTGGTGGCAATCAGGGCGGCGATGTCTGCATCCACTTCGGGATTGAGCGACAGTGTGTGCACAACCACATGCACTTCGTTGAAGAAGCCTTCAGGAAACAGCGGGCGAATCGGTCTATCGATCAGACGGCTGGTCAGCGTCTCAAACTCGCTGGGACGACCTTCGCGTTTGAAAAAGCTGCCGGGAATCTTGCCAGCCGCGTAGGTTTTCTCAAGGTAATCGACGGTCAGCGGAAAGAAATCCTGCCCGGCTTTACCTTCGGTCTTGCCAACCACGGTTGCCAATACCACGGTGCCGTCCATGTCGAGCAGGACAGCGCCATTGGCCTGGCGTGCGATTTCACCGGTTTCCATGGTCACCGTGTTCTGGCCCCATTGGAAGGTCTTGCTAACTTTTTTGAATATGCTCATTTGTTTCTCCTGGTCAATTTGGGAAGTGCAGGCCACCTCGCCCGAGCCCGGATTCAGCATCACAGAACACGATGCCATTCCAGAGAAATTCGGCCTGAATTGCTCTGGAATGACACAGCTTCGCTCCGTTATTGCCTGCTCCGAAGTAAAAAACGCCTGAGCTAGTAACCTAACTCAGGCGTTCATCATTCACTAGACGCTTACTTGCGCAGACCCAGTTTGGCGATCAGCGCGGTATAGCGGTCGGCGTCTTTGGATTTAAGATAGTCCAGCAACTTGCGACGACGGCTCACCATGCGCAACAGGCCGCGACGACCGTGGTGGTCTTTGGCGTGGGTCTTGAAGTGGGGAGTGAGTTCGTTGATACGTGCCGTCAGCAGAGCGACTTGCACTTCGGGGCTGCCCGTGTCGCCGGCCTGGCGTGCGTTGTCCTTGACGACAGCGGCTTTGATACTGGATGCGATCATTTCTTTTTCCTGTGTAGTAGAACTTGCGTCAGGCGCTGGAACTGCCCCTGACGTGCGCTTGTGCAATGTGCAAAGCCGTGCGATTGTAGCCGATCCGGGATGACAATCAGAGCGCCTGTGTTGACAGCCAGACTTTGAGCCGTGCCACGCCCTGCAGCAAGCGCTGCGGGTCTTTCGACGCAAAACACCAGCGCAGCCAGCCACGCGCCTCGGGCGCGAAGGCTTCCCCTGGCGCCAGGCCGAGTCCGGCTTCCAACACCAGGCGCTTGGCCGTAAGCAGCGAGTCGTCATAGCCCGGCAATCTGAAGAACGCATACATGCCACCGCGCGCCGTACTGACCTGCAGGCCCGGAATCGTCTGTAACTGCGCGACCAGGGTATCGCGGCAGAGTTTCAAATGGGCCACCACCTTGGGCGTCACCTCATCGGTTCGCTGCAAAGCCACAACACCGGCGCGCTGTGTGAAAACGCTGGCGCACGAGGTGTTGAATTCAATCAGCTTGCCCATGTGCCGGGTCATGGCAGGCGGCATGACCAGCCAGGCCAGGCGCCAACCGGTCATCAGAAAACTCTTGGAGAAACTGTGCACCACCACCAATCGGTCTTCGGGCAGCGCAAGATCCAGAAAACTCGGAGCGCAGGCGTTGGCGCTGGGCTCGAAATAAAGACGCTCGTAGACCTCGTCGGCCAGTATCCAGGTTCCGGTCTTGCGGCAATGTTCCAGAATGCACTGCTGCTCCAGACGTGTCAGCGTCCAGCCGGTCGGATTGTTGGGCGCGTTGATGATCAGCACTTTGGTGGCTTGGGTCACGGCAGCGAGCAGACGGTTCATGTCCAGTGTCCAGTCACCATCGACCGGCGTCAGCGGTACACACCTCAGTTGCGCACCCATGATGACCGGCTGCGCAGTCAGGTTCGGCCATACCGGGGTGATGGCAACGACCTCATCACCCGCATCCACCAGTTGCTGCATCGCCAGCATCAGGGCATTGACGCCGCCGCTGGTGACAGCGATCCGCTCTACGCCGATCGCGCCATGGCGCGCGCTCATGTAACTGGCGATCTCCTCGCGCAACTCTGGCAGGCCCAGGTTATGTGAATAAAAGGTTTCACCACGCTGCAAGGACTCGATCGCCGCCTGGCGGATGAACTCCGGTGTGACTTCGTCGCTTTCCCCAAACCAGAAGGCCAGCACATCGCTGCGCCCCATGCCGGCATTGGCGACTTCACGGATTCTGGACTCTTCAAGGTTCTGGATCACTTGGCGCATGACGGGTTCAATTCAAGGTTGATTCGGTATCGGTCGTTGCATCTTGCAACTGCCGGGTAGTTCGGCCTGTGCAGCGCTGAGGGTCTTGATGACGCGAAAGCCGTAGCCTGAGCCCTCAACATCAAATTTCACGCCAGGGCTTCCCTGTCGTTGCATCAAACCCACCACCAGTGACTGTTGGAACTGGTGATCGCTGCGTCGCATCACTGCACTTTGCGCGGCCAAGCTGACGCGCGCCTTTTCCAACTGCGCGGCCACCGCCAAGGGATCCGTCGTTGCGGCCGCTTCAATCGATTGCACCAGTGCTTCGAGCATCAGTTGCATGCGCATGTGGACATAGTCGTCGGCAGGCTTCGGAAAGCGTTCACGAAACGACTGGTAGAAGGCTTCGCTTGCGGCGGACTGTACATTGGGCAGCCAGTCGGCCACCGCCAGCACCCGGTCAATCCCGGCCTCACCGATGGCCGAAGGTGCGCCCAGGGCATTGCCGTAGAAGGTATAGAACTTGCCCTCAAAGCCGACCTCTTTGGCCGCCTTGACCAGCAGCGCCAGGTCATTGCCGAAATTGCCGGTGATGACAGCCTGGGCGCCACTGGCCTTGATCTTGGCAGCATAGGGCAGGAAGTCCTTGATGCGTCCCATCGGATGCAACTCGTCGCCGACGATTTGCACCTCCGGTCGCAGCAAGCCAAGCTGCCGTCTGGCTTCGCGTGCCACCGCCTGGCCAAAGCTGTAATCCTGACCGATCAGGTAGGCACTTCGCAGCGTCTTGTCGTCCTTGAGTACCGACATCAAGGCGGTCATGCGCATGTCGGCATGAGCGTCAAACCGGAAGTGCCAGAAGCTGCATCTTTCGTTGGTAAGGCTGGGATCAACCGCCGAGTAGTTGAGAAAAAGCACACGCCGGTCTGGTTCACGCTCATTGTGCTTGTTGATGGCGTCGATCAGGGAGGCGGCGATGGCGGAAGAATTACCCTGCACAATGAACCGGGCCCCCTCGTCGATCGCTGATCTGAGTGCCGACAAGGACTCCTCGATCTGCCCTTTGTTGTCGAATCGCTCCAGACTCAGCAGGCGCTGGCTGGCCGTGAGTTTGACGCCGCCACGTGAATTGATGCGCTCCAGACCCCAGATCAAATTGCGAGCCACTGCCTCGCCCGTGTTGGCAAAAGGGCCACTCAGGGTCTCGATCATCGCAATCTTGATGGGTGGCTGTGCCGTCTGAGCCAGGCTCAGGGTTGGCAGACATAGCGCCATAAGCGCCAATTTCAAGGCCTTGCGCATAACAATAAACATAGGAAAGTTTCTCTTGAAAACGCCTCTATCGTGCGCAGATTGGACACAAGCGACGCTTCATGTTGAACGCCGCGAAGTGTACAAGGAGTTAGATCATGTTTTTTGCCACCACCACGCCCGCCGGTTTCCGTCATTCGCTGAATTCGCCCGTTGCGCGCTCGCTCGAACGCTTCCTGTCCGAAGCACAGGCTATGAGTCGACAAAAGTCCTGCGCCATGGAGCAGGATGAGAAGTCCTATACGCTAAGCTTTGACGTACCCGGCATCGCCAGGGACCAATTGACCATCGCCATCGAAGGCAGCATCGTGCGCATCGAGACCAGGGAAGGTGCGCCACGCCATTACAAATCAGCCTACGAACTGCCCCAGGAAATTGACGTCGGCAGCAGCGAAGCGAAACTCGAAAACGGCGTGTTGACCCTCAAACTCGGCAAACATGTGCCTGTCAATCGCGTCACCACATTGCAGATCAGCTGACTGGCAGGGAAGCCAGCGACCAGCGCGGCTTGACGTCGAAAGCGTAAGTCGTACTGGGCGCTTGCTGGCCCGACTGCAGGCGCATGGCGGCGGCCATCGCAATCATGGCGCCGTTGTCGGTGCAAAGTGACATTTCCGGATAGTGCACGCGCAGGCCGAGCTTGCCGCAGGCCCCGTCGAGTTGCTGACGCAACTCGCGGTTGGCGCCGACGCCGCCTGCCACGACCAGCCGTCTGAGACCGGTTTCACGCAAGGCACTCAGCGCCTTCTTCACCAGCACCTCCACAATCGCTGCCTGCGTTGACGCCGCCAGATCAGCCAACAACTGCGGCGGCCACGCTTCGACCGGTTCAGCCCGAACGGCCGAAAGCTTCTTGACCTGCACCATGACGGCGGTCTTCAGCCCGGCAAAGGAAAAGTCAAGGTTGCCGCTCTTCAGCAAGGGCCGCGGCAGATTGAAAGCCGCCGGATTGCCATGCTCTGCCAGACGCGCCAGGCCTGGCCCCCCCGGATAGGGCAGACCCAGCAATTTGGCTGATTTATCAAAGGCTTCACCCGCCGCATCATCGATCGTCTCCCCCAGGATGGCATAGCGCCCCACCCCATCGACTCGCATCAACTGGGTGTGACCACCCGACACCAGCAAGGCAACAAACGGAAACTCCGGCGGGTCGACACTGAGAAAGGGCGACAGCAAGTGACCTTCCAGGTGATGCACCCCCAGCACGGGCTTACCCAGCGCCGCAGCGAGCGCACAAGCCACACCGGAACCAACCAGCAAGGCCCCGGCCAGACCCGGCCCCTGCGTGAAGGCCACGGCGTCGAGGCGTCGGGCCTCCGAGAGCCCCGATCCGGGCCCGAAGGCGCCGCGCATCGCCCGCTCCATGACCCCGGCCACCCTCTCCATGTGAGCGCGGCTGGCCAACTCCGGCACAACGCCGAAAAAGGGCCCGTGCAGGTCGGCCTGCGAGGAAACGACATTCGATAGGATCCTATGCCGGTCAACGACGGCGGCGGCAGTCTCGTCGCAGGAGGTCTCGATACCCAGCACCCGCATCGAGCGCTAACCGTCGCGGACTTTGAGGCTTCCGAGCACCTCGCGGGCGCGCAGGAGCTCCATGGCCCTCTCCAGCACCAGGTCATTGACCTGCTCGCCCTCCTTGACCATGGACTTGATCTCTTTGCCGGGCGCGAAGACTTCCTCGGATTGGGCCTGAAGCTTGATTTCGGTCTCGCGGTCGACCGCGACCACGATGTCGGGCGTGATCCCGCCCGTGTTGGCCTTCTCGTCCCGCTGGATCGAGCGCCCGTTAGGGGTGTAGTACTTGGCCACGGTCAGCCGCAGGCCGGAAC
>QYPX01000266.1 GCA_007280205.1 Comamonadaceae bacterium
CAAAGCCTGTACCCCCCTTCTTGACCAGTTGCTGCAGCTCTGCTGCCGCGATGCGGGTCACGCCCACTGGCAGCGGTGCAATAACTTTGGTGATGGTCCTGGCCAGGTTCTCGGGGCCAACTTGCGAGAAGTCAACCGTGAGCACCTCGTCGGCAATGATGTCGCCGGCGGAGCTCGCATTCCTGAACTGGGTGGCGCCGTCAAACTTGAACACCAGCACGCCCTTGTTGGCGACTTCCAGCGCAATCGAACGCGCCGTGTTGGTTACGGATTTGACGCTGCCTGTCACCACCTCAGCAAAGGCTGGTGCGGCCAATGCAAGTGCAAGTGCAAGTGTCGATAGGTGAAATGTTTTCATGTTGACTCCCTAGCAAAAATTGATAACTCCATACTCCAGGTTGTCATGCCGGACCCGATCCGGCATCCATGCCTTGTGCAGCATGGATTGCGGGTCAGGCCCGCAATGACAAATCCCCTCAGCAGCCAGCCGTCTTCTTGAAGGACTTGGCTGTGTTCTTGCCGTCCTTGTCAAAACGGGCCCGGATCTCGTCGCCTTCGACGATGCGCTTGTCCTTGAATTTGTCCAGCGTCAGGTCATCCGTGACGGTGATCGTGACCTGCTCTGCCGTCTTGGCGTCCTTCAGGATGGCCGTGGCTGACTTGCCGTCCGGCGCCAGCTTGATCTTGGTGACCGGGCCGACCATCTTGCCTTCGTCGGCAAAAGCATTGCTGGAAAGTGCAGCGCCTGACAGGGCCAGCGCTGCGCTCAGAATCAGTGTGGAAAGTTTCGATTTCATGGTGAACTCCTGATGAATACGGTGTTGTTTAGAACTTGACGTCAAAGGTGGCATACACATTGGTCGCGTTTTCCAGCGGGGTCATGGTCATCATCTGACCAGCCACACTGTTGATCTCGACCGGTGCGCCAACCCAGTTGTTGCTGCCGGTGTACTTGAAGCTGTAGCGTTGCACACCCAGGCGGAAATAGGCGCGACTGAAGAAGGACGAGATCGGCATGCGGTCAAGTTCCTGGATCATGTAGGCTTCAACGACGTCGCCGCGGGTACCGACCTTGGAAGTCCACATGTCATCCGCGGCAGGGGCAAACGTGATCCAGTCTTTCGAACCATGGTTGTACTCAAAGCCCAGCTTGGTACGTGAGGGAAGGTCGTAACGCAGGCCCAGGGCCACCGCGGTACCGGTCTTGCTGGTGGGCGCTTCCGGACCGAAGAAGGAGCCCGTCATCAGCCCCTGAAAGCCAAACTGCGCCGAGACATTGTTGTTGGGTCGCGTACGGCTCATGCCCCAGTCGCCAAACAGTTGCAGGTCCCCCGGGCCGACCTTCTTGAAGGTACTCATGAAGCCGATGCCCAGCCAGTCAATGTCACCCAGATTGGTCTTGGCGCCGGTGTCGCCGAAGTAGGTGTTGCTCATGGTCGGTGCATCGAAAATATTCATGCCACGGTTCCATTGCATCCAGACGCGCAGCGGATCGGTGTCGATTGGAATCACCGCCACGCCCACCATGTCGGTATCAGCCAGCGAATTGCCGGAAGACTTGCTGAAGCCGCTCTCGAAGCCGCGGCCGTAGCAGATCTTGGCGTAGGCGCCGGGCAGCGCATCGATGTCGGGCGCGTAGCCGACGGTCATGCCGTCAAAGGCGTAATCAACCAGCAGGGATGGCGTGCCGCCATTGCCTGGACGCGGATTGTTCAGGCGCAGATTGCTCGGCGCCCCGTTGGTCGACGGACGACGGCCAACCGAGAACCAGATTTCCTTGTCGGCAATATTGCTCCAGGTCGCGTAGGCACGGTCGACGTTGAGATAGCTGGTCGATGGCGTGTGACTGAGGGTTCCATCAAAGGCACCAACCCGGTCGGCAAAGAAGGGAGCGCCGCCAGCGTTGGTGGTTGCGGCGTCATCCTGCGCACCGAACAGCTTGTACATCACCAGGCGTGCATTGACGCTCACGTCCTGCGTTGCCTTGGCACCCAGATCCAGCCCGAAGCGGTTGCTGTACAGGCTGTTGTTCTTGGGCTTGTAGGCCGGCACGGTTACGGCAAAGCCGCCCATGCCCTGAACCATGCCGGCGTTCATCGGATTGGCCAGGAAGGCGTTGGCCTGGTCGTAGGTGGCAACGCCGTTCATGCCTTGCGCAAAGCCCATCAGGCCACTGAGCGCACCGGCGGTGGACATGCCACCGGCCTGCGGAGCGCCGAAGTAGCTGGAGGAACCGGGTGCGGCGGAAGGATTGGCAAAGAAATCTGCCTGCAACTTTTGCTGCACATTGGCAAAGGTGGCGTTGACGTCGGTGAAGGTCTTGCTTTGAGCTTCCAGATAGTCGTAACGGAAGCGATAGTCACCGCCTACCGTCAGCCACTTACCCAGAGATTTGTCTTCAAGCTTCTTGACCTGGCTCTTCAAGTCATCCAGCGCAACGGCCTCGGACTTGCCGGCCACGGCCTTCACCTGCTCTGCCGTCTGCGTTGCTTTGACTTCATTGGCTTTGACCTGGCTCTTCAACGCTTCGAGTTCGCGCGACAGCGAATCAATGCGGCTCATCAGATCCGCTTCGGCCGCACCGGCTGCCAGTGGCATCAGCATGCCGGCAATCAGGGCTGCCAGCAAATTCATCTTGAATGTTCTGTTCATAAATTTCTCCTGGAAAGTTGACATAAAAATCGCTTGACCGTGGCTAACTGTGCTTGCCCGGCGTTGCTTCATCACCGAGGTCTTCCCAGCCGGTGATCATGGCTTTGATCTGCGACGTGAGCTTGTGCCCGGTGGTGGAGAGATACAGGTGCGAGATCAGGAAAGCCAGCATCAGGAAGGCACCCAGCGTGTGGCCGGTCGCAATCCATTCGAGGCGCAAGCCGCCAAGACCCCAGGCCGCCCAACTCGCATAAAAGAGGTAGAGCCAGCCGGTAAACCAGAGCAAGGGACTGAGCAGCGTCAGCACCGCCAGATAGGTCAACCGTTGCAAGGGGTTGTGCTTGTTGCTCAGGCTGGGCCTGAACGGATGCGGTTCATCCTTGAAGATGCCCGATGAGTAGTACTTGGCGATGGCGGCGACGTTCTGCAGCGTCGGGATGTAATGCCGCCACTCGCCGGTGGTGAGATGCCAGAAGATGGCAAAAATCCACAGGCCGACCAGGGTCCAGGCGGCGATGGTGTGATAGTCCACAGCCTTGGCGAAGCCGAACAGGCGGTAAGTACCGTGGACCTCGAAGCCGGTCACCAGCATCGAGATGACCAGCAGCGCCTGCGACCAGTGCCAGAAGCGCTCAAAAGGTTTGAAGAGATAGACGCGTGACATGAGTGTTCTCCGGTTTAACTGTTGCGCTTGCGGGCGACGACACGACCCAGGCCGTGGCCAAGGACACCCAGCAGGGTGAGCAGGGCCATGGCCCAGCCACCGATCTCAAGCCAGCGGGCGTGGTCGCGGCTGCGGCCCGGCATATAGACGCCATCGATCTTTTCCAGACGGCCGTTATTGACGTGACACTCAACGCAGCCCAGTGCTTTTTCTTTTGGTGCCACCATGTGGTTGATCGCCCACATGCTCTCGGTCTCGATGAAGTCAACCTTGCCCGAGAACTTGACGCCGCCCGCTGCCATACCTGCGGTGACGGCTTTCTCCCAGTCCAGGTTCTTCCAGAACGCCGTGCCATCGCTGCCGGCCAGGTGGGTGATGACCAGCGACTTGTTGACCGGGTCGTATTGCTGCTTGCCGGTGAACAGCTTGATCGGCCAGATCATGGATTTGCCGTCGCTGGGGCTGCCTTCAAAGCGATTGATCTGCGTCGGCTTGTCGCCTTTTTCTATTCTGTCGCCAACCAGGGTGTAGTGGTTGACACCGTTGAACCAGACGTATTCGGGCCTGACGTTTTCCTTCCAGACGAAGTCGCCCTTGATGGTCATGTACTTGTCGTAACCGTCATCGTCTTTCAGGATCATCGGCTTGCCGTCCTTGTCGAGCTTGCCGGCGGTTGACCAGTCCCAGGACATCTTGGTCGGCTGCCCGCCGCGCGAAAAGGCCGGAATGTGGCAGGTCTGGCATGCCAGCTTGGCCGTGTGTTCATTCAGCCTCACCGCCTTGTGCGGTGCCTGTCCGTGGCAAGCCTGGCAGGTGTCCGGATTGGTTTTGTCCAATGCACCGCGCATATGCGCCGGTGCCTTGTCCCTGGCAGTAGGTGCGTAACGACTGCCAGAGACCTTGTGGTCGTCGGTCTTGTGGCAGGTGGCGCAGGAAAAATTGAGACCTTTGGCATCCATGTGCACGTCGAGCTCCCGGCTCGGGTTCTCCATGGAGGTGTCCAGATCGCCGTGTTTGACGCCATCACCGCCACCCCCATTGAAGTGGCAGGAACCACAGGTGCTGCGCGTGGTCGGTCCGACCTTCTTGGCAATTTCCTTCAGGTTGATGCCGCGCACGATCTTGCCCGACCCCGGTGGAAATTCGGTGTCCTTGGTCACCGGTGAGCCGGCAAAGCCGGAAGGCTTGGTGTACTTGCCGGAATGGTCGTGGCAAACCAGACAGTCAACGTTCTCTTCGCTTTTGAAGTCGAATGTGTCGTCGCGCCAGCCGTAGCCTATATGGCAGCTGTTGCAGGCCGCTTCATTGGACTTGACCGAGGTGCAGAAGTTGTTAACGATGTGCTTCTTGCCCAGCACCTGCTTGGTGTCCGGGTTGATGAACTCCCACTTCCAGTGCTGCGTCTGGTGGATCTGCTTGGCCGCTTCGGTATGGCAACTCAGGCAGGCCTTGGTGACCTCGGGGCCGGAGGCAAATTCGCGGTCCAGTTCCTTGAACTTGCTGTGGTCAGCAGTTGACTTTGGCAACTTGGTCGGCGCTGTTGCCACCGCTGCCGGCGCTGCAGTGACAAAGAAAATGGCCGCCATAGCAGCAGCCATCAAGTATCGAATTCGCATCACAGTTTCCTTCGCAAGACAAACCTTGGTGTTCTGGTGCGCATGCACTCAGCAACACTACGGGTTTATCCTATTGCTATCTGCGAATATGCTTACTGATTTATATCAACACATCATTACATACGCATATGTAAATCAAAAAAGTCCGTCGAATCACCCTGCCACCCGACTCACCCTTGGTGCTACGACTTGTCCTTGGTTTCCACTTGTGTGCAGACTGCACGGCAAAGTGCCGGCACGCGCTCGTCAATGATGCGATAAAGGATTTGAACGCCATCGCGACGCCGGCCCAGCACACCCGCCTTGTAGAGCACATTCAGGTGCTGCGACATATTGGGTTGTGTGGTGTCTATATGGCTGAGCAGATAGCTCACGTTCTGCTCGCCGTCGCAAAGGCAACCGATGATCTTCAGCCGCATGGGCGCCGACATGATCTTGAACAGTTCGGCGGCGAACTCAAAAACTTCGTCGGGCCGGTCCAGTTCGGAATGAATCTTCTTGACTGAACGCTTTGTCATTTGAAATAGGCCTCCGGTTTGAACTCAGTCAACAACATTCCACTGAATGTGAATATACGACAAATTGCGCCATATCAATAAACGGCAAAACAATCGGCCCACAATACCGTGATAACGGAGCCAACCATCATGAACACTGTACCCGCTGAATTCCTGGCACTTCAACGTCTGTACCACTGGGAGCAGACAACACCCGCGACCATCACACTGACGCAGCCAATGGGCAAGGGCGTGATACAGGATTTCACCTGGGCTCAGGTGGCCGACCAGGTGCGGCGCATGGCTGCCCACCTGAAGTCGCAGGGTTGGGAGCCTGGCTCCAAGGTCGCCATCCTGTCGAAGAACTGCGCCTGGTGGTTGATGAGTGATCTGGCGATCTGGATGGCGGGCTACGTTTCTGTTCCGCTCTACCCGACGCTGGCGTCCGCCACCGTGCGCCAGATCCTGACGCACAGCGAGGCGCGCGCCTGTTTTGTCGGCAAGCTCGACGACTGGGACAGCATGAAGGCCGGTATGCCCGACGACCTGCCCTGCATCAGCTACGTCTTGTCGCCAGCCGATGTTCGCCAGCGCTTTGACAGTTGGGACGCGATCTGCGCCCGCACCGAAGCGCTCAAGGGCACGCCGCTGCGCGGCAGCGAGGAACTCGCCACGCTGATCTACACCTCTGGTACGACCGGTCTGCCCAAAGGCGTGATGCACAGCTTCGACAATTTTTCCTGGGCCCTGGATCAGGGCATTGCGCGCATTCCGATGACGGCGCAGGACCGCATGCTGTCTTACCTGCCACTGGCGCATGTGGTGGA
>QYPX01000103.1 GCA_007280205.1 Comamonadaceae bacterium
AACGCACGGTGATCGGCGGCTCGGCCTGCCCGCCAGCCATGATCACCGCCTTCAATGACCTGTACGGCGTCGAAGTGCTGCACGCCTGGGGCATGACCGAGATGTCACCGCTCGGCACGGTCTGCACCTTGAAGAACAAGCATCTGCCGATGACAACGCAGGAGAAGATGCAGGTCCGTCTGAAGCAGGGACGCGGCGTTTTTGGTGTGGACATGAAGATCGTTGACGGCAGTGGTGATGAACTGCCCTGGGATGGCAAGAGCTATGGCGATTTGCTGGTCAAGGGACCCTGGATCATCAGTGCCTATTTCAAGGGCGAGGGTGGCTCGCCTCTGGTGGATGGCTGGTTCCCAACCGGTGACGTGGCCACCATCGACGCTGACGGCTATATGCAGATCACGGATCGCAGCAAGGACGTCATCAAATCCGGCGGCGAATGGATCAGTTCGATTGATGTCGAGAATATCGCCATGGCCCATCCGGCAGTGGCGATGGCAGCCTGCATCGGCATGAAGCACCCGAAGTGGGACGAGCGTCCCATCATCGCGGTCGTCAAAAAGCCGGGTGCTGAAGTGTCACGTGACGAACTTGTGGCTTTCTATGAAGGCAAGACGGCCAAGTGGCAGATTCCGGACGACGTCGTGTTTGTCGACGCTATCCCCTTGGGCGGTACCGGCAAGATGCAAAAGACCAAGCTGCGCGAACTGCTCAAGGATTACAAATTGCCAGATGCTTGATCAGGGTCATGGTGTGTCGCGTGGGTGATTCGTGCTAGTGGAAAACCCTCGTGGTGCAGCGCACAAATGCTTGTACGCTGCGCGCTGGTCAAATGATTGAAACTCAGGAGCTAAATATGAAATTTGCATTGAAAGTTGTATCCGCTACTGCCGTCGCTTTGTGCGTCAGCGCTGCCTTTGCCCAAAAGGGCGAGGTCGTGAAGATTGTCCGGATTGATCCCCTGACCGGCATCCTCGGACCGGTCGGCGTGAGTCAGCTCAAGGGTTACCAGTTTTTTGCCGAGAAGTACAGCGGCCTGCCAGTGGCTGGCAACCCGGGTCAGCCCGGCAATGCAGCCGGTGTCAAGTTCGAAATCACTGGCATCGACAACAAGCTCAGCCCCGCTGAGAGTCTCAATGCCCTCAAGGCAGCCATTGACCAGGGTGTGCGCTACATCATCCAGGGCAACGGCTCCTCTGTTGCCTTGGCACTGGTGGACGCCGTCAACAAGCACAATGAGCGCAACCCCGGCAAGGAAGTCATCTACCTGAATGACTCGGCCGTTGATCCGGACCTGACCAACAGCAAATGCAGCTTCTGGCACTTCCGCTTTGATGCGGATACGTCGATGAAGATGGAAGCCATGGGCGGCTTCATGGCAGAGCAGAAAGACATCAAGAAGGTGTATCTGCTCAACCAGAACTACTCGCATGGTCATCAGGTGGCCAAGTACATCAAGGAGGTGTTGGCGCGCAAGCGTCCCGACATCCAGATCGTCGGCGAGGATCTGCATCCACTGGCGCAGGTGCGTGACTTCGCACCCTACATCGCCAAGATCAAGGCCACCGGTGCCGACACAGTGGTGAGCGGCAACTGGGGTTCCGATTTGTCGCTGCTGGTGAAAGCCGCCAACGAAAACGGTTACACCGGCAAGTTCTTCACCTACTACGCCGGCGTGACAGGAACGCCGACCGCACTGGGCACCAATGGGGCCGGGCGCGTCTATCAGATCGCCTACAGCCACTACAACATGGGTGGTCAAATGGACAAATGGATGAACGAGTTCAAGAAGAAGTACAACGACGACTTCTATACCGGCTCCACCATCCGCATTTATGAAATGCTGGGTGCAGCCATTGCCAAGGCCAAGTCAACCGATCCGGTCAAAGTGGCAGCGGCGATGGAAGGTCTGAAAGTGACCACCTTCAATGGCGAGGTCGAGATGCGCAAGGCAGACCACCAGTTGCAGCAACCGCTGTACATGGCAGTCTGGCAGAAGGCCGACAAAAAGTACCCCTACAGCCCTGAGAATACCGGCATGACGCTGGCTCCGCTCAAGGAATACCCCAACTACGTTTCGAGCACGCCCACCAGCTGCCAGATGAAACGCCCTTGATTGCCACCGTGTGATGCTGGAGCCCGAACGGGTGTACCGTCTCGGGCTCTTTTTTCTTGCTGGTCAGTAAGGATGATCTGAATGGAGTTTTTCATTATCTCCATGCTCAACGGTGTGAGCTACGGCTTGCTGTTGTTCATGTTGAGCTCGGGACTGACGCTGATTTTCAGCATGATGGGTGTGCTGAATTTTGCGCATGCATCCTTCTACATGGTCGGGGCCTACGTCGGCTACACGGTGTCGGGTCTGGCCGGCTTCTGGCCGGCGCTGGTTCTGGCACCTCTGATCGTGGGCGCCCTGGGCGCACTGTTTGAGCGCTTCTTCTTGCGCAAGGTGCACAAATTCGGTCATGTGCCCGAGTTGCTCATCACCTTCGGCCTGTCCTACGTGATATTCGAGCTGGTGCAGCTGATCTGGGGTCGCATTGCTTTGAATTTTCGTCCGCCCGATTTGTTGCAGGGCCCGGCCTTTACCCTGATCAACCATTCGGTGCACGGACTGAGCCTGCTCTGGGGCGCGGCACCGGCTGAACTGTGTAGCGCGGCAGAGGCGGGTGTGCGCCTGGTCTGCTCGCCTTTCCCGGCAACCCGGGGCTTCATGATGCTGGTGGCCCTGGTCATGCTGGGCTCGGTCTGGCTGCTGCTGACACGCACGCGCGTCGGTCTGGTGATTCAGGCGGCGCTGACCCATCCGGAGACGGTCGAAGCGCTGGGGCACAACGTGCCGCTGGTCTTCATGATGGTTTTTGGTGCCGGTGCCGCGCTGGCCGGTCTGGCCGGAGTGATTGGTGGCAGCACCTTCCTGACCGAGCCTTCGATGGCGGCCGCGGTGGGACCCGTCATCTTTGTCGTGGTGGTGGTCGGCGGCATGGGCTCCCTCTCGGGCGCCTTTCTGGCCTCGGTTTTGATCGGTGTCATCCAGACCTTTGCGGTGGCCTTTGACTACTCGTTGGGCACGCTTGCCGGCCAGTTGGGCCTGCAACTGGGCTCTTACGCGCTCGGCAGTTCACTCTTCAAGCTCACCTTGTCGCAGGTGGCGCCGATATTGCCTTATCTGTTCCTGGTCCTGATCCTGATCTTCAGGCCCAAGGGACTGCTTGGCACGCGGGAGGACTGAGCCATGAGCACCGTCTACCAATTCAAACCGCTGAACGTCGCTCGCTGGCTGATCTGGGGCCTGTTTGCGCTCGTGCTGGCGCTGGTTCCCATGCTGGTCAGCAGCAGCCTGGCCATCACCATCCTGTCGCAGATGGGCATCGCCATCATTGCCTGCCTGTCCTACAACATGCTGCTGGGCCAGGGTGGCATGCTGAGCTTCGGGCACGCCGTCTACACCGGACTGGGTTCCTTCATGGCCATCCATGCGCTCAACAGCATCACCAACGGCTCGCTGCCGCTGCCGGTGTCGGCCCTGCCGCTGGTCGGCGGCCTGGCCGGCATGGGCTTTGCCGTGTTGTTCGGCTACGTGACGACGCGCAAGGCCGGCACTACCTTTGCCATGATCACCATGGGTCTGGGTGAGCTGGTGTACGCCATGTCCAACATGGTTCCGGAATTCTTCGGCGGTGAGGGCGGTGTCTCGGGCAATCGCGTCGCCGGCCAGGCCTTCATGGGCATCACCTACGGGCCGCCGATTCAGGTCTATTACCTGATTGCCCTGTACACCTTCGTCGCCGTGGCCGCCATGTTTGCCTTTACCAGAACACCGCTGGGGCGCATGCTCAATGCGGTGCGCGACAACCCGGAGCGTGTGGAGTTCGTCGGCTACAACACGCAGCGCGTGCGCTACATGGCCTTCATCATTGCCGGTTTCTTTGCCGGTATCTCGGGAGGGCTCGGGGCCCTGAATTTTGAAATCGTCACCGCTGAAGTGGTGGGGGCAGGGCGCTCGGGCGCCTACCTGCTGTTCACCTTTCTGGGTGGCGCGACCTTCTTTTTCGGCCCCATCATCGGTGCCGTGCTGATGGTGCTGGCCTTTGTGCTGCTGAGCGAATTCACCAAAGCCTGGCTGCTTTACCTGGGACTCATTTTCCTGTTTATGGTGATGTACGCGCCGGGCGGCATAGCCAGTTTGCTGATGATGAACCTGAGGCTTGCCGCCTTCGGCAAATTGCGACAGCTGTGGGTGAGTTATCTGGCGCTGGCGGTGACCGCCCTGCTGGCCTTGATAGGCGCTGCCGGCATGGTGGAGATGGTTTACCACCTGCAGATGGCCGGTGCCGATGGCAACACCGTGCGCTTCATGGGTGTGGTGCTGGATGCGACAGGCCTGAACAGCTGGTTCGGTTGCGCTTTTGTGATCCTGACCGGCTCCGGTCTGTTTGAACTTTGCCGACGCCAGTTCAACAAGGAGTGGGGCACGATTCAGGAAGAGATAGAGAAAGAAATCAAGCGGAGGGCCGAGCTATGACTTACGCGCTTGAATTGAAAGACCTGCGCAAGGCCTTTGGTCGGACCGAGATCATCCGTGGCATCAACATGGCGATCCCGGCAGGGGAGCGTGTTGGCATCATCGGACCCAACGGCGCCGGCAAATCGACGCTGTTCAATCTCATCAGCGGTCGCTTCGAGCCCAGCAAGGGCCAGATCCTGCTCAACGGTCAGGACATCACGGGTAAAAAGCCCTTCGAGATCAACCGCATGGGGCTGTCGCGCAGCTTCCAGATCACCAACATCTTTCCCAAGCTCAGCGTTTTCGAGAACCTGCGCTGCGGTGTGCTCTGGAGTCTGGGTTACAGGTACAGTTTCTGGAATTTTCTGGCGGATCTGAAGGACGCGAACGACCGCACGGACGAGTTGATGGAGATGGTCAAACTGGACAAGAAACACGACGTGCTGGCCATGAACCTGACTTATGCGGAACAGCGCGCCCTGGAAATCGGCATCACCATTGCCGGCGGTGCCAATGTGATTTTGCTGGACGAGCCGACCGCCGGCATGAGCAAATCCGAGACCAGCCGTTTCATCAAGCTGATCAAGGACGTGACCGTCGGGCGCACGCTGTTGACGGTGGAGCACGACATGGGTGTCGTGTTCGGACTGGCCGACAAGATTGCCGTGGTGGTTTATGGCGAACTGCTGGCCTACGATACGCCTGATGCGGTGCGCGCCAATGCCCGCGTGCAGGAGGCCTACCTCGGTTCCTCGGTGGCCGACTCACAGGCCGGGAGTCACGCATGAGCCTCCTCAAAATTGACAACCTGCACGCCTTTTACGGCAAGAGCCACGTGCTGCACGGCGTTCACATGGAGGTGAAGGCGGGTGAAATCACGGCACTGCTGGGGCGCAATGGCTCCGGCCGCTCGACGACCGCGAAAGCCATCATGGGCTTGGTGGACGCCCAGGGCTCCATGCTGTGGCGCGATCAGCAGATCCTGGGCAAGAAGACCTACGAAATCGCTCACCTGGGCATAGGCTATGTGCCGGAGAGTCGTGACATTTTTCCGACGCTGACGGTCGAGCAGAATCTTTACCTCGGGCAAAAGAGCACGCGCAAGGCCGGACGCTGGTCGCTCGAAGACATGTACCAGATGTTCCCGCGCCTGAAGGAGCGTCAGCACATGCTGGCCGGCGTCATGTCAGGTGGCGAGCAGCAGATGCTGACGCTGTGCCGCACGCTGATGGGCGACCCGGACCTGATCATCATCGATGAGCCAACCGAGGGGCTGGCGCCAAAGATTGTCGAACTGGTGGCGCAGTACCTGAAGGAACTCAAACGGCGCGGCATTTCGGTGCTGCTGATCGAACAGAAACTGACGATTGCCATGGAGATCTCTGACCAATGCATGGTGATGGGCCACGGCAGCATTGTGTTCACCGGAACGCCAGCGCAACTGCGCAACGACAGCTACATCCGCAAGGAATGGCTGGAGGTCTAGATCTTGTCCCACCCGTGACAAAACAAGCCCGCTGCCGGGGCTATAGTTCTTACAATCATAAAAGAGAACGATCGTTCTATTTTTACCACTGAGGAAAGCAAGCATGACTGCCCAATACCAATTGCACGGTGACATCGCCGTGATCACGCTGAACAACCCACCGGTCAACGGCCTGGGTCTGGCAACGCGACAGGGGATCGCTGATGGCCTGGCTCAAGCGAACGCCGAGCCGGCCGCCCGCGCCATTGTCATCACCGGGGCTGGCAAGGCTTTCTCGGGTGGTGCCGACATCAAGGAGTTTGGTAGTCCCAAGGCGATGCAGGAACCCAACCTGCTGAGCGTGATCGCGGCAATCGAGAAATCGAGCAAACCCGTGGTGGCCGCCATTCACAGCGTGGTCATGGGTGGCGGGCTGGAACTGGCCCTGGGTTGCCATTACCGCGTGGCTGCGCCGGGCACCAGTGTGGCGTTGCCGGAAGTAAAACTCGGCTTGCTGCCCGGTGCCGGCGGCACGCAGCGTCTGCCGCGCGCCCTGGGTGTGGAGCCAGCGCTCAACATGATCGTCTCGGGCGAGCCCATCAAGAGCGAGATGCTGGCCATGCTGCCCGGGCAGAAACTGTTCGACAAGATGGCTGCTTCGGCTGAGACCCTGCTCGATGAAGCCATGAACTACGCGCGCTCGGTGGCAGACGTGCGGCCCATGCCGCTGGTGCGCGACTTGCCCTGTCGGCATCCGCAGGGCGACGCCTACTTCCAGTTCGCCCGTAATATGGTCAAGGGCATGTCGAAGAACTTTCCGGCGCCCGGCAAATGCGTGGACGCCGTGCAGGCTGCCACCAAGGGCAAGTTTGAGGCCGGCATGACGACCGAGCGCGAACTCTTCATCAACCTGATGTGGACCCCCGAGAGCAAGGCGCTGCGCCACATCTTCATGGCCGAACGTGCTGCCTCCAAGATACCCGATGTACCGGCTGACACGCCGCTGCGCGCCATCAACTCGGTTGCCGTGATCGGTGCTGGCACCATGGGCGGTGGCATCTCGATGAACTTTCTCAATGCCGGCATTCCGGTTGTGATGCTGGAAATGAAGCAGGACGCGCTCGATCGCGGCGTGGCCACGATCCGCAAGAACTACGAGTCCCAGGTCAAGAAGGGCAAGCTCAAACAGGACAAATATGACCAGCGCATGAGCCTTCTGAGTACCACGCTGAGCTACGACGCGTTGACCAACGCCGACATGGTGATCGAGGCCGTGTTCGAAGAGATCGGCGTCAAGGAAGCGGTCTTCAAGGAACTTGATCGCGTCATGAAACCGGGCGCCATCCTGGCGTCCAACACCTCGACCTTGAATGTGGACGCCATTGCCGACTTCACCAAGCGTCCGCAGGACGTGGTCGGCCTGCACTTCTTCAGCCCCGCCAATGTGATGCGCTTGCTCGAAGTGGTGCGCGGGGCCAAGACCGCCAAGGACGTGATGGCCACCGTCATGGTGATCGCCAAGAAGATCAAGAAGACCGCTGTGGTGTCGGGTGTTTGCGACGGTTTCATCGGCAACCGCATGATCGAGCAGTATGGCCGCCAGGGCGGCTTCCTGCTGGACGAAGGCTGCACGCCAGCGCAGGTCGACAAAGCGATCGAGAAATTCGGTTTTGCCATGGGTCCGTTCCGTATGGGCGATCTGGCCGGCAACGACATCGGCTGGGCCATCCGCAAGCGCCGTTCCGTGGAGCGTGCCGACATGAAGTACAGCAAAACGGCGGACCTGCTGTGCGAAAAGGGTCGCTTTGGTCAGAAGACCGGGGCTGGCTGGTACGACTATGTGGCGGGCAAGCGCGATGCGATTCCCAACGCCGAAGTGGTGCAGATGATCCAGGACTACCGCAAGGCGCAGGGCATCACGCCGCGCAAGATTTCTGACGAAGAGATCGTGCAGCGTCTGGTCTACTCCCTGGTCAACGAAGCTGCGCGCATTCTGGAAGACGGCATCGCGTCCCGGGCCAGCGACATCGACATGGTCTACCTGATGGGTTACGGCTTCCCAATCTACCGCGGTGGCCCGATGAACTATGCCGATCAGGTCGGCCTGTTCAACGTCGTGCAAGCGATGAAGCGTTTTGCCCAGAATCCGCTGGATGACGCCAAGTTCTGGGAGCCAGCGCCTTTGCTGGCGCGGCTTGCCGCTGAAGGCAAAACATTCAACTCGTGAACTTTTCATAAATCATGGCGAGCACAAAGGCGCACACTGGCATGCCAGCCTCGCAGTTTGTCATCCCGGACTCAGCGGCTGTCATCCCGGCCCCGGATCAGGTCCGGGGTTTCAACATCCGGGATCCAGTGCTACGCCACCACTGGATTGCGGGTCAAGCCCACAATGACAAATCAGCTGTCACCCCGGACTCAGTTGCTGTCATCCCGGACTCAGCAACTGTCATCCCGGCCCCGGATCAGGTCCGGGGTTTCAACATCCGGGATCCAGTGCTACGCCACCACTGGATTGCGGGTCAAGCCCGCAATGACAAATCAGCTGTCACCCCGAGCCTGATCCGGGGACGCAATGAC
>QYPX01000144.1 GCA_007280205.1 Comamonadaceae bacterium
GCAGACCAGCATGATCGCGCAGCACCTGGCCTCGCGCCGACTGCAAAAGCCACCAGCGGCGAGCGCCATCAGTCAGAGCTTTAACTGGCCGAGCTGGTGGATTGGCATCGCCGTGGGCAGTCTGCTGGGTGCCTTGCTGGCTGGAATCACGCCCTTCGTGCCAGGACAGGCGTTTGCACTGTCCTTTATCGCTTGCATGGCCGGCTCCTTTGGCCATCTGGTGATGAAAGCGCTCAAGCGCGATCGTGGCATACCCATCTGGCGCGGTCAGGGCACGGCGGTGACGGGCGCCGCCGGTTTGCTCGACCGGGTCGATGCCCTGTGCTTTGCTGCACCGGTTTTCTTTCACTCGGTCCGTTGGTATTTTGGGCTGTAGCTCGATGAGAATCCTCGGCATTGACCCCGGCCTTCGCACCACCGGTTTCGGCGTGATTGAGGTGCAGGGCACTGAGCTGAGTTATGTGGCCAGCGGCACCATCAGCACCGTCCACCTCGAAAAAGGCCAGTTGCCAGCGCGCCTGAAGGTGCTATTTGATGGTGTTCGTGAAGTGATTGCCCGTTACCAGCCCGATGGCGCGTCGGTCGAGATCGTTTTTGTCAACGTCAACCCGCAATCCACTTTGTTGCTGGGTCAGGCGCGTGGCGCTTGCGTGACGGCCCTGGTGTCGCTCGATTTGCCGGTCGCAGAATACACGGCGCTGCAGATGAAGCAGGCGGTTGTCGGCTATGGCAGGGCGGACAAGACGCAGGTTCAGGAGATGGTGCGCCGGCTGCTTGCGCTGCCCGGTTTGCCGGGGTCGGACGCCGCCGACGCGCTGGGCCTGGCGATCACCCACGCGCATGCCGCGAAGGCGCTGGCGCGACTGGCGCTGGCCGACGGCGTGATTGGCGCCGGCAGCGGTAAATACAAGGCCGGACGGAGCCGCTAAAGAGCCCGCTTTGTCCAGTAAGATGTATGTTCGAATTTGAAATTTGATAAAGAAAAAGGTCATTTATGAGTCAGACACGCAGTACCCATATCCGCAGCGTTGCCCTGGTTGGCCACGGTGCCGTCGGCAAGACCACATTGGCAGAGAGCCTGCTGGCAGCCAGTGGAGCCATCAAGAGCAGGGGATCGATCGAGAAGGGCAACACGGTCTGCGACTTCGATCCGATTGAAAAGGAACTCGGTCACTCGCTTCAGTCCTCGGTAGTAGGTTTTGACTGGGACGGTACCCAGATTCATCTGATTGATACGCCCGGGTTCCCGGACTTTTCCGGCCAGTCCATGGGGGCCTTGGCGGCAGTGGATACCGCGCTGGTCGTCATCAACGCCCAGAACGGCATCGAACTGGCGACCGAACGGATGTTCACCCTGGCCGGTGAGCGCGGTCTGTGCCGCATGATTGTGATCAACAAGATTGATGCCGACAACGTCGATCTGCCGGCGCTGGTGAGCGATATCCGCGAGCGTTTTGGCAAGCAGTGTCTGCTGCTGGACTTGCCGACACACAACGGTCAGGATGTGGTGGAATTGCTCGGTCACGACGACGGTGAAAGTGACTTTGCGTCGGTGGCTGCCGCACATCGCGCCCTGATTGACCAGATCGTTGAAGAAGATGACAGCCTGATGGCCAGCTACCTGGAAACCGGTGCTGACCCGACGCTCGAGCAGCTGCACGAGCCCTTCGAGCGTGCCTTGCGTGCTGGCCATCTGATTCCGGTCCTGTTTGTGTCAGCTCGCACCGGTGCCGGTGTACCGCAACTGATGGACGCTCTGGCGCGCCTGGCGCCGAACCCGGCCGAGGGCAATCCGCCACCGTTTTACCGTACCGAGCCCGACGCCGAGCCGCAGGCTTTTCAGGCGCAACCTGACGACGCCCTGCACGTGCTGGCGCATGTTTTCAAGATTGTGATCGACCCCTTCATAGGCAAGCTCGGGATCTTTCGGGTGCACCAGGGAACGATCCGGCGCGACGCCCAGCTGTTTGTTGGATCCGCCAAAAAGCCCTTCAAGGTAGCGCATTTGTATCGGCTGCAGGGCAAGGATCACATCGAAGTCGCAGACCTGGTGCCAGGTGACATCGGCGCCGTTGCCAAGGTGGATGAAATTGAATTTGACTGTGTGCTGCATGACTCGCACGACGAGGATCACATTCACTTGAAGCCCTTGGCTTTTCCGCAACCCATGCATGGTCTGGCGGTGCAAACCCGACGCAAAGGCGACGAGCAACGCCTCTTCGACATTCTGCACAAGCTTGAGCTTGAAGACCCCTGCTTCAAGGTGGAACGCCACCCAAGTACCAACGAAACCGTGATTCGGGGTCTCGGGGATATGCATTTGCGGGCCAAGCTCTCACGCATGCTGCAGCAGTACAAGCTCGAGCTCGACACCAGCGTGCCGCAAATCGCCTACCGCGAAACCATCAATGGCAACGCCGAAGGTCATTGCCGCCACAAGAAGCAAAGCGGCGGTGCCGGTCAGTTCGGCGAGGTCATGCTGCGCGTCGAGCCCCTGCCGCGTGGCGCGGGCTTCGAGTTCGTCGACATTGTCAAAGGCGGCGCCATTCCGGGCGTGTTCATGGCGGCGGTGGAAAAAGGTGTGCGCCAGGCGCTGGCTGAAGGTGTGGTGGCCGGCTACCCGGTACACGACTTGCGCGTCACTGTGCATGACGGCAAGACGCACGCCGTCGATGGCAAGGATATTGCCTTCACCTCGGCGGGCCGCAAGGCGACCATTGACGCCGTACGCCTGGCGCGTCCCATGGTGCTGGAGCCGCTGGTCAACATCGAGGTGCTGGCACCGGAGGCCACGATCGGCGATTTGACGGGTGACCTGGCCAGCAAGCGTGGTCATGTAACGGGAACCCAGCCACGCCCGAACGGGGCGGTGGCCATCAGTGGCCTGATCCCGCTGGCCGAATTGGGTGACTACCAGGGGCGGCTGAAATCACTCACGGCAGGCGAAGGTTCCTACAGCATCGAGTTCTCGCACTACGCCCAGGTGCCGGACGCCACGCAACAACAACTTGCCAGCAAGTACAAGGCCGTCAATCTCGACGATGATGCCCCGGCAGGGCCGAGTCGATGAGCCGTGTTCTGCTGGCGTATTCAACCACCGACGGCCACACGCCACGCATCTGCGAGCGCTTGCGCCAAGTCATAGAGCAGCAGGGGCATGCGGCCGAGGTAGTGCCCTTGTCCCAGGCTGATGCGCTCGATCTGGCGGCGTTTGATGCCATTGTTATTGGTGCGAGCATCCGTTACGGCAAGCATCAGCCAGAGGTGTCGCAGTTCATTGCGCGGCATCAGACGCTGCTGGAGCGTAAGGCGAACGCCTTTTTTACCGTCAATATCGTGGCGCGCAAGCCGAACAAGAACCGGCCCGAAAACAACCCCTATCTGATCAAGTTCCTGCGCAGCATCAGCTGGAAACCGAAGCTGCTCGGCGTCTTTGCCGGCAAGCTCGATTACCCGCGCTACCGCTTTATTGATCGCCAGATGATCAGGTTCATCATGCTGATCACCAAGGGACCCACCGACCCTTCGGTCGTGGTCGAGTTCACGGACTGGCAGGCAGTCGAGGAATTTGGCCGCGAACTCGGCAAGATGGTGTGAACCGGCCCTGAGGCCGGACCCGGATCAGGGTTTCGCCTTGGGCTGCAGGCCCAGACCGGCCTTGCTGCGCGCGTCAGCGATTTCCGCTTCGACCTGCTTGGCATCAACCGATCCTGCTGGCAGCACCGTGAGAACTTTTTCCCAATGGGTGATGGCCAGCTTGTAGTCGGCGCGTCGATAGGCAGCGGAACCCGCCAGCATCAGGGCCATTGGGTGTTTGGGATCGATCGCCAGCGCCTTGTTGACCAGTGCCAGCGGGCGGCCCTCCAGCGTGTTGGTGCGCATCGCCAGCAGGTCGGCGTACTGGGTCAGCAGGGCGGCGTCGCCATCAAGCACTTTGCCGGCTTTCTCGAAGGCCTGCTCGGCCTCCGGCAGACGCCCCTGAGCCTTGTAGGCTCCGGCCAGACGGGCCCAACCGGCCAGGTCGGATGGATTGGCTTTCAGTTTGGCAGCCAGCCCATCAATCATCTGGTTGATCTTCTCGGGTGTCATGGCCGCGGCCGCGGCCGGGTCCACCGGCGGCATCTTGCCGGCATCGGAGCCGCTGCTACGCTGGGTAGCAGCAGGCAATCCAGCCTTGCTGCGCGCCTCGGCGATGTCGGCCTCAACCTGCTGCGCGTCGGGTGAGCCCGGATCGAGCACCAGCAATAACTTCTCCCACTGAGTGACAGCAAGCTTGAAGTCGTTGCGACGGTACGCAGCAACGCCCGACATCATCAGCCCCATCGGGTGCTGCGGGTTCAAACTCAGCGCCTTGTTGACCAGTTCCAGCGGCTTGCCCTCAATGTTGTTGTTGCTTCGCACCGCCAGCAGGTCGGCGTAGTCCACCAGCAAATCGGGTTCGGTGTTGACCAGATCCCCGGCCTTCAGGAAGGCCTGCTCGGCCTCGGCAAAACGCCCCATCACTTTGTAGGAGCGCGCCAGCATGGCCCAGCCCTTGGGGTCGTCGGGGCTGGCTTTCAGGCGTTCTGCCAGGGCATCGACCATGCTGGAGACCTGATCGCTGTTGGCCTTTTGTGTGGCCACGGGGTCAATGGCTGAGGGGGAGCCCAACCACCAGTACATGCCGGCGGAGCCCAGTGGCAACAGCAGCGCAATCAGCACCGCGGTAAGACGTCCGGTCAAGAAATTGTCAGCGTACCGGGCCGGTGCATTCGCCAAACCTTCGGTGTCGTCGAGCAGACGCAATTGCAGTTCGTCGCGACCGGCTTCACATTCAGCCGCGCTGATGGCGCCACGCGCCATATCACGCTCGAGACCCTCGATCTGGTCCCGGTAAATCGAAGCGTTCAGGCCTTGACTCGAAACCCCGGTGGCCTTGACGGGCCAGAGCAGGGGGCGCACCAACCAGGCGAGCGCCAGTAGCGTCAGAAGGGTGGCAATGGCAATAAAAACAGTCATGAGGGGAGTTCCGTATCTTTGAGAAGAGACTGCGCCTTCTTGCGCTGCGCTGCGTCCAGTACGGGTGCGGCAGCGCCCGCCTGCTGGCCTCGTACCATGCGCACCAGGAAAAACAAGGCGCCAATCAGCAATATGAATGGGCCAAACCAAAGCATCCAGGTCAGCGGCTTCATGGGGGGGCGGTAGCGCACAAAGTCACCATAGCGACTGACCATGTACTCCATGATCTCGGCATCGGTCTTGTTGGCCTTGATCAGGGTGCGCAGTTCACGGCGCAAATCCAGCGCCAGGTCGGCACGGGACCCGGCCAGCGACTCATTTTGGCAAACCAGGCAGCGCAACTCTTCCGAGATGGCAATCATGCGTTGCTCTACCACCGGGTCTTCCGCCATCGGAACGGCGTCGCCGGCATAGGACGGTAGGGCGCATTGCAGCGCCAGAATCAGGGCTAACCAGTACTTCATTTTTGCAGTTCCCGTATCAGGGGCAGGATCTTGTCACGCAAGGCCTCTTGTGTGACCGGTCCAATCTGCTTGTAGCGGATGATGCCCTGCTTGTCGATCAAAAAACTCTCAGGTACGCCATAGACGCCAAAGTCGATGCCAATGCGGCCGTCCTGATCGGTGATGGAGAGGTCGTACGGATCACCGTAGCGGGCCAGCCACTTCAGCCCCTCCGTGTCTTTGTCCTTGTAATCAATTCCCACCACGGGGATGGTCTTGGTCTTGGCAAATTCCATCAGGATCGGGTGCTCTTGCCGACACGCCACGCACCAGGAGGCCCAGGTATTAAGCAGCCAGACCTTGCCCAGCATGTCCTTGCCCGAAAACTGCTGCTGCGGATTCTGCAGCCGTGGCGCCGTAAAGGCCGGCGCCGGCTTGCCGATCAGGGGCGAGGGAATTTCGTGTGGGTCGCGCGTCAGGCCAATGGCCAGAAAGACCACCAGGACGGCAAAAATTCCCAGTGGAATCAATGCCTTCCTGTTCATGCCGGCACTCCCTGGCTAAGCGCCTTGCTGGCAAGGGCTTTGCGGCGGTAGCGCCGGTCCAGCGCCGCCATGGCGCCGCCCAGGGCCATCAACAGGCAGCCACCCCAGATCCAGGTGACAAAGGGTTTGTGGTAAACCCGCATCGCCCAGGCCGGGCTGGCGCCGTCCTGCAGCCGCTCACCCAGCGCGACATAGACGTCGCGCACCAGATTGCTGTCGATGGCGGTCTCGGTCATGGGCATGGTGGACGAGAAGTAAGTCCGCTTCTCGGGCTCCAGCGTGCGCAGGACCTTGCCGTTCTTGATCAGTTCGACCACGCCCCGGTCCGCGTTGTAGTTCGGACCTGCTACCTCGCTGATGCCCGTCAGTTTGAAGGTATAGCCGGCCACTTCAACGGTGTCGCCGATGCCCATGCGCACGTCTTTCTCGGTTTCGTAACCCTTGACCATGGTGATGCCCACCACGCAGACGGCAATGCCGATGTGCGCCAGATGCATGCCCCAATAAGAAATCGGTATCGCTTTCCAGTTGACGCTGTCCTTGAGCTGACGGTAGATCTGCTGAAATGAGGACAGCACAATCCAGAATACCAGCGTCAAACTCAGGGCCACCAGCCACGACCAGGGACCCGCCAGCAGCGGTGCGCTGCAGCCCAGCAAGACCGACACAATGGCCAGCGGGCGCAACTTCTTGCCGAGCTCGGCCAGGCTGTCATTTTTCCAGCGTGCGTAGGAACCCAGCACCATGAAGAACATGACGGGCAGCATAAGGGGCGCGAACACCGAGTTGAAGTAGGGCGGCCCAACCGACAGCTTGCCCAGGTTCAGCGCGTCGACGATCAACGGGTACAGCGTGCCCAGCAACACGGCGGCAGCGGCGGTGGTCAAGAGCACATTGTTGATCAGCAGAAAGGTCTCGCGTGATACCAGCGAAAAGGCGCCACCAGCGCGCACCTTGCCCGAACGTGCGGCAAACAAGGCCAGCGAACCACCCACCACCACAACCAGAAACAGCAGGATGAAGACGCCCCGTTTCGGATCGGTTGCGAAAGCATGGACCGAGGTCAGCACGCCGGAGCGGACCAGGAAGGTGCCAAGCAGACTGAGTGAAAAACCGATGATAGACAGCATGATGGTCCAGCTGCGAAACAGGCCGCGCTTTTCTGTCACGGCCAGCGAATGGATCAGCGCCGTGCCAACCAGCCAGGGCAGGAAAGAGGCGTTTTCGACCGGATCCCAGAACCACCAGCCACCCCAGCCGAGTTCGTAGTAAGCCCACCAGGAGCCCATGGAGATACCGATGGTCAGGCAGATCCAGGCAGCAGTGGCCCAGGGTCGCGTCCAGCGTGCCCAGGCGGCGTCAAGCCGGCCGTTCAGCAGTGCAGCGATGGAGAAGGCAAAGGGCACGGCCATGCCGACATAACCCATGTAAAGCATGGGCGGGTGAAACACCAGACCCGGGTCCTGCAGCAGGGGATTCAGGTCGCGACCATCGGGTGGAATGTCGCTCAGCCGCAGGAACGGATTGGAGGTGATCAGCATGAACAGCAAAAAGCCCACCGCGACCAGACCCATCACCGCCAACACCCGGGAAACCATGACGTCGGGCAATTGTCGGGAAAACAGCGATATCGCCATCATCCAGGAACACAGCATGACCAGCCACAGCAGCAGCGAGCCCTCGTGGCCGCCCCAGACACCGGCAATGCGGTAGATGTCGGGCAGCTTGGAGTTCGAGTGCTGGGCCACATACGACACGGAAAAGTCGTTGGTATAGAAAGCATAGGTGAGGCAACAAAAAGACAGTGCCGCCAAAGCCCAGAGCGCCTGTGCACCGGGGCGCGCCAAGGCCATCCAGTCAGCGCGGCCCTGCTGCCCGCCGATGACACCCAAGGTGCCCAGCGCCAGCGCCACAAAGAGGGCGAGGATCAGAGAGAAGTGACCAATTTCAGGAATCATAATATTCTCAATCAGTTGGGGACAGAGCTAAAGATCTGTCCCGCAAAATTATTTCAAAGTCTTCATGGTTTTCTGGGCCTTGTCGACGGCATCCTTGGCCTCCGGTGGCATGTAGTTCTCATCGTGTTTGGCCAGCACCTCGCTTGCCACAAACTTGCCGTCGGCGGTGAACTTGCCCTGCGCTACCACGCCCTTGCCCTCCTTGAACAGATCCGGCAGGATGCCGGTGTAGGAGACGCCCATTTCCTTGGCGGTGTCGGTCACGATGAAGCTGACGGTCAGGTTGTCGCGGCTGATGGAGCCCACCTTGACCAGACCACCGACCCGGAAGGTCCGGTTCTTTGGCGCTTCGCCGGCTGCGACCTGCGTCGGACTGAAGAAAAACACCAGATTGCTCTCGAACGCATTGAGTACGAAATAGGCCGCCAGACCCAGGGCGGCCAGGCCGCCGACGATCATGGCGGCGCGCTTGTGACGTGGTTTCATTGGGGATCACCTTTTTCAGATTCAAATTGGGCGTGCAGGCTGCGCAGCACCTCGCGCCGCTTGGCACGAACCTGCAGCACTTCGATGACCACCGCCAAAGCGGTGAGCCCAAAGGCCGGCCAGACGTACTGGCCATAGCCGCCCATGGCCAAAAACTCGTTCCAGTTATTCCACTGCATGTTTCACCCACTCCGTATGACGTTCCCGATCCAGGATGATGGCGCGCACACGGACCAGCGCCATGGTGATGGCGTACATCCAGAATGCCACGGTCATCAGGCCCATGCCCCACAGCATGGCGGGCGCAATGGACGCACCTTTCACGGTGACCGAGGCGCCCTGGTGCAAGGTATTCCACCAGTACACCGAGCCGTAAATGATGGGAATGTTCACGGCGCCCACCAGCGCCAGCAGGGCGCAGGCCTTGTCGGCGCGGCGCGGGTCGTCAATCGACGACTGCAGGGCGATGAACCCCAGGTACAGGAACAGCAGAATCAGCGACGACGTCAGGCGCGCGTCCCAGACCCACCAGGTGCCCCACATGGGCTTGCCCCAGAGCGAGCCCGTGGCCAATGACAGGAACGCCAGCAGCGCGCCGGTGGGGGCGAGCGCCGAAGCCATCATGCCCGACAGCCGGGTGTTGAAAGCCAAACCAAAACCGGCCCAGCCGGCCATCACAAGGTACACCAACATGGAGAGCGAGGCGGCCGGCACGTGCACGAAGATGATGCGATAGCCCTGTCCCTGCTGGGCATCGACCGGTGCCATGACGAGCCCGATCCACAAAGCCACCGCCGCCAGCACCGTGGCCAGTACCGCAAACCAGGGCCACATGCGGCCGGCCAGAAAATAAAAATTCTGCGGAGAGGAAAATTTGAACCAGTGAATCGTTTGCGTGTTCATTCCAGGGAAATCCTCAAGGCTGTTTTGGTCGCCAAAGGCGCGAAAAAGACCGATAGCACCAACAGGGCTGCCAGCAAGGACAGGTGGCCACCGATGCCCAGGCCAGCCGCGTCCGCTTCGACGGCGCCGGCGCCGAATATCAGAACCGGAATATACAGGGGCAGGATCAACAAGGACAGCAATACCCCTGCGCCGCGTACGCCCAAGGTCAGCGCCGCGCCAATACTTCCAATCAAACTGAGGGTCGGCGTACCCAATAGCAAAGTCAGCATCAATATTCCCAGAGAACGGCTCTCCAGCCCAAACTGCAAACCCAGTACCGGCGCCATCAGCACCAGTGGTAAACCTGATAGCAAGAAGTGCGCCAGCGCCTTGGCTGCCACCAACAGGCCCAGCGGTGTACTGGAAAGTGCCATCTGTTCCAGCGAGCCGTCTGCATGATCCGTGGCAAAAAGGCGTTGCAGCGACAGCATGGCTGCCAGCAGCGCACTGACCCACAGCACGCCGGGTGCCATGCGCAATAGCAGTGCCGACTCGGGTCCCACGCCGAGCGGGAACAGGCTGGCCACGACCACAAAAAACACCAGAGGTGTCAGTACTTCGCCCTTTTGCCGCAGCGCCACCGAGACCTCGCGGCGCAGCAGCGCCGCCATGACACCGAACAAGCCGAGTTTCTTCATGCACGCAACTCCAGCATCTGCGGCGCTAGCGTGCCGATGTCCACCTGCTGGTGGCTGGTGATGACGGCCAGGCCGCCCTTGCCCAGATGGCCGGCGATCAGATCGGCCAGCATGCGCACCCCTTTTTCATCCATCGCCACAAAGGGCTCATCGAGCACCCACAGCCGGGCCTGGCTCAGCGCCAACCGGGACAGGGCGACGCGTCGCTTTTGACCTTGTGAGAGGTGCTTTACCAACTGTTCGCCGCGTCCGCGCACGCCAAAGTGCGCCAACACCTCCTGCAACCGGGTCGGCTCTGGCGCATTGCCGGCCAGGGCTGCCGTGAACACCAGGTTTTCATTGACTGTCATGGATTCCTGCAGGGCGTTCAGGTGGCCCAGGTAGCACAGGTCCTGACGGTAAACATCGCTTTGCGAATGGATCGGCGTGTCGTTCCAGAGAATCCGGCCCGACTCAATCGGCGCCAGACCGCACACCATGCGCAGCAGGCTTGTTTTTCCAACGCCATTGGCGCCCGCCACGTAGAGCCAGCGTCCAGCGTTCAGGACGCAATCAACGCCCTGAAAAAGTTGCCTTCCTCCCCGACTGCAGCCAAGCTTGGAAAATGAGAGAGTCGGCGCAGTGTTCAATTCTTGTGTTGGGTAAAACGGAACGCCGATTTTAGGGTATGCACCTGCGCCAGCTCTGGCTTAACAAAACTTTACGACTACCTGCCTGGCCGCTCGACAAAGGGCGTGAATCCTGTTATCAGGCGTAGTAACGCGCTACGTAATCCTCAAAGCTGCCCTGCTCCTGCGCTTCGAGTTGGCTCTGGGCCTGCCATGAAGTCTGCACACTGACCAGAAATTTTTCGCTGCCCTGTGCATCAAGCCCTTGCGCCAGCAATTCGCGCTGGTGCTGCTCCGATAGCTCCAAGGTGTAGCTGGCAAAGCCACCATGCTGGCGCACGCCTTCGAGAACCTGTGCCGAGGGTGTGCTGTCGGGCTGGTCGATGCGCTGGCGCAAGCCGCGCATGGTTGCGCTGTAGCGCTCACCGCCGTAAGCCGCGTCCAGCATTTCGGCAAAAGGCTGCATGTCGTCAAACAACTCGTGTGCCAGCGGCCGAAACGCCTGCTCGCGGTTGTGCGCCAGCAGATGCAGATCGGGTTGACGGCCGTGGTTGACAACGCGACGCTTGTTCTCATCGTTTTCGCTCTGTTCGCGGCTGGTGATGGGCGGGCTGTCGCGAAACAGGCACATCAGCAGCAGCACGTCGGCAAAAGTGCTTTGCTCCGGGGCAATTCCGATGTCGATGAAGGGGTTGAGGTCAAACAGACGCATTTCGACATATTCCACACCGCGCAGTTGCAGTCCTTTTGCGGGACGGTCGGAGCCGGTACGTTTCGGGCGAATGGGCGCATAGAACTCGCTCTCGGTTTGCAGCAGGTTGGCGCTGAGCTGCTTCCAGTGCTCGCCCTCACGCACACCGATTTCTTCGTAATAGGGGTCGGGTGTGCGGATCGCCGCTTCCAGCGCCTGTGTGTACTCGGCCAGCGAATTGACGCTGACGTTCAGATTCGCCTGGGCTCGGTTGTGGTAACCCAGGTCACTCATGCGCAGGCTGGTCGCGTAAGGCCCGTAGCGGGTGCCCGGCACCAGCACCGCCAAATCCGACGGTTGCCCTTGCAGGAAGGACTCGCACAGCGCCGGCGAGGCGCCAAACAGATAGGGCACGAGCCAGCCAAAACGCAGAAAGTTGCGGATCAGCCCGAAGTAGCGCTCGCTCACGTAGTCCTGAGCCTTGGCTGTGGCGCCACAGCAGTCCTGCAGGGCCGGCCAGAAGTCATCCGGCAAGGACCAGTTGTAATGCGCACCAGCGATGGCCTGCATCTTGCGGCCGTAGCGCAAGCTCAGGCCTTCGCGGTAAACATACTTGAAGCGTGCGGCGTTGGACTTGCCGTAGTCGGCAATCGGAATGTCTTTGTCCTCACCCAGGGCGCATGGCATGGAACTGGCCCACATCGTCTCGCTCGCCAGCCGGGGCGCCACAAAGCGGTGAATATCGCGCAAAAAGCGCAACGGAAAGTCCGGGTCGGTGGAGGGCGGCGTGATGAATTCGAGCAGCGCCTCCGAGTAATCGGTGGTAATCCAGGGGTGCGTCAACTTGGAGCCCAACGCCAGCGGGTGTGCCGTCTGCGCCAGCTTGCCCGCAGCGTCAACGCGCAGGCATTCGCGCTCATAACCGCGCGTGATGCCGCGCAGCACCTGGGCCTGACCGGGGGTAAAAAATTGCTGGACCGCGTCACAGCAGGTGAACTTCAACATGGGGGGCTTGCTTTCTCTTGCACTTCAATGGGCCGACTTGCCAGTCGCAGCCTTTCCTTTGCTTGCCTTGGCTTTGCTTGGTGTTTCATCTTGGGGCAAGAACCCGATAGATCGCCTGGCAGGTGGTGGGGGCGCGGCAAGCAGTTCTGCCATCGAATCAGCGAGCTCTGCGATGCTGCGTTCATGAACGGACACTTTACGCTCCAGTTGATGAACTTTGGTCGCCAACTCCCTGTTGCTGCTGAGCATGCCGCGCAGTTCGACAAAGGCACGCACCACGTGAACACTCAAAGCTGTAGCGCGCGGGCTGTTGAGCAAGGTGGCCGCCATGATGGCGCCATGCTCCGAAAAAACGTGGGGAAGGTACTTGCGATGCTGCCCGCGTCCCGCCTTTAAGGTTGCAATTTGCAACCTTAAAGCGGAAAACTCCTGCTCATTGAGCTGGAACATAAAGTCAACCGGAAACCGCGCCAAATTGCGGCTAACCTGCTGGTTGAACCGCTTTGTCGTCTCGCCATAAAAAGCCGCCAAGTCGGAATCCAGCACGACCCGCTGGCCACGAATCAGGTGAATGCGCTGAGCGATCTCTCCTATGGAAAGTGGCTCGCGTTCCGGGATCGTACTCTCAGCAGACGGCTTGCCGTCGGGGGTGTTTCCCCCCTTCATACAGGCTCCCGTGACCACACGACGCACGGACTGGACCGTTTGCAGCAGATGTACATGAATTGGGTTCCAGTCATGATTCCGGGATGAGACGGTTCAAATCGACAAGCATCGCAGATTCTAAGCGGCTCGTCTTGCCGTCGCTGTCGTTGGCATTGGTACCACTGGAACGTGGTAAGGTAACTGGCATGACATCGTTTTTGCTCACCGACGTCCTGCAGGAGAAGTTGCTGCAAGCCGCCCGCGCGGCCAGAAGTCGTGCCTACGCGCCTTACTCCAGATTTCGGGTTGGCGCTGCCGTGCTCGATGCAGAAGGACGCATCCACGCCGGCTGCAATGTGGAGAACGCAGCCTACCCGCAAGGGGTCTGCGCCGAAGCCGCTGCGCTGAGTGCCATGGTGCTGGCCGGTGGCAGCCGGGTGCGCGCTGTGCTGGTGGCGGGTGCCGCTGCCGGTGCATCGTGGACCACGCCCTGCGGCGGTTGCCGCCAGAAGCTGCGCGAGTTTGGCGCACCGGAGACGCCGATTCTCACCGCCAGCGACGATGCAATCGGGCCAGTCTTTACGCTGGCGCAACTGCTGCCCGAGAGTTTCGGGCCAGACCACTTGGCTAGGTCATGACAGACGACTGCGCTTTTGAAGCCGCCGCGCTGGTTCGGCAGCGCAAGCCCGGTTTTGTGCCACGCCTGGGACTGATTCTGGGCTCCGGCCTGGGACCCTTGGCGGAGCAGTTGAGTGACGCGGTCTCAGTCCGCTTTGACGAACTGCCGGGCTTTCCGGTCTCGACCGTTCATGGCCACGCCGGTGAGTTGGTGTTGGGGACGCTCGCCGGCCTGCCGGTGGCCTGCCTGAAAGGGCGTGCCCATTTTTACGAAGGCTACGGCCTGGGTGTCATGACCGGCGCGGTGCGCACGCTCAAACTGCTGGGCTGCGAGATGCTGCTGGTGACCAACGCCGCAGGTTCCCTGCGCCGCGAGGCCGATGCCGGCAGCCTGGTCGCGGTCACGGACCACATCAACCTGCTGCCTGGTACACCCATGGTAGGCCCCAACGACGAGCGCTTTGGGCCGCGCTTTTTCAGTCTGGCCAACGCCTACGACCGCGAACTGCTGGCGCTGCTCAAGGCCAGCGCCCAGACCAGTGGCATCGGGCTGCATGAAGGCGTCTATGCCGCCTTCCCGGGGCCGAATTTTGAGACCGCAGCAGAAATCCGCATGATGTCCATCCTGGGCGCGGATCTGGTGGGCATGTCGCTGGTGCCGGAAGTTATTGCCGCGCGTCATTGTGGCTTGAAGGTTGTAGCGGTTTCTGTCGTCACCAACCTGGCCGAGGGTTTGGGAACGACGGATCTTTCGCACGAGCAGACGCTGAAATACGCTGCCCTGGGGGCCAAGGATCTGGTGTCCGTGCTGTTGGCCTTCGTGACCGAACTGGCACGGCGGCCCGCTACGCCGGCGTCCACCTGAGGACAGGCCAGAGTCGCAGCGAGCCAGCATGCCAAGAGCCTTCATCCTCCTGCTTGATTCGCTGGGTCTGGGCGCCGCCCCCGATGCCCAGGCTTTCGGCGATGCCGACACCAACACCCTGGGGCACATCGCGGCCTGGGTTGCCAGCCAGGGGACGAGTCTGCAGTTGCCGAATCTGGAGGCCTTGGGTCTGGGCGCCGCAGCGCAACTGGCCTGTGGGGAGTGGCCGCAGGGCTTCGATCAGCGCAGCGATTTCGGCGCGGCGTATGGCGCGGCCCGCGAGCGCTCTACCGGCAAGGACACGCAAAGTGGCCACTGGGAAATTGCCGGATTGCCGGTTGATTTTGACTGGGGTTACTTTCCCCGCCAGATTCCGGCCTTCCCCCAGGAACTGACCGACGCCTTGCAGGCGCGTACCGGCGTGCCGGGCTTTCTGGGCAACTGCCACGCTTCTGGCGTCGAGATCATCAAGCGCCTGGGTGACGAGCACGTGGCCAGCGGAAAGCCGATTCTCTACACCTCGGCCGACTCGGTGTTCCAGATCGCGGCGCACGAACAGCACTTCGGACTGGAGCGCCTGTATGCGCTGTCAGAAGCGGCTTTTGAGCTGGTCAGGCCTTATCACATCGGGCGCGTTATTGCGCGGCCTTTTTTGGGCGAGCACGGCCAGTACCGGCGCACCTCGAACCGGCACGACTACGCTGTCAAGCCGACCAGCGCAACCCTGCTCGATCACGTTCAGGACGCCGGTGGCGAAGTGCTGGCGCTGGGCAAGGTTGGCGACATCTTCGCCCAGCAAGGTGTCTCGCGCGTGCTCAAGGGCAAGGACAATAGGAGCCTGTTTGACGCGCTGCTGCAAGCCGCCAGTGAGGCGGCGTCGGGCTCGCTCAGCTTTGTCAATTTTGTGGATTTCGACCAGCTCTTTGGCCACACGCGCGATGTCGCCGGCTACGCCGCAGCGCTGCGCGAATTTGACGCGCGCTTGCCCGAATTTGTGGCCAGACTCCAAGTAGGCGATCTGGCCGTGATTACCGCGGACCACGGTTGCGACCCGACCTGGACCGGCTCCGACCACACGCGTGAACACATCCCGATGCTGTTCTTCGGCCCCGGTCTGACGCCGCGCTCGCTGGGTGTCTCCGATACCTTTTCCGACATTGGCCAGACCCTGGCCAGCCACCTGGGCGTTGCCTCACTGGGCCATGGACAGAACCTGCTATGAATGATTCAAGCGAACTGCAACGCAACCAGGCAGTCGCTCTTGATCTGGGCTGGGTGCAGCAGATCAGGGTGAACCGCAACGCGGCGGATCGGCGCGCGGCCAGCCTGGTCAATCGTCGCGGTGTGAAGAAGGAGTATCAGGCGGCCTGGCTGCTTAAAGCCATCGAGTGCATGGACCTGACCACGCTCGGCGGCGACGATACACCGGGCCGGGTCGAGCGTCTGTGCCGCAAGGCACTGCAGCCGCTGCGCGCCGATCTGCTGCAAGCGCTCGGCGTGCACAAGCTGACGACGGGTGCCGTCTGCGTCTACCACGAAATGATTGCACCCGCCTCCCGTGTGCTGGCCGGGCGGCTGCCGATTGCAGCTGTTTCCACCGCTTTCCCGGCGGGGTTGACCAGTCTGGAAACCAAGCTGCGCGAGATCGAGTTGTCGGTCGCGGCGGGTGCCAGCGAAATTGACATCGTGATCACACGCCAGCATGTACTCACCGGCAACTGGCAAGTGCTTTATGACGAGATGCTGGCTTACCGCAAAGCCTGTGGTGCCGCCCACGTGAAAGCGATTCTCGCCACCGGCGATCTGGTAACGCTGGAGAACGTCGCCCGGGCGTCCTGGGTCTGCATGATGGCAGGCGCCGACTTCATCAAGACTTCCACCGGCAAGGAAGGCGTGAATGCCACGCTGCCGGTGGCGCTCATCATGACGCGTGCCATTCGCGAGTACTTTGAGCGCTACGGCTTTCGCGTCGGTTTCAAGCCAGCCGGCGGGGTCTCGTCGGCCAAGTCGGCGCTGCAGTACCTCGCCGTGATGGCAGAAGAACTGGGCCGCGCGTGGCTGGAGCCACAGCTCTTTCGCATTGGCGCGTCCAGTTTGCTGACTGACATCGAACGCCAGCTGGAGCACCATGTGACCGGCAATTACTCGGCCAATCATAGGCACGCACTACCATGACAAGCATCCCCGACATTCTCAAGACCATGGATTACGGCCCCTCGCCGGAAAGCCAGAAAGAAGCGCTGGCCTGGTTGGCGCAGCACCAGCGCCGCTTTGGCCTGTTCATAGCCAACGACTGGAGCGCGCCGGGCCAGACCTTTGTCTCCTTCAATCCGGCTGACGGCAAGGAGCTCGCGCAGCTGACGCAGGCCACCACCGCCGATGTGGATCGTGCCGTGGCAGCAGCGCGCGCCGCCCTGCCTGGCTGGCAGGCGCTGGGTGGCCATGGTCGCTCCAAGGTGCTGTACGCACTGGCGCGCCAGTTGCAGAAGCACGCGCGCCTGTTTGCCGTGCTGGAAACCCTGGACAACGGCAAGACCGTGCGTGAATCTCGCGACGTCGATCTGCCGCTGGCAGCGCGCCATTTCTATCACCATGCCGGCTGGGCGCAGTTGCTAAGCGAAGAGTTTGCAGGCTACCGCGCGGTCGGCGTGGTCGGGCAGATCGTTCCCTGGAATTTTCCGCTGCTGATGCTGGCCTGGAAAATTGCGCCGGCGCTGGCGGCGGGCAATTGCGTGGTCTTCAAGCCGGCCGAGTTCACCTCACTCACAGCCCTGCTGTTTGCCGAAATCAGCCAGCGCGCCGGGGTGCCCGCCGGGGTCGTCAACATCGTGACCGGCGACGGCGAAGTGGGCCAGGCCATCGTGAATCATCCCGGTATCGACAAGCTGGCCTTCACCGGCTCTACCGAGGTGGGTCGCTTGATCCGCAGCGCCACCGCTGGCAGCGGCAAGAAGCTGTCGCTGGAACTCGGCGGCAAGTCGCCCTTCATCGTGTTTGAGGATGCTGATCTGGACGCCGCCGTGGAAGGTCTGGTCGACTCCATCTGGTTCAACCAGGGCCAGGTCTGCTGCGCCGGCTCACGCCTCTTGGTGCAGGAGTCGGTGCAATCGCGTTTTCTGGCCAAGGTGAAAGCGCGCATGGACAAGCTGCGGCTCGGCTCACCGTTGGACAAATCGATGGACGTCGGCGCGCTGGTGGACCCGGTGCAACGGCAGCGCATCACCGGTCTGGTGGAGGCGGCGCGCGCCGAGGGCTGCGAGATCTGGCAGTTCGCCTGCGAACTCCCTGCCACCGGCAGCTGGTACCCGCCGACCCTGATCACGGGCGCCTCCGCCTCTGCTTCTGTGGCACAGACAGAAATCTTTGGCCCGGTGCTGGTAGCGATGAGCTTTCGCACACCACCCGAAGCCGTGCAACTGGCCAACAACACGGTCTATGGACTGGCGGCCTGCATCTGGTCCGAGTCGATCAGCCTGGCACTCGACATCGCACCGCAAATCAAGGCCGGTGTGGTGTGGATCAACACCGCCAACCAGTTCGATGCTGCCTGTGGCTTTGGCGGTTACCGCGAATCGGGTTTCGGGCGTGAGGGCGGGCGTGAAGGCATGCTCGAATACCTGACGCCGCTGGCTGAAGATGCGCGCCCGGCATTGCCGCTACCTGCTGCTACGCCCGCGGGCAGAGGCAAGCTTGTGGCGCCGCAAGCGGGTGCTGGCGCCTTCGACATTGACCGCACCGCCAAGCTCTACATCGGTGGCAAGCAGACGCGCCCCGACGGCGGCTACAGCCGCACCATTCACGACGTCGCCGGCGCCTTGCTGGCCGATGTCGGTGAGGGCAGCCGCAAGGACATTCGCAACGCCGTCGAAGCGGCGCACAAGGCCGCTGCCTGGGCCCGTGCCACAGCGCACAACCGGGCTCAGGTTCTGTACTACATCGCTGAAAATCTGGCGAGTCGCGCGCCGGAGTTTGCGGCGCGCCTGCAGCGGATGACGGGTGCTGCCGACGCTGAGCGCGAAGTTCAGGCCTCAATCGAGCGCCTGTTCTACTACGCCGCCTGGGCCGACAAATACGATGGTCTGGCGCACCAGCCGCCGATGCACGGCATCACGGTGGCGCTCAACGAGCCGCTGGGCGTGATCGGCATCATCTGCCCGGTCGAGCAGCCGCTGCTGGGCTTTATCTCGCTGGTGGCACCGGCGATCGCGCTGGGCAATTGCGTCGTTGCTGTGCCCTCCGAAGCGCATCCGCTCTCGGCCACCGATCTGTACCAGGTGCTGGATACCTCGGACCTGCCCGGTGGTGTGCTCAATATCGTTACCGGCAGCGCTGACGAACTGGCGCGCGTGCTGGCCAGCCACAGCGATGTCGATGCGGTCTGGCGGCATGACGGCTCGGCGGCGGGTTGCGCGGAAGTCGAACGCCTGTCAGCGCAGTCGCTCAAGCGCACCTGGGTCGGCGGCGGCAGAGGACGTGACTGGTATGACGCAGCCCAGGCCGCCGGTCGTCCCGTGCTGGCGCATGCGAGTCAGGTCAAGAACATCTGGATTCCCTACGGTGTCTGAGCCGTGATCTTGCTGCCCCAGGAAATCATCCGCCGAAAGCGCGACGGCGCGACGCTGAGCGGCGCCGAGATCGAATTCTTTGTGCGCGGCATCACCGACGGCAGCGTCAGCGAGGGCCAGGTCGCCGCCTTTGCCATGGCGGTGTTCTTCAAGGACATGGCGATGGAGGAACGCGTTGCCTTGACGCTGGCCATGCGCGACTCGGGGCAGGTGCTGGAATGGCGCTCGCTCGACCTGCCCGGACCAGTGATGGACAAGCATTCCACCGGGGGCGTGGGCGATGTGGTCTCGCTGCTGCTCGGGCCCATGATTGCCGCTTGTGGCGGCTTTGTGCCCATGATCTCGGGTCGTGGCCTGGGCCACACCGGTGGCACGCTCGACAAGTTCGACGCCATACCGGGTTACTGCAGCACACCCGACATCGACAGGTTCCGCCAGGTCGTGAAGGAAGTGGGTGTCGCCATCATCGGACAGACGGCGCAGCTGGCACCGGCCGACAAGCGGGTTTACTCCATTCGCGACGTGACCGCCACGGTGGAGTCGGTGCCCATGATCACCAGTTCCATCCTGTCCAAAAAACTCTCGGCCGGGCTGGACTATCTGGTGATGGATGTGAAGGTGGGCTCCGGCGCCTTCATGCCAAGTTACGAGAAGTCACTGGAACTGGCGAACAGCATCGTCAGCGTTGGCACCGGCGCGGGTCTGCCCACCGCAGCGCTGCTGACCGATATGAATGAATCGCTCGCGCCCAGCGCCGGCAATGCGCTGGAGGTGCGCCTCGCGCTCGACTACCTGAGTGGGCGAGCGCGCCCGGCGCGCCTGCATGAGGTAACGATGGCCTTATGCGCTGAGATGTTGCTGCTCGGTGGTCTTGCCACCAGCCTGGACCATGCACGACAGCGCTTGCAGGCAACGCTCGACAGTGGCGCTGCGGCAGAGCGCTTTGCGCGCATGGTGAGTGCACTGGGCGGTCCGGCGGATCTGCTGGAACGCCCCGACGCTTATCTGGAGGCAGCGCCTGTGCTGCTGCCGGCTCTGGCGCCACGCTCGGGTTATGTGCAGCGATGCGATTGCCGCAGCCTGGGGCTCACGGTGCTGGGTCTTGGCGGCGGTCGCAGCCGCCCGACGGACAGCATTGATTTTGCCGTGGGACTGAGTGAACTGGTGCAGATTGGCGAGTACCTTGAAGCCGGCCAGCCCTTGGCCGTGGTGCATGCGCGCACAGCGGCTGCGGCCGAGCAGGCTGCGCGCGAACTGCAATCGGCCTACCAGATCGGCGACACTTCGCCCGTGCCCGGGACAGCGATCTACAGTCGGATTGGCAGCGGCAAGCGAAGCGGAAATTGCTGATACACCATTGCCATCCCGGACTCGGCAGTTGTCATCCCGGACCTGCCTTTTGTCATCCCGGACCTGCCTTTTGTCATCCCGGGCTTGCCTTTTGTCATCCCGGACTTGCCTTTTGTCATCCCGGACTTGCCTTTTGTCATCCCGGACCTGATCCGGGATCCAGTGCCACGCCAATACTGGATTGCGGGTCGGGGCCCGCAATGACAAGGCCTGGCCCGCAATGACAAGGCCTGGCCCACGATGACAAGGGCACCCGCAATGACGATGCAGGGCGCAATGACAATGCGGCAGTAGCCCTAAGGCTTGAGCTGGTACAAGGCCGAGCCGTCGCCGTTGTCCTTCAGCCACTGAATATCGGGGTGTCTGGCCAGGTGCTTCTGCGCTGAGCTGGCTGAAAAAAATACCATTCTCACCCCGGGCACATTCTGGATGTGCCAGTTCCGATCAGCGCTTGGATTGACCTGTTTGCCGGGACCGAGCACGTCCATCATGCGCAGGTACTCGATCAGCACCTGCCGGTTTTCTTCGGGCGCGTCCAGTATCACTTTGGCCGCCGTCAGAGCCGGAAAATTGCCGCCGCCAAAGGCGCGGTAGTTGTTGGTGGCGACTATGAATTTGGCGTCGAGCGAGATCGGTTGACCCTGGTAACGCAGGTTCTTCACGCGCTGCGACTCGGGTGCCGCCAGGCTGCCGTTCACGGCGTAGCGGGCCCGCTGCGTCACGTCGATTTCGTAACTGACGCCATCGAGGGTGTCAAAGTTGAAGGACGGGAAGCCGCTGTTCACCAGCGCCTGCTGTGCCGGGCCCTGCGGATCGATGCGGTTGAACTGACCGGCTGACATCTCGATCCACTCTTTCACCTCGGCGCCGGTCAGCAGCATGGCTTTGAGCGTGTTCGGGTAAACGTACAGGTCGGCCACATGCTTGATCGCCAGCGGCCCGGCCGGGATGTCGGTGTAGTTGGTCGAGCCCTGGCGTCCACCGGCCTTGAAAGGCGAGGCTGCCGACAGCACCGGGTACTTTTCATAATCGGTGCCTTGAATGGCGCGTTTCACGTAGGCGATCTGGGCGTTCGAAACGATCTGCACCGAGGGATCATCGCTGACCTGGGCAAAGTAGCTGTAAATCGGTGCGCTGCTGAAAGCAATTTTGTCGCGCAGATAAGCCAGGGTCTGCGCATGTTCGTCGGCAATGACCTGTTCCACCGAAGGGTCAGCATCTGCCAGCGACTTGCGGGTGACGCGGTCAAACACCGGCCGGATGGACGAGCGGCTGTCGGTGACCTTCCAGCTGCCGCTGCTGTTGTCCAGTTTGAAATCCACGATGCCCAGGTGGTCGCCCCAGCGCCCCGGCATCACGGCCGCCACGCCGTTGATGGTGCCGCGCTCGATGTCCACCCTGGGATAGTTGGCAAAGCCCTTGCCCGGAAACTCGGAATGCGCGTGGCCGAACAGAATCGCATCGACCCCCGGCACCTGTGCCAGCCGTGACACCACGTTTTCTGCAAACAGTCCGACCTCGCCTTTTTCAAAACCCGAATGCGCAATCGCAATCACCAGCTGCGCCCCCTTGGCGCGCATCTCCGGCACATACTTCTTCGCCACCTCAACCATGTCGTGTGCTACCACGCGGCCTTCCAGATTCGCCTTGTCCCACAGCATGATCTGCGGTGGCACGAAGCCGATGACGCCGACCCTGATGGCGTGCTTGTGGCCCTGATCGTCCTTGAGCTCCCGCTCCAGCAGCACATAGGGCGTGAACGCGTGCCTGGCCTGCGCTGAATCCTTGTCCTTGTCATCGATGTAGACGTTGGCGTTGACGTAGGGGAAGTTGGCGCCAGCCAGCGAGCGGCGCAGAAAGGCCAGCCCGTAGTTGAACTCATGGTTGCCGACATTGGCCGCGTCATAGGCCATGGTGTTCATCACCTTGTAGGCCGGATGCACCTGCCCTTCCTGCAGCGGCTTGACACGCGCCACCCAGTCGCCCAGCGGGTTGCCCTGCAGCAGGTCACCGTTGTCAAACAGCAGGCTGTTGGGCGCCTCGGCGCGCGCGGCCTTGATCAGGCTCAGCGTGCGCGCCAGACCATACTGGTCCGTCGGCTGGTCCTGGTAGTAGTCGTAACTGAGCATGTTCATGTGCAGGTCCGTCGTCTCCAGAATCCGCAACTTCACTTCGACAGCCTGCGCCGAGCACACGAACAGCGCGGCCAGCAGGCCGGCTCCCAGCCAGGGTTTCATCATCTTCATCTCCGACTTATTGGCGGTAGTACGCCGGCAGGGCGCGCAGGTACTTGGGCAGATTCGGGTTTCTCATCAGGCGTGAGAAGAACTCCGGATCATCACTCGTGGTCAAACTGTTCAGCCGTGTCTTCTCGAACGGCAGTTTGAAGCGGCAGGACAGCAATCGCCTGGCATCGGCCGCTGTCGGGCTGGTCTTGGGTGGCTCCAGGCCGCACTGGGCAAAATCTTTGGCAAGCTGCTCCTGGCTGAGCCTGGCCGCCAGTTGCGCCGGATCCAACTTCAGGCCTTGCTGGATGCGGCTCATGGTCTCGGCGATGCTCATGGGCGCCAAGCTGGTGGCCGGGCAGTTGGGTGTCATGGCCTTGCTGCGCTTGCCCTTGAAAGTGGAGGTGGTCTCGATGTCGTCGGCCCCGCCGCGCGCTGTCTTCAGCAGGGCAAGATCGCCGTACAGGGGCTCGCCACGTACTGCCACCAACTGGATGTTTTCTTCAATCGCCTGGATCAGGTTGCGATACGGGTCCGGATGGCGGTCGTCGAGCACGAGCACATCGGCCAGATAGCCTTCGCTGATCTGGCCCAGGCGCTTGCTCCAGCCCATGGCATCGGCCGGTTTGCGCGTCACCATTTCAACCAGATCCCGGTCTGACAGGGCACCATGCAGCGCGTGTTTGTTGACCAGGTCGGCCACCTTGAGCTCGCCCAGGCTCGACTTGCTGCCCGACGGACCCCAGTCCGGCGCCAGGCTGATGGCCACACCCGCGCGCCGCGCGGCATCGATGTTGGCGGTCTGACCGTAAAGCATGAAGTTCGACAGCGGCGACCACACCAGTTTGGCGCCCACTGCGGCCATTTCCTTGAGCTGTGGCTCGGTCAGGCCGACGCCGTGGATCGCGATCAGTTCCGGCCCGAGCAGATTGCTGTCCTTGATGGCGTAGAACTCGGTGGCCATGCGCGGCGAAGGTCCTTCAGCCAGGTGCACCACCAGCGGACCCTTGCTGCGCTCGGACTGCATCGCGCTCCACTCCTTGGAACTGCGACCCATATCGACCCGGCTGGCCGCCACGCGCGACTCGACCGGAGAGTTTTCAATATTGCGGACCAGGCACTCCTCCTTGGAATAAGCCAGGTTGGTTCTGCCCCCCTGCAGCGAGGTGGTGCCGCCGGCCAGCGCCTTGTACTCGCCATAACGGCCGATCTCGATGCCCAGGTCAAGGTAGTAGGCTCGTGTCAGCAGCTCCTGCGGGAAGGTGATGCGCTTGTTGTAGGCATCGTCGTACCAGCGCCATTCGTAGCGATCGCGGTATTTGCGCGTGATCGGCAGCAGCGGGTAGATGGCGTATTCCGGGTGGTTGTGCAGATCGATGATGCCGGGGTAGATCGCGCCCTTGCTGTCAATCACCGGTGCGTCCCTGGCCGCATCCGGCAGCGCCTCACCGGAGCGCGCAATCGCCATGATCTTGCCGCCAGCGAGCCAGACCCGGGCGTTGGGCAGCACATCGCCAGCATCGTTCATCGTCACCACCTTGCCCACCAGCACCAGACCCTGTTCGGCGTTCCAGGGCGTCTGCGCGCCAGCAGGTGCAATCAGGGCGGAGGCAGACAGGAGGCAGGCAGTGACAAGGCTGGCAGCGCGCATGAGGGTTCCCGGTTGTCGGCAAAGAAGGAGGATGCGGACATCATAGCCTTGCGCAGGAATTTCAATGTTTGCGGTCCGCCCAGTCTTCCCAATCGACGTTGTGGGTCTCGCGATAACTGCTGACAGCCGAGCCAATGGTCGGAAAGAAGAAGTGCTCGCCAAGCCGGGCAAACAGTCCGAATCGTTTGAGCTTGTCCTTGACCGGGCCCTTCATCTCGGCAAAACACAACCTGATGCGAGCTTCATGCAAGACATCGTCGAGTTCGGCCAGCATGTCGGCGGAGGTCACATCCACGCCGGTGACCGGTTCGGCCGCGACGACCACCCAGCGCACTGGCGTGGGCGATGCAGCCACCGCGTCCAGAACCTGGTCATGGAACCACTCGGCATTGGCAAAAAACAAGGGCGCATCCCAGCGAAACAGAACCAAACCGGGGATCAGGCGCGCCTCGGGATGGCGCTGGATGTCGTGGTAGCCCTTGACACCGTCGGCGCGGCCCAATACGGCGGAGTGCGGGCGCCAGCTACCCCAGAGAAACTCGATGACGGCAATCACGATGGCCAGACCAATACCGGGAATCGCGCCCAGCACGACCACGCCGACGGTACAGGCGATAGCCAGCCAGAACTCCCAGCGCTGGATGCGGTAGATCCGACGCAAGTCGGTGACCTCGATCATGCCAGTGGCAGCAGCGATGACGACCGCAGCCAGGGCGCTGATGGGCAGGTTCTTCAGCAGGTTCGGCGCCAGCAACAGCAACAGGGCAACCGTCAGCGCGCCGACGACGCCGCTCATTTGGGTTCTGGCGCCGGCGGCCTCGGCAACCGGCGTGCGCGAGGCACTGCTGCTGATGGGGAAACCCTGAAAAAGACCGGCCGCCAGATTGGCAACGCCCAGGCCCACCATCTCCTGGTTCGGATCGACGTGGCTTCGCGTCCTGGCCGCATAGACGCGCGAGAGCACACTGGTATCGGCGAACGACACCAAGGCAATGGCAGTGCCGCCAATCAGGACGGGAACGATATCGGTGCTGGTGATCCACGGGATGGTGAACGCGGGCAGACCCTGCGGCAGGGAACCCAGCACCGAAACGCCAGCGCCTGCGGCAAGGTCCAGCGCGCCAACGGCGACGGTGGCGCCAACCACAGCGGCCAGGATGCCCGGCACGCGCTTGCTGCTCTTGAGCAGAAATATCACAGCCAGGGTGGCCGCGCCAACCGTGAAGGTGCTCCAGTTGACCCTGCCATCAAGCACTGAGGTGACGATGGCCCCGAGGCTGTGCAGCGGAGCGTCGCTGTCGATCGAAAAACCGAACAGCTTGGGCAGTTGACTGATCAGCACGGTCAGCGCGATGCCATTCATGTAGCCGTAGCGGATCGGCTTGGAAAGCAGTTCGGTGACGAAGCCCAGACGCGCCAGGCCGGCAACGATGCAGACGATCCCCGACACCACTGCCATCATGGCGGCCAGGGCAATGGCACGGTGGGGGTCGCCGCCAGACAGGGGCAGAACCACGGCGAGAATGAGCGCGGCCAGCGAGGAGTCGGGTCCCAACACCAGAATGCGGCTGGGGCCAAACAGCGCATAGGCCAGCATGGGAACAATCGTTGCATACAGCCCGTAGATGCCCGGCACGCCCGATGCCACCGCATAGGCGATACCCACGGGAACCAGCATCGTCGTCAGCACCAGTCCGGCTGCGATGTCGTGGCGCAGCCAGGATGCTGGGTAGTGCCGAAGCGTTTGCAGCCCCGGCAGCCAGCGCGCCCAGCCGCGCCGGGCAGAGGCTCTTGAAGGGAGCGCGATGCGTCCGGACTGCCGGCTTGGCGTTTCAGGAGTGAGCTTGCTCATTGGCGTGGACAGGTTGATAGGAAGATCACAGCGCAATTAGACTACCAGGCATTATTGATGTTTCCGAAATTGATGACAGCGCCCAACAAGAACGGCTGCTGGGTCCTTTCCGGCGGACGGTCTGTCACCGAATCTACGGCATCCATCTGGCCCTCGCGCAGTCCGTCGCAAGGGACGTGCAATCGAAATCCAACGCCAATACATTCTCCTCAACCGGCCACTGTGGCCTGAAACTGGAGAGAATCAATGAACACAAATCGCACAACCCGCTTTACCGGACTTTTGATTGCCGTCCTGATGACGGTCGTCGTCAACGGCGCCATGCTGTCCGGGTTCAATTTCGTGGCACATCGTTTGTAAGCCGGTGACAACACTTCTGTCCCTGCTCGGCTGGTGCATTCTGTTCCTGCCAGCGCGTATGCTCCGCTAGCAATCCCTCATGGTCAGCTAAAGACGCCGCCGTACTTCTTGCGCAGGTCGCCCTTTTGCACCTTGCCGGTGCCGCCGACGGGGAGTGACTCCAGAAAGATGACGTCGTCGGGCACCCACCACTTGGCGACGCGCTCGGCGAGGAAGGCCAGGATTTCTTCGCGTTCGACCGTTTTACCGGGCTTGCGCACGATGAAGAGCAAAGGTCGCTCGTCCCACTTCGGATGCTTGACGCCGATCACCGCCGCCATGGCGACCGCCGGGTGACCGACCGCCGCGCTTTCCAGATCGATTGAGCTGATCCATTCGCCGCCGGTCTTGATGACGTCCTTGGCGCGATCCCGGATCTGCATCACGCCGTGGGCATCGATGGTGGCGATGTCGCCGGTCGGGAACCAGCCGTCCAACAGCGGGGAAACATCACCCTTGTAGTAGCCGGTAACGATCCACTGCCCGCGCACCATCAGCTCGCCTTGCGAGACGCCGTCGCGCGCCAAGGTGGCGCCCTGTTCGTCAACCACCTTGATCTCGGTACCAAACACCGACTTGCCCTGGCGCGCAATCACCGCATGCTGTTCGGTGGCCGACAGTTCGCGGTTTTTCGGCGACAGGCAACTCATGGTGGCCACCGCCGTGGTCTCGGTCATGCCCCAGCCGTGGCGCACTTCAACACCGTAGTTGTCAACAAACTTGGCGATCAGGGCCGCCGGCATGGCTGAGCCACCCACGCCGGTGCGCTGCATCGTCGAGAAGCGCAGGCCATGTTCCTCCACGTGCTGCATCAGCGCCAGCCAGATCGTGGGCACGCCGGCGCTGACGGTCACGCGTTCGCCTTCCATCAACTCATACAGACTGGCACCATCCAGCCGCGGCCCCGGCAGCACCAGGCGCGCGCCACCAATCGGCGCCGCGTAGGGAATGCACCAGGCGTTGATGTGGAACATGGGCACCACCGGCAATATCGTGTCACTGGGTGAGAGCGACAGAATGCCCGGCAGGCAGCACGAAAGGGCGTTGATGACGATGGCACGGTGCGAGTACAGCGCGCCCTTGGGGTTGCCCGTGGTGCCGGAGGTGTAGCACAAGGCAGCGCCGCTGCGCTCGTCAAACTCGGGCCAGTCAAACTGCTCGCTGTGCGGGGCAATCAGGTCCTCGTAGCACAGCGTGCTGACACCCTCGACCGCCGGCAGGTTGGCAGCATCGCTCAGGCAGATCCAGTGCTTCACCTTCGGGCAATACGGTGCAATGCCCTTGATCAGCGGCGCGAACGTGCTGTCAAACAGCATGGCAGCGTCTTCGGCGTGGTTGATGATGTAGATGAGTTGCTGTGCCTGCAGGCGCGGGTTGCAGGTGTGCATGACCATGCCGCTGCCCGACACCGCAAAGTAGGCTTCCAGATGGCGGTGGTTGTTCCAGGCAATCGAGCCGACAACATCGCCTTGCTTCAAACCCAGCGCTGCAAGTGCGTTGGCAAGTCGACGGGATCGGGCAGCGCACTGCGCGTAGCTGTAGCGGAAAAGTGGCCCATGGGTTTCACGCGACACCACCTCAACGTCACCAAATTGAGCCGCAGCGTGTTCGATCACACTGGAAATCAATAAGGGGCGCTCCATCATCAGTCCGGCTTGAAGCATGGTTTGTTCCTATGAAGTGCTAAGTGAAAAATGCATCTGCCAGTCGCTCGCCTCAATCAAACTGGCGAGCGATCGCTCTCAGGAATTCTACCGATTCAACATCCCGATTGGTGGCCTCATCTTTGCTGGTGCCGTAAGCCCGGTTGGATGATTGTTTATAGATAACAACGCCACGCGACCGATCCGCATAGACGAGCTGGTTGTAAATTCCAAGTGCAACGAACTCGCCACCTGGGCCCTCTGGAATCCACCATTGGTAGCCATAGCCAAAGGGCAGCGCGTGGTCGTTGAGCAGAGGCTTGCCAGGCATCAAATGCGGTGCGTCAGGCGTGACAGACGCCTTCACCCAGGCCTCAGGAACAAGCTGCTTGCCTTCCCAAACGCCATGGTTACGGTACAGCTCGCCCAGCTTGATGAAGTCTCGTGCGACAAGATTGAGACCGGCAAAGGCCATTTCCATTCCGGTTTTGTCGATCAGCCAGTAGCCCGGCATGTTCATGCCAAGGGGTTCAAACAGTTTCTCTTGCATGTAGTCACTCAAGGAACGTTTGGTTGCATGAACCAGCAACGAACCCAAGGCCTGAGTTTCACCCGAGTTGTAGCGGCAGACCGTGCCTGGCTTGCTTTCAGGGGCCATTCCGGCAACGAACTCTTCCAGCGACATGGCACCCCCCATGGCTGCTGCCAATCGAAACACATCGCAGTTTGGATCCGAGTAATCTTCGTTCCAGCGAGCGCCGGACGACATCTGCAACACGTTCTTGATGCTGACCCCAAAATAGGCCGAGCCGGGCGGCACCGCAATATAGTCGCTGATGGCATCCTCAATGCTGCGAATATGACCTTCGCCGACGGCGATGCCGACCAGCGCAGAAATAAAGCTTTTCGAGACCGACCATGAAATCCAGTGCACGTCGGCCCCACCCGTGAGGGCGTAGCGCTCGTAGCACACAGCGCCATCCTTCAAGACCAGCAGGGCCGTGGTATCCGTTGCCGTGAAGAATTCCTCGGTAGACCGGGTTTTGCCATCAAACTCGTAGGCGCCTGGCAAGACCATCGCCTTGCCTGTGGGAAACGTAAAGGGCTTGCTTGACGCAGCCATCTTGCTGGTCGGGACCATGTCCTTGAATCGGCAAAAGTTGTCGTGCTGCGGCGAACCGCTGAAAAGTGCTAATTGATCAAATGGAGTTGTCTCTGGAGTGCTCATGGCGTGGCCTTTGAAGTCTTGTTAATAGGGAGAATCGCAGGGGCGAAGTTACTGCAGGCAAGGGCGCACCAACAGCCCTGCTAATGAGGGGTCTGCAAATGCAGACGGTATTGGCATCAGGTAGAAGGCTCTACAAGCGGCCGTTACTCTGCCAAAACTCAGCTTACTCTGTCATAACGTGGCATACAATGTCATAAAGTTGATAAATGACAGAGTAAATAACAGAATAGACCCAATTCACACATATTTTGAGAGAGTAGCGAGAGGGTAACAATGGCCGAAAAGCAAATTACGTCAGACATCCTTGCTTTCCTGAGCTCACGCGCCGGCGCCGGACTCGGGCTGGCGCGGGCCTCCGACATCACAGAACAACTAAACGCAAAGCGCTCAACCGTCAACCGTCGCTTGTCCGCGATGGTATCCAAAGGCTTCATCCTGAAAGACGGAGCCGGTCCGGCGACGGGTTATCGAATTGCAGCAGGCATTGCACACATCGTTGCCCTGCCAGGGACGATTCAGACCGCAGACAACTTAAACGCCACGGTAGCACTGCCTTGGAGCGCCAAAGCACTCGAACTGCGCGCCCAGTTAGCGGCGCCCATTGGAAATCGGACTCCAGTTTCATACCAGCGCCGATTTGTGGACGACTACGTTCCGAATCAATCCTCACTATTGCCAAAGCACCTGGCGGACGCATTGTTCAGCGCTGGCCGAGCCCGCGGGCAGCAGCCAGCCAGCACGTACGCCCGCAAGGTGCTGGAGCAGCTTCTCATTGACTTGTCCTGGCATTCCTCCAGGTTGGAAGGCAACCGCAGAAGTTTGCTTGATACGCGGGAGTTGTTCGCCAAGGGACGCTCGGCCAGCGATGACGAAGATGCCTCTATGCTTTTGAACCACAAAGAGGCGATTGAATTCATGGTCGACGCTGTACCCGACTATGGGATTACGGTTCCAGTGGTGCGTAACATCCAGAGTTTGTTGATGCAGGGACTACTCGTCAATCCCGATTCAATCGGAGCGATTCGGAAAACAGTCGTCAATATTGCGGATTCGGTTTACCTGCCGACACAGATTCCAACCCTCCTGGAAGAGATGCTTGGAATCATTGTTGCGAAGGCTCGGACGATCAACAATTCAATCGAGGCGGCGTTTTTTCTTTGGCTCAATATTGCCTACCTCCAACCCTTTGAAGACGGGAACAAACGGACAAGCCGGCTTTGTGCAAATCTTCCGCTCATGCTGTCTAACTGCGCCCCGCTGTCATTTCTTGATGTCGAACGGGGAGACTATGCGCTTTCGGTAATGGGTGTCTATGAACGCCTGGACGTAACCATGGCTGCCGAGCTGTTTGAATCGACATACCGACGCTCCATTGCAAAGTACAAAGTCATTCTGGAGTCGATGGGCGCGCCTGACCCATTTAGGGCCCAATACCGGGAACATTTAGGCGATGCGATCCGTCAGATTGTGAACATGGGGGCCACTGTAGCGGAGGCTATCGCAGCCCTTTCCCTTCCCGTGGCAGACCAAAACTCTTTCCAGGAAGTTCTGCGCAGAGAGTTGCAGGTTCTTGAGCCATTTAACTGTGCTCGCTATCGGCTCGCCCTCGGAAAAACAGAAAGCTGGATTAGGATCGGTCGACCCATGTGATTGACTACTGCAGACATGAAAGCCACCAACGATCTCGACGCCATTGAGTTATTGAGCAATTGCCTGCTCGGTCTTGGGCGTCTGGCCAGGGATCTGCCGGTTGCAGAATTTCTGCTTCAAGGGGCCAGGCTGGCCGTCAAAACAATCGATTGCCAGAGCGTTTGGTGGGGTCTTGCCTTCGAAACAAAGAGCGGAAAAGCGTTTGACATTCTGCAGGCCGACTTTATTGGTTTGCCTGAGAGCCTGGTCAATGACTGGCGACGTATCGCGGCGATTGACCCTTTCGTGCAGGAAATGATGCAAAGCCTGGGGCAGGTCAAGCGGGTATTGATTGACGACGATCGAATCAAATCGATCCCTGTATTGACCGAGTTTGCTGAGCGCTACGGCATACGACACGTGATGGGCATGTGCCTGGATGAAGAAGCGACCGGTCAGTCCTTCTTTATGGTCATGTACCGAGGTGCCGCCGGCCCAGGCTTCAGCGATCAGGAAGCCATGTTGTTCAGGCATGTGATGAAACACATTGTTCAACTCTGGTACTTCAGCCTGCAAAACGAACTTGGCAGGAATTCAATCAATGACATTCGTCGTGTGGCGCTGGCTCGCCCTGACGGACAGTTGCTTTACGCCGGGCCTGCATTTTGCGAAGTCATTCAAGCAAAGTGGCCGCAGTGGGATGGCATCACCCTGCCTGGCGTACTGGTAGACCATTTTTCGCAACTGCCCTGCAGCGTTCGACTGGCTAGCGGTTCCATCGAGCTTTTTGCGCATGGCGACCAAGTCCAGCTTTGCGCAGTGCCCCGCGGCGACCCGGCGCAAAAGTTGTCCCCAAGAGAGCAACGCGCTGCCTATCTGTTTGCCTCCGGACTGACCTATAAAGAGATCGCGCGCCAACTTTCACTCTCTCCAGCAACGGTTCGAACCTATTTGCGAAATGCTTACGTTCACCTTGGGGTGAGCAACAAGGTGCAACTGAGCAATTCGCTCCAATCCAAATCGTCCAGCTGATTGATCATGGTTGGACCGGTTGACCCCCCCGCGGTGAACGGCAGGGAAGTGCCATGGGATGGCTGCCCGGCTATAGTGATCGGCAGTTCAAACCTTTTGAATATTCAGACGGAGCCAGCCATTCAATGACCCTGACCGGCCTGATCGCGCATTACGTGCGCCAGAACTGGCGCCCCTACGTGTTGGCGGCGCTGATGCTGGCGTCAGTCAGTGCGCTCACCGTCTTCATTCCACGCCAAGTGGGCCATATCGTCGACGGTCTGGCCGCAGGGCGGATGGACAGCGCTGAGCTGGTGGGGCAGTTGGCTTGGCTGGTGCTGGCGGGCGTGCTGATCTATTTCTTGCGGGTGGCCTGGCGGCTCCAGCTGTTTGCCGCGAGCTACCGTCTTGGGGCGGAGCTGAGAACACGCCTGTACGCGCGCCTGTGTCTGCAAGGGCCGCACTTCTTTCACCAGCGTGGCACCGGTGACCTGATGGCCCTGGCTACCAACGACATCGATGCGGTGGAAATGGCCTCGGGCGAGGCGATGCTGGCCGGGTTTGACGGCACGCTGACCCTGATCATGGTGGTGGCTATGATGACGCTCGGCATTGACTGGCGTCTGGCCTTCGTCGCCTTGCTGCCGTTTCCCTTCATGGCGTTCGCGTTTTGGCGAATCTCCTCGCACATTCACCAGGCTTCCAAGGACTCGCTGGAGCGTTTTGGCAAGCTCAATGACCATGTGCAGGAGACGCTCTCGGGTGTGCGCACCTTGCGTGCCCTGGGACTGGAGTCGCGCAGCGCCACGCGCTTTGCCGAGCTGGCCGAAAGCGCGGCCAGTGCCAGCCTGCGCGCGCAGCGTTGGGAGGCGGCGTTCGAACCGGCGGTGGGTATTGCGCTGGTCAGCGCCACAGTGCTTACATTGGGCCTGGGCGGCACGCTGGTCTGGCAGGGCGCCCTGACCATCGGCGCGCTGACCGCGTTCAGCATGTACCTGGGTCAGTTGATCTGGCCCATGTTTGCCGCTGGCTGGGTGCTGTCCTTGATGGAACGGGGACGGGCCGCCTGGGGCCGCCTGCAGCCCACGCTCGACACCCCTCTGTCAATCGACGACCACGGCACGTTGACCGAGAGGCCGGTGGGGGCGTTGGTTCTCAAAGGGGTTTCGTTTTCGTACCCGGGCCATCAGGCACTGGCCTTGTCGGGCATCGATGTGCGTCTGACCGCTGGTCACACGCTCGGTGTGGTGGGGGCAACGGGCTCTGGAAAATCCACTCTGCTGCGTCTGATTTTGCGCCAGTATGCGGCCAACGAGGGCCATCTCGATTGGGGCAGGCATGCGCTGGCGGACTACACGCTGGACAGCTTGCGCCGGGCCCTCAGTTGGGTGCCGCAGGAGCCTTTTCTGTTTTCGGCGTCGGTTGCCGAAAACATTGGGCTGGCCAAGGCAAGCGCGACCCGGGCCGAAATCGAGAACGCTGCCCGTCTGGCCTGCATCGACGAAGACATCGCACGCATGCCCCAGGGCTATGACACACCGGTCGGGGAAAAGGGCGTTTCGCTGTCGGGCGGGCAGCGCCAGCGCGTGGCGATCGCGCGCGCGCTGCTGGCGGATGCATCGCTGCTGTTGCTTGACGACGCCTTGTCGGCGGTCGACACCCAGACCGAGACCAGCATCCTGCAGCATCTGCAGGAGTTGCGCAAAGCGAGCCGGGACAAGACAAGCGTCATTGTCAGCCACCGCCTGAGCGCTGTGATGGAGGCCGAGCAAATTCTGGTGCTCAAGGACGGGCGAATCGCTGAGCAGGGCGACCATGAAGGCCTGCTTGCGCTTGGCGGCTGGTACGCCACCCAATGGCGATACCAACAACTGCAGGCGAGTCTGGATGCAGACTGAAGCCACACCGCAGCCGCGCAACACGCGCCAGGCCCTGGTCCTGCTGCGCCGCGCAGCCCGATCCGAGCAGCACCATGTCTGGAAGGGTTGCGCCTGGTTGATTTTGGCGGCACTGCTCGAAGCAGCAGGCCCCTTGCTTGGCAAGTATTTCATTGATCACACACTGGTGCCGCGCCGATTTGACCTGCTGGAGGTGGGCTTGCTGCTGGGTGGCATCCTGTTGGCCGGTGCCGTGGCCAGTGTCATCCGCTACACCCAGTTGACGCGTCTGGCCGGCGTGGCCATGCGCTCGGTGCGGCGCTTGCGCGAAGAGGTCTACGGCCATGTGCTGCGCTTGCCCATGGCATTCTTTGACAAGGCCATCACCGGACAGCTGGTGAGCCGCGTAACGAACGACACCGAACAGGTGAAAAACCTCTATGTGCAGGTGCTGTTTGTGATGCTCGACAGCAGCATCGTCGTGCTTGGCGCTTTTGCCGCCATGGCGTGGCTGGACTGGCGCCTGATGCTGATTGTGCTCACGCTGGTGCCCACGGTAGTGGTTATTGTCTGGTTTTACCAGCGCTGGAGCGCACCCGCTGTGTCACGGGCGCGGCAAAAACGCAGCGACATCAATGCCCAGCTGTCGGAGTCCATTGCCGGCATGCCGGTGCTGCAGGCCAGCAACGCGCAGGCACGGTTTCGCCAGAAATTTGACAACACCAACCAGCAGCATCTGGGCGCCCGCATGGCCGAGATGCGCGTCAATGCATGGTTGTTGCGACCGATGCTCGACTTCATCAATGTGCTCTTGCTCAGCGCCGTGATCTACCGCTTTGGTCAAGGCGGGATCAACGCCCTGCAGATTGGCGTGCTGTATGCCTTTGTCAGCTACCTGGGTCGGGTGGTGGACCCACTGATCCAGATCACGCTGCAATTCGGGCAACTGCAGCAGGCCATCGTGGCAGCGGCGCGGGTGGATACCTTGCTGCAGGAAAGTCGCCCGCCCGCGGTGGCTGGTCCAGAGCGAATTTCCCAGGGTGCGGTGCGCATCGAGCGGATCCGGTTTGGTTACAACCCCGAGACAGTGGTTCTGCACGACCTGAGTCTGGAGATTCCGGCCGGCGGGTTTTACGCTCTGGTGGGGCACACCGGCAGTGGCAAATCCACTTTGCTCAGCCTGTTGCTGCGCTTCTATCAAGTGCAGTCGGGCGCCATCACTGTGGATGACGTGCCGCTGGCCCATTTCAGCGACGCGCATTTTCGTGCAGATGTGGGCCTGGTACCGCAAGACCCGTTCTTGCTGGCAGCCAGCGTGCGCGAGAACATTGCCATGGGGCGCAGCATGACCGAGGACGAGCTGCAAACGGCAGCGCGCTCTGCGCATTGCCACGACTTCATCGTGCAACTCGAGCAGGGATACGACACTTTGCTCGGTGAGGGCGGCGCGCGCCTGTCGGTAGGGCAAAAGCAGCTCATTGCCATCGCCCGGGCGTTGGCCGGCAAACCGCGTATTTTGTTTCTGGACGAGGCCACCGCACACATCGACTCCGAGACCGAAAAAATCGTGCAACTGGCTTTGTCTGAACTGCACGGCAAGGTCACTGTGATTGCCGTTGCCCACCGTCTTTCGACCATCCGCTGCGCCGACTGCATCGTGGTGCTGAATCACGGGCGCATTCATGAGCAGGGCAGTCATGACGCTTTGATGGCGATTCCTCAGGGCGTCTACCAACGACTGTACCTGCTGCAGCAGCTGGAAAACTATTGACGTTTCTGACCTGGATTGCCGCGTCGCAGCGCTCCTCGCAATGACGAAGGAAGGGCGCAATGACGATCTTGCGCGTCATGACTTATGGAAAACTCAATAATGTTTCGCCATTTCCCAGAGGTTCGCCTCGGGAATCAAGTGGGGATAGGCCTTGTTGTGCTGGTCGAACAGATTTCCCAGGGCAGTCAGCACGTCCGTCGGAAAGCCCTTGCGCACGCCGCGTCGGGTGCCGTGCAGCAAATCCTTCATGTAGGTCCCAAATTGCCTTTGCCCCCAGTAAAGTTTGATTTGGCTGCCAATGCGCGGAAAGGCCTGGTCGATGACCTTGAAGTCAGAGTTGTATTCCAGCAGGGGCAACAGCATGGGATGCGCTTTGTGATGCTGCTCCGACAGACTGGCCAGCGCGGTCACGGCTTCGGCGGGAAACCCATTCTGCCCACCGGCGCGGGCGTCCCGCAGCAGCTCTTCGACGTAGAGCAGAAAGGACTTCTTGCCCCAGTGACGTTTCAGGTTGAGGCCAAACTGCGGAAACAAATCCTTGATCAGATTGAAATCAGGGTTGTCATCGAGTTTCGAATAGATCTGTGGATATTCCTTCTCGTGCTGTTCATTCAGACCGAGCAAAGCGTTATGCACCGCCGCCGGGAACTCCTTCCCGGGCGTATATTTTGCGTAGTTACGACAGAACTCCATGTAGGAGACAAATTCCGCGCTGCCCCAGAAACTCTCCAGTTTTGCCCCGATTTGGGGAAAGGCATCGTTGATCACGATGAAAAAAGGGTTGTTCTCCAGCATTTTGGCAACTCAACGGTGATGTGGCGCTTGCCTGCATGCAAGGCAAGTGTCCGACTCCCAAGCCTGAATTCTGCCCTATTCGCCGCGGCCCCGCCCAGTCTGCCGCTCTAGGCCCTTGAGGTGGCCCTGGCAGTCTGCCATGTGGGTGCCTGCGCGAGCTGCATGCTCAATGACGGCTTCGAAGCGTGGTCTTGACGGTCTCTTGAAGCCCGACGACCGGCAAGATTGACCACCCTGCCGGCCATGTGGACGCGGCGGAATTCAGTGCCACCCTAGCCAGCATGCACGCTGGAAAAGCAAATTGATGGAGAACAGCGCTGCGTTCACCTTCAGGACTCCTTGACATAGGGCTTGCCCAGTGCCTGGGGTGCAACTGCCTTGCCGATAAAGCCGGCCAGCAGCACCACGGTTAGCACGTAGGGCAGGGCCTGGATCACCTGCACCGGAACCTCGCCGATCACGGCCAACTTGACACCCTGCAGACGTATCGCGGCGGCGTCCAGAAAGCCGAACAGCAGACAGGCCCACAAGGCCAAGAACGGATGCCAGCGGCCAAAGATCAGGGCGGCCAGTGCCATGAAGCCACGCCCGGCGGTCATGTTCGGTGAAAAGCTGGCGTTCTGTGCCAGCACCAGGTAGCTGCCGGCCAAGCCGCACAGAATGCCGTTGAGGGTTAATGCGGTATAGCGCAGGCGCTGCACCGATACGCCGGCGGCGTCCACCATCTGCGGGTTCTCGCCGACGGCGCGCAGTCGCAGCCCGAAGCGGGTTCTGAACAGCAGCCACCAAACCGCTGGCACCAGCAGCAGGGCCAGGTAGACCAGGGCGTTGTGGCCGAGCAGGGCGTGAGCCAGCACCGGGCCGAGCAGCGGCACGCCTTGCAGCGAGCCCGCGGCGCCCGGAAAGAGGGCGGTGATGCGCACAGCGGCGGACACCGGCGGCGTCTGCCCGCCCTGTGCAAACCAGGCGATTCCCAGTACCACCGTCATGCCGGCAGCGACGATATTGACGGCCACGCCGGAGACCACCTGATCGCCCCGGTGGCTCACGCAGGCCAGTCCGTGCAGCCATGACAGCGCAGTGGCGGCCAGCATTGCCGCCAGCAGCGCCAGCGTGGTGGAGCCGTAGACGGCACCGGTCGCGCCGGCGGCAAAAGCGGCAAACAGCATCTTGCCTTCCAGTCCGATGTCGACGACACCCGAGCGTTCTGACAGCAGGCCGGCCAGCGCGCAGAGAATCAGCGGCGTGGACAGGCGCAGTGTCGAGGCGACCATCTCGCCGACAAACACCTCATCCATCGGTCGCTCCCAAACGGGAAGACGCCACAGCGCGGGGCCGCAGCAGGGCCAGGCACCAGGCCAGCGCCGGTGCAAAGACATAAGCCATGGCGCCGGAAAACAGCACGATGAAGCCCTGCACCATGACCACCATGTCGCGGCTGAAGCCCGGCACTTCAAAAGCCACTTCGGCACCACCTTGAAACAGCGCGCCGAACAGCAGGCTGGCCAGGATGATGCCCAGCGGATGGTTGCGCCCCATCAAAGAGACCGCGATGCCGGTAAAGCCGGCGCCACTGACAAATTCGAGCAACAGTTTGCCGTTGACGCCGGCAATTTCGTTCATGCCCACCAGGCCCGCCAGCGCGCCGGAGATCGACATGGCGATGACGATCTGGTGCCGCGACTGGATGCCGGCATACTCTGCCGCGCCCGGGCTGGAGCCGACGGCGCGCAGGTGGTAGCCGCCGCGCGTGCGCCATAAAAACAGGTAGACCCCGAGGCAGGCCAGTAGCGCCAGAAACAGGCTGAGGTTCAGCGGCGAGCTGGGCCAGGCGATGCCCAGCGCTGCCAGTGCTTCGTGCATCGTCGGCAGCTTGGCAGACGCGGCAAACGGGGCGCTTTCCACCGACATGGATCCGGCCGGGCGCAGGTGGTTCACCAGCAGGTACACCAGCACACTGCTGGCGATGAAGTTGAACATGATGGTGGTGATGACGACATGGCTGCCGCGGTAGGCCTGCAGATAAGCCGGCACGATGGCCCAGACCATGCCAAAGAGGGCGCCTGAAATCAGCATCAGCGGCAGCATCAGCCAGGCCGGCAGCAGGGCCGACAGGTACAGTGCTGCCAGGCCGGTGCCGAGTCCGCCCATGATGGCCTGTCCCTCGCCGCCGATATTGAACAGGCCACCATGAAAGGCCACGGCCACGGCGAGCCCGGTGAAGATGAAGGTGGTGGCGTAATAGAGTGTGTAACTCAGGCCGCGCTGGGTGCCGAGCGCACCCTGCACCAGCACCGTCATGACGCGCACCGGGTCCTGCCCTACCAGTAGCACCACCAGGCCGGCCAGCAGCAGGGCCAGACCCAGACAGACGATGGGCAAGAGCAGCAGATCGGCCCAGCGCGGCAGGCTGTAGCTGGCTCTCATTGCACAGCACCACCGAGCATCAGCATGCCCAGCCGGGCTTCACTGCAATCGGCCATCGGAAGTTCGCCGGTCACTGCACCCTGGTACATCACTATCACGCGGTCCGACAAGGCGAGGATCTCGTCGAGCTCGCTTGATACCAGCAGCACCGCGCAGCCGGCAGCGCGCAGCGCGCGCAGTTGTGAGTAGATGAACTCGATGGCGCCAATGTCGACGCCTCGCGTCGGCTGACCGACCAGCAGCACTTTGGGTGCCTGGCCCAACTCGCGTGCCAGCACCAGCTTTTGCTGGTTGCCGCCGGAGAACTTGCTGCTCAGCAGTTCCGGGTTTCTGGGGCGCACATCAAAGCGCTCCATGTACTGCCCGGTGGCGCGGCGCATGGCCGGGTGATCCAGCCAGCCCCCCTGGCCATACTCCGGCAATCCGTCGTAGCCCAGGACGGCCGACTCCCAGGCCGCAAAATTCATGACCAGTGCGCGCGCCTGCCGGTCTTCAGGCACGTGGGCCAGGCCGAGTTCGCGTGCCGTCCTGGGGTCCAGCCAGGCGCTCGCCTCGAAAAGTTTTCCGCCTAATTCCAGTTGCCCGCCGGTAGGCCGCAGCAGCCCCGAGAGCAGGTCCAGCAACTCGCTCTGACCGTTGCCGGAGACGCCGGCGACGCCGACAATTTCACCAGCGTGCAAGCAGAGGCTCAAGCCTTTCAGGCGCGTGACCTGCAGCGCGTCGCGCAGCACCAGATCGCGCGCTTGCAGCAGCACCGGCCCGGGTGCGGTTGGCGGGCCCTGGCTGCGACCGATGTTGACTTTTCGGCCCACCATGGCTTCGGCCAGACCCTCGATCGAAGCCTGGGACACCGGCAGGTCCTGCACCACGCGGCCGGCGCGCATGATCGTGACCTGATCGCACAGGAGCATCACTTCCTTCAACTTGTGCGTGATCAGCACAATCGTCGTGCCTTGCTTGCGCAGCCCGTCGAGTACCTGAAACAGGTGTCCGGTCTCCTGGGGGGTCAGCACGGCCGTTGGTTCATCCAGGATCAGGATTTTGGCGCCCCGGTACAGGGTCTTGAGAATTTCGAGCCGCTGCCGGTCGCCCACCGCCAGATCCGCCACCAGGCAGTCCAGATCGAGTTGCAGACCGGTGGCCTGCATCAGGGCTTCGAGCTTGATTCGCACGGCGGCCTGCGCGCGTGCGAGCAGCCAGTGTGGCTCTGCGCCCAGCATCACGTTTTCCAGGGCGGTGAGGGTGTCGACCAGCATGAAGTGCTGGTGCACCATGCCAATACCCAGGGCGATGGCGTCATCCGCATTGCGAATGTTGACCGGCTGGCCGAAGACTTCAATCTGGCCGCTGTCGGCCCGGTAGAAGCCGTAAAGGACCGACATCAGGGTGCTCTTGCCGGCACCGTTTTCTCCTACGATGCCATGGATCGTGCCAGGCGCCACCTGCAAGGCGACATCAGCGTTGGCTTGAACCGCTCCAAACCGCTTGTGGATGCCCCGCATGCGCACCGCTGGGGCGGGAGTGACGCGGGGCATCCCCTGGAATCAGTACTTGCAGGCGTTGTCTGCCATGTAGTCGGCCACCTTGATCTTGCCGCTGATGATGTCGGCCTTCAGGGCGTCGACCTTTTTCTTCATGTCGGCGCTGACCAGCTTGGCGTTGTTGGCGTCCAGCGCATAGTCAACACCCCCTTCTTTCAGGCCCAGCACCGACAGACCCGGTTTGTGCGCCATGATGACGTTGTAAACCGCTACATCAACCCGCTTGATCATGGAGGTCAGCATGGTGCCGATCTGCAGGTGGTTCTGGTTGCTGTCGACACCGATGGCGAGCTTGCCGCTGTCTTTGGCCGCCTGGTAAACGCCAGTGCCGGTGCCGCCGGCCGCCGCAAACACCACGTCCGAACCCTTGGCAAATTGTGCCTTGGCGAGTTCGCCACCGCGCGCCGGGTCGTTCCAGGCCGCACCCGTCGTGCCGGTCATGTTGCTGAAGACCTCGGCCTTGGGGTTGACAAACTTGGCACCCTGCTCGTAGCCGCACTGGAACTTGCGGATCAGGGGAATGTCCATGCCACCGACAAAGCTCACCTTGCCGGTCTTGCTGGCCATGGCTGCCATGGCACCGACCAGGAAGCTGCCCTCATGCTCCTTGAACACCACCGACTGGACGTTGGGTTGATCGACGACCATATCAACGATGGCGAATTTGAGCTTGGGGAATTCCTTGGCGATTTTCTCGATGCTCGATGCCTGGCCAAAGCCAATGCCAATGATCGGGCTGGCGCCGCGCTCTGCCATGCGCCGGGCCGCCTGCTCGCGTTGTGATTCGTTGGCAATCTCGAACTCAAGATAGGGTTTGCCGGATTCTTTCTTCCAGCGTTCCATGCCGTTGTAGGCCGCTTCATTGAACGACTTGTCGAACTTGCCGCCCATATCAAAGATGACCGCCGGCTGTGCCGTCGCCTGAAAACTGGCGATCAAACCGAGCGCCAGAAACGCCAAACATGCAGTGGACTTAAACTTCATATGCACTCTCTCTTCTTGGTAAGGTTGAAAAGGTCAAGCTCAGCGGAACCAACTGCACACAAGCATAGCAAACATTTGGAGCATGAACCTGGTCCACAAAGTCATTTTCGACACCGATCCCGGCGTTGACGACGCCATCGCCCTGTACTTTGCGCTGGCGCATCCGGCCATTGACCTGATTGGCATCACCACCACTTTTGGCAACGTCAGCGTCGAGCAGGCCGCGATCAACGCGCTTTACCTCACGGCGATTGCCGGACGCGAGCTTGCCGTGACACGCGGACTGAGCGCACCCTTGAGCAAAGCGCCGGTGGCGCCACCCGCCTTCATTCACGGTGCCGACGGGCTGGGCAATCTGGCCTCACGACGTTCGATTGGCAGGCAACTTGATCCGCGCAGTTCGGCGCAATTCATTGTCGATAGCGCGCGCAGCCAACCCGGTGAGATCACGCTGGTGGCGGTGGGCCCGCTGGGCAATCTGGCCACGGCGCTCCAACTTGAGCCTGCGCTGCCTGCCCTGCTCAAGCAGGTCATCGTCATGGGCGGCACCGTGCTGGAGCCCGGCAACGTCTCCCCGGTGGCCGAGGCCAACATCTGGAACGATCCGCATGCGGCAGACAGCGTGTTTGCTGCGCCCTGGAAACTGACCATGGTGGGGCTGGACGTGACGCACCGGGTCGTGACTGAACTGGCCTTCTTCCAGAAGCTGGCTCAGCGCCAGCGCCATCTGGCCACTGATACGCTGGCGCACGCCGTCGCGTTCTATGCAACGTTTTACAGTGGCCTGTACAGGCACGTTGCGAAAACACCGGGCTGCTTTGCGCACGATCTGCTGGCTTTCATCTATCTGGTGAATCCCGAGTTCTTTGCAATGGAGACCGGTTGCATCCGGGTCGCTTGCGAGGGGCTGGCGCAGGGCCAGACGATACTGAACCGGCGCGATTTCATCGACTACCCGCAAAGCGGTTGGGAAGAGAATCGAACTCGCAGTCAGGTCTGCATGCAGGTCGATGCGCCGGCCTGCCTGACCCTGCTTGAAGCGACCTTGATGGCGGATTGGCTGAAAAACTGAGATTGGCATGCTTTTCCCGACCATGAAACAATGACGCCATGTCTTACCTACCGACTTTTATTGCTCCCGCCCGTTTCACCGACCCGGCCAGCGCACTGGCACGTGTGCGCGAAATTTACGACAGCAGCATCGCGCATCTGCGCTCTGCCATGCAGCGCTTTGTGGGCGGGGAGAGTCTGCCCGGCCATGTGCGGGCCTGCTACCCCTTTGTGCGGGTCCAGACCGATACCGTCTCGCGCCTGAACTCCGGCGCGAACGCCCGCCTGAGCTACGGCTTTGTGGCCGGGCCGGGCCGCTTCGAGACCACCTTGAGTCGACCCGACCTGTATGCCGGGTACTACCTTGAGCAGTTCACGCTGCTGCTGGAGAACCACGGCGTCGAACTGGAAGTTGGCACCAGCTCGCAGTCGATTCCGGTGCACTTTTCCTTTGCCGAGAACGACCATATTGAAGGCAGCCTGAGCGCCGAGCGGCGCCAGCTCATGCGCGACGTGTTCGATCTGCCGGATCTGACGGCGATGGACGACGGCATCGCCAACGGCACTTACATGCCGCGCCCGGGCGAGGCGCAGCCGCTGTCGCTGTTCACTGCGCCGCGCGTGGACTACTCGCTGCACCGCCTGCGCCACTACACCGGTACCGCGCCCGAGCATTTCCAGAACTTTGTGCTGTTCACCAACTACCAGTTCTACATCGATGAGTTCGTGCGTCTGGGACACGAGGCCATGGCCGACCCGGCAAGCGAGTACATCGCTTTCATCGAGCCCGGCAACGTCGTGACCCATAAATTGGGGTCAGACTCCAATTATTCCGGCGACGATCTGGGCAAGGTGCCGCCGCGCCTGCCACAAATGCCGGCCTACCATCTGGTGCGCGCCGACCGCAGCGGTATCAGCATGGTCAATATCGGCATCGGCCCGGCCAATGCCAAGACCATCACCGACCATATTGCGGTCCTGCGGCCCCACGCGTGGATCATGCTGGGCCACTGCGCCGGTCTGCGCAACTCGCAGCAACTGGGCGACTATGTGCTGGCGCACGGCTATGTGCGCGAAGACCATGTGCTGGACGAAGAACTGCCGCTGTGGGTGCCGGTTCCGGCCCTGGCGGAGATTCAGGTGGCGCTGGAGCAGGCGGTGTCGGATGTGACGCAACTCAGGGGCTCCGAGCTCAAGCGCATCATGCGCACCGGCACCGTGGCCTCTACCGACAACCGCAACTGGGAGTTGCTGCCCGACAACGGACCGCAGCAGCGCTTCAGCCAGAGCCGCGCTGTGGCGCTGGACATGGAGAGCGCCACCATTGCCGCCAACGGCTTTCGCTTTCGGGTTCCCTACGGCACCCTGCTGTGCGTGAGTGACAAGCCACTGCACGGCGAGATCAAGCTGCCGGGCATGGCGAACCATTTTTACCGTGAGCGGGTCGATCAGCACCTGCGCATTGGCATGCGGGCCATTGAGCTGCTGCGCGCCGAAGGCATCGATCAGTTGCACAGCCGCAAGCTGCGCAGCTTTGCCGAGGTGGCGTTTCAGTAGGTCTGATTCAATCTAGCCCATGCCCTTCAGTTCAGCCGCACCCGAGCCGCTCTTTGCGGCCAGCCATCTCAGCAAGCGCTATGGCGACAACACCGTCGTCGATGACCTGTCGTTTCAGATCGCCGCCGGCGAGTGTCTGGGCGTGATCGGCCCCAACGGCGCCGGCAAGACCACGACGATCCGCATGTGTCTGGGGCAAAGCGTGCCCGATGGCGGCAGCATCACCGCTTTCGGCCTGGCGATGCCGCGTGACTCGCTCGCCATCAAGGCGCAGCTCGGCGTGGTCAGCCAGCTCGATACGCTGGACCCCGATTTCAGTTGCGCCGAGAACCTGCTGGTCTACGGTCGCTACTTTGGCATGAAATCGAGTCAGATTCGTGAGCGCATTCCGGCGCTGCTGGCCTTTGCTTCGCTCACCAGCAAGGCCACGGCGAAACCGGGAGAACTCTCGGGCGGCATGAAGCGGCGCCTGAGTCTGGCACGCGCGCTGGTGAACAACCCGCGCCTGCTGCTGCTCGACGAGCCCACCACGGGTCTGGATCCGCAAGCGCGCCATCTGATGTGGGAACGGCTGCAACTGTTGCTGCAGGAAGGTAAGTCGATTTTGCTGACGACGCACTTCATGGACGAGGCGGAGCGACTGTGCACACGCCTGTTGGTACTGGACCACGGCAAGAAGATCGCCGAGGGCTCGCCGCGCGAACTGATCAGCCAGCACCTGGAGCCCGATGTGGTCGAGGTCTACGGCACGGGAGCGCTGGATCTGGTGGACGGGCCGCTACAGGCACTGGCGGCGCGCGTCGAGGTCAGCGGTGAGACCGTCTTCTTTTACACGCAGGACGCCAAGCCGCTGCTGCAGGCCTTGGCCACGCAACCGCAGTTGCGGACCTTGCACCGGCCGGCCAATCTGGAAGACCTTTTTCTCAAGCTGACAGGCCGTCAGATCAGGGAGGACGCATGAACACCTCCATCAATCCATTTTTCGGGCAAATTGCGTCGTTGCTTGGTGCTCGCAATCCTCATGTACAGAAGTACATTGCGCTTGCTGCGCGCCGCGCGCCTCGCACTTCATCCCGAAAATCTGAATTTCTGAAGGTGTTCATTGGGACGCTCGGATGAGCAATGCAAACGAGATCAGCGTCTGGCGCGCGCCCGAGCTTTCGTGGCGCTGGTGGCCGGTTTTCCTGCGCAATCTGCTGGTCTGGCGCAAGCTGGCCATCCCCAGTCTGGTCGGTAATATCGCCGAGCCGCTGATGTGGCTGGTGGCCTTTGGCTACGGCATGGGTGCGTTGGTGGGGGAGGTGACGCTGCCCGGTGTGGAGGGCGCGGTCAAGGTGCCCTACATTCTTTTTCTGGCCAGCGGCTCGATCTGCATGAGCGCCATGAACGCAGCGAGTTTTGAGGCGCTGTACTCGGCGTTTTCGCGCATGCATGTGCAAAAGACCTGGGACGGCATCATGAATGCGCCGGTCAATCTGGACGATGTGGTGCTGGCCGAGATGCTCTGGGCCGCCTTCAAGGCGCTGTTCACCGTCAGCGCGATTCTGGTCGTGATGCTGGCGCTGGGCATCAGCTACTCGCCCAAGCTGCTGCTGGCCTGGCCCATCCTGCTGGGTGTTGGCATCACCTTCAGCAGCCTGGCGCTGATCTTCAATGCCCTGGCCAAGGGCTACGATTTCTTTACCTACTACTTCACCTTGTTTCTGACGCCCACCATGTTTGTCAGCGGCATCTTCTTTCCGCTGGAGCAACTGCCGGAAGTCGTGCGCACGATCTCACAGTGGCTGCCCCTGACCAACGCGATCGATCTGGTGCGCCCCCTGTTCATGGACCAGTGGCCGCAAGACCCGGCAAAGCACTTGCTGGTGTTGCTGGTCTATGCGGTGGCAGGGTTCTGGATCGCGCTGGCACTGACGCGCAAGCGCTTTCGCGGCTGACCATTTGTCATCCGGGGCCAGCAGTTTGTCATCCGGGGCCAGCAGTTTGTCATCCCGGGCTAGCCATTTGTCATCCGAGGCCAGCAGTTTGTCATCCCGGACTTGATCCGGGATCCAGTGCCACGCCGTGACTGGATTGCGGGTCAAGCCCGCAATGACAGAAGCTGTGCCGCAATGACAAAACAGTGCCGCAATGACAGAAGCAGTGCCGCAATGACAAAGACGACAGAAGTTACGAAGCAGCGGCCTTGATCATGTCGGCGGCTTTTTCGGCAATCATGATCGTTGGTGCGTTGGTGTTGCCGCTGACCAGGCGCGGCATGATGGAGGCATCGACTACACGCAGGGCTTCGATGCCGTGCACCCGCAACTGGGCGTCGACCACATCGAGTGGCCCGTTGCCCATGCGACAGCTGCCAGAGGGGTGGTAGATGGTGTCAGCGGTGGCGCGGATGAACTGCTCGATCTGGCTGTCGCTCTGAGCCGCTGCGCCGGAGGCCAGTTCCTTGCCTGCGAGGCCGGCCAGGGCCGGCTGCGCCAGCAGCTTGCGCATCAGCTTGAAACCGCGAACCATGCGTTCCATGTCATCCGGATCGCTCAGATAGTTCGGGTCAATCAGGGGGGCGCTCCGGGGGTCCTTGCTGGCCAGGCGGATGCTGCCGCGACTGCGTGGGCGCAGCAGGCACAGATGGCATGAGAAGCCATGACCGAGGGTGCCAGTGCGGCCGTGGTTGACCAGCTTGCCGATGACAAAGTGCAGTTGCAGATCCGCAATCGGCTCGCTGGCCTGGCTCTTGATGAACCCACCCGCTTCTGCGAAGTTGGTGGTGAGCATGCCGGTGCGGTAATTGCGCCACTCAAACACGCCCTTGATGGCTCTGACCATGCCGCTCAGGGAAATGCCGAACAGGTCTTTTGCCCGGGGCGCATCGAACACCTGCACCACATCGATGTGGTCGTGGAAGTTCTGCCCGACGCCGGGAAGGTGGTGGACGCTCTCGATGCCAAGCTCAGCCAGGTGCTGCTGCGGACCGATGCCCGAGAGCAGCAGCAGCTTGGGCGACTGCAGGGCGCCGGAGCTCAGCAACACTTCGCGGCTGGCTTTGAGCTGTTTGACTTGCCCATCCTGCACAAACTCAACCCCGACGGCGCGTTTTCCTTCGAACAGGATACGGCTCGCATGGGCACCTGTCAGCACTTGCAGGTTGGCCCGCGCCAGATTCGGTTTGAGGTAGGCCTTGGCCGCACTGAAGCGCTCGCCTGCCTTGTGCGTGACCTGGTACATGCCAACACCTTCCTGGTCGGCGCCGTTGAAGTCGGGGTTGCTCTTGAAGCCGGCTTGTTGCCCGGCCTTGATGAACATCGGCCCGAAGCGGGTCGGGCTGCGCAAGTCCATCACATTGAGCGGACCACTGCTGCCGTGAAAGGCGTTGGCGCCGCGCTCGTTGTGCTCGGCACGCTTGAAGTAGGGCAACACCTCGTCGTAGGACCACCCCGGGTTGCCCTGGGCCGCCCAATGGTCATAGTCGGACCGGTGACCACGGATGTAGATCATGGCATTGACTGAACTCGAACCACCGAGCACCTTGCCGCAGGGCTGATAGCCGCGCCGACCGCTCAGGCCGGCTTGCGGCACGGTGTCAAATTTCCAGTTGCTTTGACCTGTCTGCGCCATCACAGCCAAGCCGGCGGGGCAGTGGATCATCGCGCTGCGGTCGGTGCTGCCGGCTTCCAGCAGAGCCACCTTGATGTCCGGATTCTCGGTCAGGCGTGCCGCCAGCACGCATCCAGCCGAGCCACCACCGATGATGATGTAGTCATACATTGCTATTCTCCGACACACTGGGCGGCATCATCCCGCGCCACACCTGTGGCGTCCATTAGCGCAAACCCGCAGCACAATGAGAGAACGACGCCCAGGGCGATGTCGGGATCAGGCATGATGTCGCCTGAAAACAGAGAGGAACACCATGAAGCTGGCTCTGCTGTCAGATATTCACGCCAATATTCAGGCTTTTGATGCCTGCCTGGCGCATGCGCGCGAGCATGGTGCGCAGCAGTTCGCTGTGCTCGGTGATCTGGTGGGCTATGGCGCCGATCCGGCGGCGGTGGTCGAGCGGGCTCAGCAACTGATGGCTGAGGGAGCGCTGCTGGTTAAGGGCAATCACGATCAGTTGGCGGTGACACCGCCGGCCCAGGTGCAGACCGTGGGCGACACGACCGCGGCCTGGACGCACGCGCAGCTCAGTGCCGATCAATTGCAGTTCCTGGACCAGTTGCCATTGACGCTGCAGCGCGAGGCCGTTCTGCTGGTGCACGCTTCGGTCAACGACCCGGCACTGTGGCACTACGTTTATGACGAGCGTGCTGCGCGCGACAGTCTGGACGCGGCAACAGCGCTGCCCGAAGTGCGATACGTGTTTTGCGGCCATGTGCACCACCAGACCCTGTATTACCGGGGCGCCAGCACCGATCTGATGAAGTTCCTGCCGACCGCCGGCGTGGCGGTACCGGTACCCCGGCACAGGCGCTGGCTGGCGACCATTGGTTCGGTCGGGCAGCCGCGCGACCGCAACCCGCAGGCCATGTACGCCATCTTTGATACTGAAAAATTGCAACTGACGTTTCAGCGTGTTTCCTATGACCACCATTCGGCTGCCGTAGCCATTCGGCAAGCGGCTTTGCCAGCCTTGTTTGCCGACCGGCTGGAGTTGGGTCGATGAAGCTGCTCGAGCCCGGCACCGAACTCGACGGCTTCACCATCGAGGAGTGCATCCATTCGGGCGGCATGGCGCACATCTATCACGTGCATTACTCCGAAGGTGCGCGCAACCCCGGCTTTCCGCTGGCCATGAAGGTGCCGCGCATGACGGAGGGTGATGGCGCCGAGAACATCATCAGCTTTGAGGTCGAGCACCAGATCATGCAGGTGCTGACCGGCTCCCATGTGCCGCGCTTTGTGGCCGCCGGGGACCTGGAAAACGTGCCCTATCTGGTCATGGAGTACGTGCCGGGGCAGACCCTGGATCACTGGCTGGAGCCTGCGGAACGTCCGCCGGTCAAGGGCCTGGCTTTTCTTGGCGCTGCAGTGGCCATCGCGGTACACAGTCTGCATCAGCAAAACACCTGCCATCTGGATTTGAAGCCGGCCAATGTGCTCATTCGCCAGGACGGCAGCGCGGTGCTGCTCGATTTCGGCCTCTCGTGCAATGCGCTGTACCCGGATTTGCTGGCCGAGCAGCTGCGCAAGGCCGTCGGCTCCCCGACCTGGATCGCGCCCGAGCAGGTGGTGGGTGTGCGGGGCGACCCGCGCAGCGATATTTTTGCGATCGGTGTGATGCTTTATGAACTCGCCACCGGCGAACTGCCTTTTGGTTCGCCCAGGACGACCGGCGGCTTGCGCCAGCGATTGTGGATGGATCCGCCGCCGCCGCGCAAACTGCAACCCGATCTGCCTGAGTGGATGCAGGAGGTGATCCTGCGCTGCCTGGAACCCGAGGCCGCGAAACGCTATCCGTCGGCAGCGCATCTGGCGTTTGACCTGCGCCATCCGGAGCAGGTGACGGTGACCGAACGGGGCCGCAATACCAGGGGTACCGGCTTTGGTGTTCATTTCAAACGCTGGCTGAAGGCGGCGGGCATGCAATACCAGCCCAGCCCCTTGCCGGCGCACCAGATCGATGAAGTCCCGATCGTGATGGTGGCGGTGCCGTACAAGGACGTGACGGATGCGACGCTGTACTCACTGCGCCAGGCGGTAGCGCGCTCGATGGGGACGCGCCCAGGCGCCAGGCTGGCTTGTGTGACCGTGATTTCGGGTAGCCAGAGCGGCTCGTCGAGCGACGGCAGCGAGACCAGCCTGCAGCGCAAACACATCGCTGCGCTGCGCCAGTGGGCACAACCACTTGACCTGCCGGGCCAGCAGACCTCTTACCACGTGCTGGAGTCCGGCGACGTGGCACAAGCGCTGGTCAATTACGCGGTCGGCAACGAAGTCAGCGTCATTGTCGTGGGTGCCGCCACGCACGGTTTGAAGATGCAACGCTTTCTTGCCACCGTGCCGATCAAGGTTGCAATGGACGCACCCTGCACGGTGATACTGGTCAAACAGGCTTTGCCGTTCGAAATGTTGACGCAGCAAGCAGGTACAGCAAAGGCAGCACTCGATCCGGATCTGGACGTACCTTTCTGACAGCGGTTAACATTGATTCCAACACGAGCCGCCCCTGATGAAGTTTGATTCAATGTCCCTGCCTACCCAAGACTTGCCCGGTGCAAGTATGACGGGTGGTGGGCGGGCTGCGACGAGCAAGTTTACCGGCCTGTACTGGCCCAGCCCGCCCTACGCCATCTTCAGTGATGCCGTTGCCTGGACGGACCCGCAGATCTGCGAGATTGAAGACCTGAACGGCGTCGTCCGCAGCTGCCGATTGGCAATGCTGACGCCTTCTGACAAGACGGCCATGATCTTTGTACCGAATCGGGCCTCGCCCGGGCGGGTGCACTTCTCGCAGTTTCGAAAGCTGACCGTGAAGACGGTTCTTCATCCGCAAGAAGAAGTCAGTGATACCAATTTTGCCGAGATCTTCGGTCATCGCCCGACGCTGGACTATCAGTTGCAACTGGAGGACGGCAGTGTCCTGTCGGGCCAGACTGTCGGTTATATCGAAGCCAGCTTCGGCCTCTTCCTTTTTACACCGGTGGATGGTGGCGAAGGTGGCGTCGAGCGCGTCTTCATGCCGCGCGAGGCCTACCAGAGCGTTAATTTTGGTGAGCATATCGGGCATTTGCTGGTAGCGCAGCGTGCGGTGACACGTCAGCAGGTGGAGCAGGCGGCAACCGAGCAGACCAGTCTGCGCAAGCGCAAATTGGGTGACAGTCTGGTCAACGAGGCGATTGTCTCACCGGATCAGCTGATGCTGGCACTGGATCAACAGTCCAGGATGCCGATGATCCGGGTTGGCGAAGCCCTGACCCGGCTCGGGTTTATCGACGAGGGTCAGCTGGCGCAGGCACTCGAGCGCCAAAAGACCGAGCGCTCTGTCCCCTTGGGGCAGTTGCTGGTAAACATGGGTTTTCTGACGCGGCGTGATCTCAATACTGCGCTGGCCCGCAAGATGGGTTACCCGATCGTCGATGTGGCGCAGTTCCCGATCGAGGCTGAGGCCTTGCGCACGGTTCCGTTTTCGACGGCAATGCGCCTGGCTATCATGCCCCTGTTGCTGCGCGACAAGATGCTGGTGATTGCCACGGGTGATCCGACCCGACGCGACATGCTCGAAGAGCTCGAGTTCATGCTCGAGACACGGGTCATCGCGACGCTTGGTGACGAGCAGCAGATCCAGCAGATCCTGAGCGAAACCTACGACAAGTATGGTTTGCCAAACAGCCCTTTTGCGGCACCCCAGCAGAGTCCGGAGAACCTGCAGCAGGAGCTGGCCAGCAGCACGGAGTTGCTGCAGTCAATGGAATTGTCGCAGGGCGATCATGAGGAAGTCGAGAGCCAGATAGAGCAGTCTGACAACACGCTGGTGCGCCTGATCAACACCATGATCATCGAGGCCTACAACCGTGGTGCGTCCGACATTCACGTAGAAACCCATCCTGGGCGCATCAAGACCCGGATTCGTTTTCGCAAGGACGGCGTGCTATCGCATTACCTGGAATTGCCGCACACCTACCGGGCTGCCCTGACGGCACGGTTGAAGATCATGGCTGATCTGGATATATCCGAGCGACGCAAGCCGCAGGACGGCAAGATCGATTTTTCGAAATTTTCGAACCGGCACAAGATCGAGTTGCGCATCGCCACCGTTCCAACCTCGGGTGGGCTGGAAGACATCGTGATGCGGCTGCTTTCATCAGCCAAGCCGATCGGGATGGACCGGCTCGGCCTGTCGGCTGCCAATCTGACGCATCTGCGTGAAGCCATCAGTCGACCCTACGGCATGGTGCTCTGTGTCGGACCGACCGGTTCGGGCAAGACCACCACACTGCACTCGGTGCTGGGCTTTTTGAACACGCCGCAGCGCAAGATCTGGACCGCTGAGGATCCGATCGAAATAACGCAACCCGATCTGCGTCAGGTCCAGGTGAATGCCAAGATTGACTGGACTTTTGCCAAGGCCCTGCGATCCTTCCTGCGGGCCGACCCGGACGTCATCATGGTGGGCGAGATCCGCGACAAGGAAACGGCGCAGATTGCCATTGAAGCGTCGCTGACAGGGCATTTGGTACTGTCTACCTTGCATACGAACAGCGCTGCCGAGACCGTCACCCGCTTGATCGATATGGGTATGGACCCCTTCAACTTTGCTGACTCTCTGCTGGCGGTACTGGCGCAGCGTCTGGTGCGAAGGATGTGCCCGGAGTGCCGCACCGCCCAGGAGGCCAGCGATGCGGTCATTCATGAATTGCTGGATGACTACCTGCATTCGTTTCCCGAAGCGTTGCGACCAGAGCGCGAGTCGGTACGCCAGGAGTGGCTTGCCGAGTATGGTCATGACGGACGTCTGACGCACTACAGTGCGCCGGGTTGCAGTCATTGCCAGAGCACTGGCGTCAGCGGTCGCGTTGGCATGCACGAATTATTGATAGTAACGCCGGCGCTGCGCCGGCTCATTCAGACTGGCGACCGGCCTGACCAGCTCCAGTTCGAGGCGATGCAGCATGGCTCATTGCGCACGCTACGCCAGGACGGTATTCACAAGGTGTTAAGCGGGCTGACCACCATCGAAGAAGTGCGCGCCAACAGCAATGTCTGAGTCTGACCGGCACCCGTATCAGACTCTGACACCCGATGTCGTGATGGACGCACTGGCCAGCGTTGGTCTGTATGGTGACGGGCGCCAGCAGGCGCTGAGCTCCTATGAGAACCGGGTTTACCAACTGCATCTCGAAGAGGGTCCGGTGGTGGTGGCCAAGTTCTATCGGCCAGAGCGCTGGAGCGAGTCCCAGATCCTGGAAGAGCATGCTTTCTCGGCCGAACTGATGGCAGCTGAAATCCCTGTCATTGGTCCGCTGCTTCTCGCCGGCAAGACCTTGCACTACTTTGGCGGCTTCGCTTTCAGCGTCAGCCCGAGTCGTGGTGGTCGCCCGCCGGAACTCGACGACGCGGAGGTGCTGGAGTGGATAGGGCGTTTTCTGGCGCGCATCCATACGGTGGGGTCTGCCAGACCCTTTGCCACCCGACCAGCCCTCAACCTGCAGAGCTTTGGCACCGATTCACGCGACTGGCTGCTGGCCCATGAGATGGTGCCGCTGGACGTTCAGTCCGCCTGGACCAAAGCGGCTGAGCAGGCGCTTGACCTGATTGCGACCTACCCCTGCCTGGCGCCGTCACAGCGTGGGCAGGACGCCGATGCCGAACCGATCCGGCAGATCAGGTTGCATGGTGACTGCCATCCTGGCAACATCCTGTGGACGCCACTGGAGTCGCCCGCCGCCAGTGGACCGGGGCCACATTTTGTCGATCTCGACGATGCCCGCAGCGGCCCGGCAGTGCAGGACTTGTGGATGCTGCTCAGCGGTGACCGCCAGCAGCGCACACGCCAACTCGGTGCGCTGGTCGATGGCTACGAACAGTTTCGGGAATTTGACCGGCGCGAGACGGCTTTGATTGAACCCTTGCGCACGCTGCGCCTGATCCACTACAGCGCCTGGCTGGCACGGCGCTGGAGCGACCCGACCTTCCCCATCAATTTTCCGTGGTTTGGTTCCAGCGACTACTGGCAGGGCCAGGTCCAGATGCTCGAAGAGCAGATCGAGGCCATGCAGGAAGCGCCCCTGGTCGTGTGAGATGAGCATGAACGCCGCCCAAACCCTGCTCGAAGCTGGCGCTTCACACGCGGTGGCGTTGGAGTGTGGCGACGAGACCCTGAGCTACGAGGCACTGCGCCAGCGCGTGCGCCAGGCTGCCGGTGCCTGGCAGGCGCTGGGTTTGCGCTGCGCTGAGCGGGTCATCGTGCTGGCACCCGACAGCATCGATTGGGTGGTCGCCTATCTCGGGGTGATCTGGGCTGGTGGTGTTGCCATCGGTGTCAATCCACGCCTGGCGCTGTCTGAGCTGGCGCCCATCGTGTCCGAGAGTGAAGTGCGTTTTATCTGGTGCGAAGCCGACAACGTGGCGCTGCTGCGGCCACTGCTGGCTGAGCTGGCGCTGCCAACCGAACTGGTGGCCAGCGGACCCGGCGAGTCGGCGTGGGCTGCGCAACTGGCGCGTTCGCCAGAGATAGAAGCAGTGTTGCAAGACGAGCAGGCGCCGGCCTTGTGGATTGGAACCTCCGGTACGACCGGCGCCTCCAAGGGGGTTGTGCATGCGCAGCGCGTGGCGCTGCAGCCGCATTCGTTTGCCGCTGGCGTGCTCCAACTCAGCGCCGCGGATCGACTCTATGCCAGCTCCAAACTGTTTTTTGCCTACGCCCTGGGTAACAGCCTGCTGGCCGGCCTGAGGGCGGGTGCGACGGTGATTCTGGACCGCCAGTGGCCGGACCCGGAGCGCGCGCTGGAGATGGTGCGCCAGCATCGTCCCAGCCTCTTTTTTTGTGTGCCAACGCTCTACAGCAAGATGCTGCAAAACGGCGTGGCGGCACAACTGCGGGGCAGCAGCATTCGCCACTGCGTCTCTGCCGGCGAGAGCCTGCCAGCGGCTGTGCGCAAAGCCTGGTTTGAAGCTACCGGCCTGGCCATCGTCAGTGGTTACGGCACTTCGGAGACGATGTGCCTGATGCTCTACAGCCAGGACGACAGTGGCTTGCTGCAAGTCTCACCGCAGGTGCAACTGCGCTTTGACAGCCAAATTGACGCGACCCTGCCGCAACGCATCTGGTTGCGCAGCAGCAGTGTTGCCGTCGCTTACTGGAAGCGTCCGCAGGCGCAAGCCGATGGATTTGAGGACGGCTGGTATCGACCGGGCGACATGTTCCTGCGCCGCTCCGATGGCCAGCTTGAATTCGCCGGTCGCATGGACGACATGCTCAAGATCAGCGGGCGCTGGGTCAGCACCCTGTGGGTCGAGCAGGCGCTCAGCAGCGCCGCCGCCGACAGCGTGACACAACTGGCCTGCGTTGGCGTGCAGACAGCAGAAGGGTTGACGGCGCTGTCCTTGCTGGTGGTTGCCGCACCGCAGCAGCGGGCGCTGGCGCAGCAGCGTATCCAGCTTGCAATCGAAGCACTACCAACCTACCGGCGACCGCGCTGGGTGCACTGGGTCAGCGCCCTGCCGCTCACGGCCACCGGCAAACTGCAGCGTGCCCGCTTGGTGGCGATGCATCAGGCGGCGCTGGTGGTTTGACGGATCTGGCGGCCGGGGCACTCAGCTCCGCGGCTGTCCCCCGAGTTATTGGGGTCAGACACCCTACGGATTTTTCCCGATGTGGTGAGGATCAGGCTGACGGGGCACTCAGCTCCGCGGCTGTCCCCCGGCCTTCGGCCTCCGCCTTTATGCCGCTGCGCTGAGCGCCCCGTCAGCCTGATCCTTCAGGCAGTCTTGGTATGCGCGCACAAATCACCGACGCTCGTTGCCGAGGGCGATGCAGTGGGTGGCGCAGCGAAATAAAGAAGGAGCCCGAAGGGCGGGTGACATTCGCGGAGTCATCCACTGTGTCACCCTCGGCCTACACACGCCTGAGAGTTGGACTGACTAGCGAAAGCAATCAACTACTTGCCGTTGATGGCCAGCAGTTCGACTTCAAACAGCAGCGTCGCATTGGGCGGAATAACGCCGCCAGCACCGCGCTCACCGTAGGCGATGGCTGCCGGGCAGGTTAGTTTGGCCTTGCCGCCCACCTTCATGCGCTGCACGCCTTCCGTCCAGCACTTGATGACGCCGTTCAGGGGGAATTCGATCGCTTCATTTCGTTTGTAGGAGCTGTCGAATTCCTTGCCGTCAGGAAAGGTGCCACGGTAATGCACCTTGACCTTGTCGCTGGCCGTCGGGCTGGCGCCGGTGCCGTCCTTCAGTGAACGGTAAACCAGCCCACTGGTGGTGACGACCGCGCCTGCTTCCTTGGCGGCGGCTGCGGCAACGGCATCAGCAGCCCAGATGGTGGGGGTGACGGAAAGAGTGGCGGCGAGCGCCGCAATGCGCAAGACAGTATTCATATCAGGGTGTCAGGGGTTGGAATGGGAATGGCATTGTCGCAGGCAACGGAACCCGGATCAATTGTCGACCTCGCAGGCCTTGCCCCGGCAGATTAGATAGACTGCGTCATTGTCATTGCTGAGCCGGCGCAGCAGCGTACCCGGCACGTCGTCCGGTGTGTAGGCGATCACGATGCCGTTCTGGAAGTCGGCCGGTGGTCGTACCAGCGCCGGCTTGTCCCATTGCAGGCTGTTGATGTTGGCGACCACCGACAGTCCGACCGAAGAATCGTTGCTTGCATAGAGCGGATACTGAGCGTATTTTTCGATGATCTCCTGCGCCATTTCCAGGTAATTCTCGCCACGCACCACACGCTGGTAATACGGAAAGGCAAGCAGGTGCACTAGCATGCCGATGGCTAGCATGGCGGCGAGCCAGTGCCGGACTCGCAGATTCCCGGGGTGCCGTACCACAAGAAAGGCCGCAGGCAAGGCGAGAAAGGGATAGATCGGCAAAACGTAACGTGGACCTCCGAACGGCGCGAGCCAGTAGGGCAGGAAATTGAGTAGCGCCAGCAACAGGCATTGTCTGACGAAGGGGTCCTGGCCAACAATCACCTCGCGCCTGCGCAGGAAGAAATACGCCACGAAAAATGAACCGGGCAGCAGACGTGCAAACATGTCGATCGGATAGACCAGCAAGCGGGTCACATACGCAGTCAGGTCCTCGAAGCTGAGTTTGCCGACCACATCGGTCCACATCTTGAGGTGCTGTGCATTATCCTGGGTGCCGATACTGAGCCAGATCAGCGGTGGCAGCAGAGCCAGTAAATAGATCAGCCAGGCCTGGGGTTTGAGCAGGAAGCGCCGGCAATCCGCGTCCAGCAGCAGCACCAGCATACCCACGCCCAGAAAAAGATAGGCCGTCAGGGCCTTGGTCAGGAAGGCGGCAAATGCGGCCAGCATGGCTGCGCCGAGCAGAGGGTAGCTGCGGCGCAGGCAGGCCACCCAGGTCTGCGCCAGCGACAAAATCACCAGCATCGAAAACAGCGGGTCGGCATACGACAGCCATCCCCGATACAACAGCACGTCGGCCGTCAGCAGGTAGAGCAGGGCGGCCATCCATGCAATGGAGCGATCACGCCAGAGTTGCTGTGCCAGCCAGCCGGTGATGAGACCGGTGCCCAAGGTGGCTGTGACAGTGACCATGCGCGAGGCCAGCAGCACCTGTTCCCAACCGACCATGTGGGCAACCGGAATCATCAGCCAGTTGAAAAGAGGCGGTCGGCCAGCGCCGCCGCCAGTCAATCCATACATGACCGTGCTTCTGAATTCGCCGCGCTGCCACATCTCCATGGAGGTCAGCGTGTAGACACCCTCTTCTCCAACGTAGTGAAAGAAAAGTGTCGGAACAAAGCACAGCGCCGCCCAAAGACACCACCAACGCAATTTCGGTGTTGGTGTCTGCGACTTCATCTATTGCAAAAGTCAGATCAGCAAGGCGTTGACCCGCTTCACATACGCGGCTGGGTCTGCTGGCAAGCCGCCCTCGGCCAACAGCGCCTGATCGAACAGGATGTGCGCCAGGTCGTTGAAATGCACCGAGCCATCGAGTTTCTTGACCAGTGGGTGGTCGGCGTTGACTTCGAGC
>QYPX01000006.1 GCA_007280205.1 Comamonadaceae bacterium
AAATCGTTCAGCCCCTTGCTTTCCGGCACAAAGACCGCTGGACGCAACAAGGTCCGAATATTGAGCTCGGGCGCACGCTGCAGTTTGAGCAAGTCCTTGGCCAGCAGAACGCCAATGATGTTCTCACGTTCATTCTGGTAGACCGGAAAGCGCGAGTGCGCAGTCTCGATCACGCCATGCAGCATGACGTCAAACGGGTCATCGATATTGACCAGATCCATCCGCGTCGCTGGCACCATCACATCACCGGCTGTCATGTCAGCCATGCGGATCACGCCTTCGAGCATGGCGCGCGATTCGGCGCCGATGATGTGGTTTTCTTCGGCTTCCGCCAGAGTCTCGATCAACTCGTCTGTGGAGTCGGGTCCCGGGTGAATGAACTCAGCCAGTTTTTGCAGAAAAGTGCGTTTGTCTTCCCGCTCAGGAAGTCGCGCAGGATGGGGGTCTGACACAGAAAAATGCGCAGGACATGCGGTTGTGGTGGACCCTCAAGGATAGCGGATCACAGGAGCAGTCCGTTCGCAGCCTTAGTTCGGACTGCCGCGCTGCGCGTCCTGCACCTCGCGCCTGAGCGACTGCACCTCTGCCAGGAAGTCCCAGAATTGTTTGACCTGCACCTTGATCCGGTAGTCGGTCTGCGCCATTTGCTCGGCGACCATTTCACTCCATCGGGAGTCGAAGGTGGCTGGCGACAACTGCAGATGTGCCTCCGATTCATGCCCGTCGCGCTCCACCGTGGCACCCGCGTTGCGCGCAATTTTCAGCATCGCGGTGTTCTCGCTCAATGCGTGGATAAACATCCGGCTTACACCCTCGTTGCGCGCATGCATGGCGGCACGGTCAAACAGGCGCGCGCCGTAGCCACGCCCACGCGCGGACTTCGATACCGAGACGCCAAACTCGGCGCAACTCGACAGATCAGGATCGACGGAAAAAGCCAGATGCGCCATGGCAATCAGCTCAAGCCGGCGGTTGTAAATGCCAAATATTTCGTCGCGCTCAAAATTCAGCGTGTCGGCGTAACGCTGAATCTGCTCGTCGGTCGCGGCAAACCCGAAACGCAGGTACCGGTCCCGAGGTTCCAGCGACATGAGGTGGTGGGCAATGCGATCGCGGTGATTGACGCCAAGGGAGCGGATCGGCACCAGCACCGGCGCTGCTCTGGACTCCGGTGGCGGCCCTGCCCCCTCAAGGGGCGGGCGCAACAAACCCTTGCCAGCCTCGATGGACGCTTTGACCAAATCAATTGTTTCAACCATGGGGTCGACTATAAGGGTTTTCCCTAGACTGCTGCCCCCAGACTGCCAAACAGCCTCACAAAGGCAGTGCCGTTGTCGCCTTGACGCGATCCAGGACAAAACTGGTCTTGCAGTCCTGCACGCTGGGGTGCTTGAGCAGCGTTTCCATCACAAAATGCGAATATGCACTCATGTCCTGAACCATCACCCTGAGAAAATAGTCCATTTCCCCACTCAAAGCGTCGCACTCAACCACTTCGGGCCAGGTTTGAACGCTGGAGCGGAACAAATCGCGTGGGCTGCGTTGGTGATTCTCGGTACTTTTGCCGAGCCGCACATGGATGTGGGCCATCAAGCCCAGACCAAGGGCTTCGGGTTTGAGCAGCGCGACATAACGGTCAATCACGCCATCGGCTTCAAGTCGCTTGACGCGACGCAGCACCGCACTGGGCGACAAATTCACCATTTCGGCAATCTGGTCGAAGGTGGCCCGCCCATTGGCCTGCAGTTTGCTCAAAATCAGCTTATCAAGCTTGTCGAGTTTATTCATTTATGAAATTTTGCAGTTTTATTGCGTTTTTTGCAATTTTTTTCAAAGAAGAAGGTCGTCGCGATCCGATTCAAGTCGGCACTCGCCAAGCTCTTTATTTCCACACGCCAAACTATCGGGTCTTGAAAACCTGACAAATTGCCTTATCATTAGCACTCGTAAGACCTGAGTGCTAACAGCTTTTCATTTTGAAGCAGCACTGTCTTCAAATTATGCGGTGCCAGCCTGTCCGGCTTGGCGCTCGTGTTTTTAACCCCTGTTTCAAATTCAAGGAGATCTCATGAAACTTCGCCCTCTGCACGATCGCGTCATTGTCAAACGCGTCGAAAACGAAACCAAGACCGCCTCTGGCATCGTCATTCCCGACAGTGCTGCTGAAAAGCCTGATCAGGGCGAAGTGCTGGCTGTCGGCCCGGGCAAGAAGAACGACAAGGGCGAAATCAGCCCGATGGCCGTCAAGGTCGGCGACCGCGTCCTGTTCGGCAAGTACAGCGGCCAAACCGTCAAGGTTGACGGCGACGAACTGCTCGTGATGAAAGAAGACGACCTGTTCGCAGTTGTTGAGAAATAAAGCTACTGCGCGGCCCGTATGCGTCGTTGCGCGGTGCTCGCTACGCTTTTTCCCCCAACAACCCGTTTTGTAATTATTTGAATTAACTGGAGTCATAACATGGCAGCAAAAGACGTTATTTTCGGCGGCGAAGCCCGCGCACGCATGGTCGAGGGTGTCAACATCCTGGCCAACGCAGTCAAAGTCACCCTCGGCCCCAAAGGCCGCAATGTGGTGCTGGAGCGCTCCTTCGGCGCCCCCACAGTAACCAAGGACGGTGTTTCCGTCGCCAAGGAAATCGAACTCAAGGACAAGCTCCAGAACATGGGCGCCCAGATGGTCAAGGAAGTTGCTTCCAAGACTTCAGACATCGCTGGCGACGGCACCACCACCGCCACCGTGCTGGCACAAGCCATCGTGCGCGAAGGCATGAAGTACGTGGCCGCCGGCATGAACCCGATGGATCTGAAGCGCGGCATCGACAAGGCCGTTACCGCCCTGGTCGCCGAACTGAAGAAGGCCTCCAAGGCCACCACCACTTCCAAGGAAATCGCACAAGTCGGCTCGATCTCGGCCAACAGCGATGAAGCCATCGGCAAGATCATCGCTGATGCGATGGACAAGGTCGGCAAGGAAGGCGTCATCACCGTTGAAGACGGCAAGTCACTCGACAGCGAACTCGACGTCGTCGAAGGCATGCAGTTTGACCGCGGCTACCTGTCGCCCTACTTCATCAACAACCCGGAAAAGCAGGCCGCTCTGCTGGACAACCCGTTTGTGCTGCTGTACGACAAGAAGATCAGCAACATCCGCGACCTGCTGCCCACACTGGAGCAAGTCGCAAAATCGGGCCGTCCGCTGTTGATCATCTCGGAAGACGTCGAAGGCGAAGCCCTGGCAACGCTGGTGGTCAACACCATCCGTGGCATCCTGAAGGTCGTTGCCGTCAAGGCACCGGGCTTTGGTGACCGTCGCAAGGCGATGCTGGAAGACATCGCCATCCTGACCGGCGGCAAGGTCATCGCTGAAGAAGTCGGCCTGACGCTGGAAAAAGTGACTCTGGCTGACCTCGGTTCTGCCAAGCGCGTCGAAGTGGGCAAGGAAAACACCATCATCATCGACGGTGCTGGTGCTGCGGCCGACATCGAAGCCCGCGTCAAGCAGGTTCGCGTTCAGATCGAAGAAGCGACCAGCGACTACGACCGTGAAAAGCTGCAAGAGCGCGTGGCCAAGCTGGCCGGCGGTGTTGCCGTGATCAAGGTTGGCGCTGCCACCGAAGTCGAAATGAAGGAAAAGAAGGCCCGCGTTGAAGACGCGCTGCACGCTACCCGCGCTGCGGTGGAAGAAGGCATTGTGGCTGGTGGTGGCGTAGCTCTGCTGCGCGCCAAGCAAGCCGCTGGCACGATCAAGGGCGACAACGCTGACCAGGACCATGGCATTGCCCTGGTGCTCAAGGCGATCGAATCGCCGCTGCGCGAAATCGTTTTCAACGCCGGTGGCGAAGCCTCTGTCGTGGTCAACGCCGTGCTGGCTGGCACGGGCAACTACGGCTTCAACGCCGCCAACGACACCTATGGCGACATGATCGAAATGGGTATCCTGGACCCAACCAAGGTGACCCGCACGGCGCTGCAAAACGCAGCATCTGTGGCTTCCCTGATGCTGACGACCGAGTGCATGGTGGCCGAGTCGCCGAAGACAGACAGCGCCGGCGGCATGGGTGGCATGGGTGGTGGCGATATGGGTGGGATGGGCGGCATGGGCGGCATGGGCATGTAATTGGGCTCCTTGGCCTGAAGCCTCATGCTGCGTCGAACTACGCTGTAGCTCTACGTATAAATTGAAAAACCCGCTGGGCTTGCGCCTCGCGGGTTTTTTGTTGCGCTTCTTTGTCTCAGCGCTTGAACGCCACCACCGTCTGGCGTTGCTCGCCCAGGCCTTCGACGCCCAAGGCGATGGTGTCGCCGGCTTTCAGGAACTGCTGTGGCTTCCTTCCCATGCCAACACCGGGTGGCGTGCCGGTGGTGATGACATCGCCAGGCATCAGGGTGATGAACTGGCTCACGTAACTGACGATTTTGGCGACGCCAAAAATCATCGTTTTGCTGCTGCCACTTTGCATGCGCTGGCCATTGACTTCCAGCCAGAGCGCGAGCTTTTGCGGATTGGGCACTTCGTCGCGTGTCACCAGCCAGGGACCGAGCGGTCCGAAGCTGTCGCAACCCTTGCCCTTGTCCCAGGTACCGCCGCGCTCGATCTGGAACTCGCGCTCGCTGATGTCGTTGACAGCGCAGTAACCGGCAACGTAATTGAGCGCCTCCTTTTGCGAGACGTAGCGCGCACGCTGCCCGATCACCACGCCCAGTTCCACTTCCCAGTCGGTCTTGACGGATCCCTTGGGCAGCATGATGGGATCGTTCGGACCCTGGATGCAACTGGTAGCCTTGGTGAACAGCACGGGCTCCTTCGGAATCGGCATACCGGCCTCGGCGGCGTGATCTGCGTAGTTCAACCCGATGGCAATGAATTTCCCGATATTGGCAACTGGCGCGCCCAGACGCGGCTTGCCGCGCACCAAGGGCAGTGTTTCAGGTTTAAGGCGACGCAGGCGCGCCAGTGCAGCATCGCTGAGCTGGGCCGGGCCCAGATCCGGGATCACGGTGCTCAGATCGCGAAGACGACCCTCAGCATCGATCATGCCGGGATTTTCCTTGCCAGGCTTGCCATAGCGCACCAGTTTCATAAATCTCCTTGTAGTTGAGGCAGCCAGTTTGCCAGACTTGCGCGCAGCTGCGGCGCCGAAACAAATCGCAGTCCGCCCCACCCGAGGCTGCAGGCGGCATCCACATTGTCCTGCACGTCGTCAACAAACAAGGTCTGCGTCGGCTCCAGCGCGTATCGGCTCTGCAGCAACTGGTAGATGGCCACGTCCGGCTTGCTGTGCTGCACGTCGCCAGAAAAAATGCCGCCATCAAACCAGGCAAGAAAAGCGTACTTTTGTTCGAGCGTGCGCGCATAGGGCGCGGGCATATTGGAGAGGTAGTACAGATGAACATCGCCGCGCTGATCGCGTCGCTGCGCCAAATCAGCCAGCACCGCGATCGTCTCGTGGATCGGCGTCAGCCGCTCGCCAATGCCCGACACCAGCCGTCGCATCTCATCCAGGGGCAAAGCCAGGCGCTGCGCGGTACGCTGCACCACGCTCTCAGGGCTCAGCGTGCCACGATCAAAGGCATGCCAGTCCGCATGGCCAAAGATGGAACGTGCCGCCTGTTGCGCTGCCTCGGGTGTTGCGGCAAGTTCCGGGAAGTGCGATGCCACCAGCCTGGCCGGTTGCCACTCGATCAGGACAGCACCGAAATCAAATACCAGGTTCATGGATTGCGGGTCGGGGCCCGCAATGACACCCATTTCCATTAGCGCAAGCGCTGCAGCAAACCGGCCGTCGAACTGTCCAGGCCGCTGACATCGCCGGTGTGCAGACGCGCCTGCAGGTCTTTGGCCAGCAGCTTGCCGAGTTCCACTCCCCACTGGTCAAAGCTGTTGATACCCCAGAGCGAACCGCTGACAAAGACACGGTGTTCCTGCAGCGC
>QYPX01000080.1 GCA_007280205.1 Comamonadaceae bacterium
CTGTATGTTTGACTGACCAGAGAGCCGCGACCACCGCATGATCTACCTGCTCTGCTACCTTGCCGTTGGCGCGTTATTCACGGCAGTGGTCTTGCTGCGGACACCGTACTCCAATGACTTCGACCAATTGGCGCTGACGGCAACCGGTGGCACTGACGTGTCCGACAAGATTCTGGCTGTGTTTCTTGTGCCACTGCTCTTTTGTCTCTTCGTGGTGCTGGCTTGGCCCCTTGCGATGCGCTGGAAGGTGCAGGCAATGCGGAGCGACAGAGAAAGACGGGCCAAGGAAGGTGACGTTCCGCAACGCAAGTTTGATCACTCTGAGATTCGTTTATTCCACCCACGCATCAACGGGGAGATCGTGAGCCACGAGGAATGGAACGCCGCACACAGCCAACGTCCAGAAGTCATTGCAAGAAACGCGATCAAGAAGGCGATAGACAGCGCAAAACGGAGCACCTACAAAGATGAACACTGAAAAAGACTATTACGCGGTGCTGGTCATGTGGAACTGCAGGAACCTGCTATTGACCACCGAGTCTGAGGGACCGTTTGCCAATTTTGATCCCGATGCCGTGAGGTCTTTCGGCAGAGGCATAACGCGGAACCTGTGGGTGCAAACGAGGAATCTTGCCGACGACTAATTGAAGATATTTCCTGAGGAAAACCAAAATGAAAAGAACTCTTTTCTCTGCGCTTCTTATACCCATCGTTTCATACGCCGGATGGTTTGGCCCATCGAATTTTCAAGACTGTGTTTTGGAAGGCATGAAGGGAGTAAGTAGCGATCAAGCAGCTAATGCGATAACAGCCGTTTGCCGTCAAAAGTTTCCACACGTGCAAACCGAAGCGGAGAAGCAAGCCGCGAAAGAAGCTGCAAAACGTTACGGCACCCCCAGAATTAATTTGTGGGACGGAAATGCGGGCATCAACATAGTTAACAAGGTGAAGTTTGGGGCTTGGAGCGGATCGAGTATTTCAATCACCAATAGGAATTCATTCACCTTGAATGGAATATACGTTGGGGTTCCATCGGCAAGCAAAGACAAAACGTGTGCCACGTCAGCTGATAGTTATCGAGAAATCCACTTTTGCAGTGGCAGTGCGGGGCCAAATTTGACAGGGAAATTCAACTGTAAAGAGGTTCCAGCATCGGTTTCATTTTGTCTGACGGGCGTTATGGGGGCGTTTGAAAGTGATCTTGATGATTTTTTTAGAAGCCAAGGATTTTGAAACGATTTCGCGTTCCAGATTGCGACTCACCATCAAGAAGCAAGCGGGGAAATTTTGAAAATTATGGGGGGGTGCGCAGATAACAATTGACCGGCGGGTGGTCTGTAATTTTGTGTACCCGGGGGGCGTCAAAATTTCAAAATGACGGGGTGGATTCTATATCTGGAAAATTCCATACCCTGGTTCTGAAATACGGATCACGTTGCAGTGCGGAGTCACAACATCCAAGTGGATGGTGGGTGTACCGTGGGTCAACCAGGCTAGCGCATTGCATAGCGACATGTGCTGATTTAAAATCTGGATGCGTGCGTCGGCATGGAAACATGTCGTGACATGGTGCAAAGACATCAACCCCTCTACAGGGAGTCTCCGCAGACAAAAAGTAGATTGTTGGTTTTCAGTTCCGTCTTTTCGGGCTGAAGGTTTTTATCTATTTTTTAAGGAGGCAGATATGTCTGCATGGCTAGCCCCGTCATTGAACAATGACTTCAAGCGCAAACTCAATGCGCTTAACAACTCACCGACCGCAACCAGCACCGATGAAAACGCACTATTTGCTTGGCTGATCGAGCATGATGCAGTGCCAGTTCTCAACAAGGCGTTGACGCGCTGCGCGCCAATGATTCCGGTGTATGGCGTGGAGAAAAACAAACCATCCCACTGGGTCTCACCCGCCCCTGCTGGCACCGGCAACCAGATCGGCATCGTCATTGGCCTGGACGACAAGGGAGCGCTGCGCTGCAGTGCCACCAACATGCTGAAGCAGCCAGCTAAAACAGAGGCACCTTGCCCGGCGAAGTTCTTTGAAAAGTTCGACGCCCTGAAGTCAACCGCAGAGCAAACCAAGCTGATCGGTACTGTCATCGATTCCGCTGCATGCAATGGGCACCTTGACGAAGTAGAGCGTGTGTCGGCCGAGGGCCAACGTTATCGCACGATGCCGATAAACCTTGTCGTGATGGACGGCGATAAGCAGCACTTCTTTTGCACGACAGCGCTGGTGGAAGGTCCGCAACAAATCGACAGTAAATTGCAGTGGGCCGGTAAAGTGAAATAGCTCGGGACAACCAAGGCTGCAGGACACCACCATCCTGCGGCGCGCGAGAGGAAGTGCCACCTCCAGCAGCGCGGTCATGTCGTGCATGCTGCCCACTGCCACGCTGCGCTGCGCTTGCTGCGCAGCGTTCATCCTGCCCAACATCACCGCTTTACTTCTTCTGGCAGGCTGTAGCTCAAGTCAGTGGCAAAGGCGGATTACCGCCATTGCCAGGCACCACAAAGCTGTCGCGTGGCTCTCCCCACCAGCGCGGTCATGTACCGCCGCCAGTCGCTGCGCTCGCGTCAGCGCCACATCACCGCTTTGGTTCGCTCGACGTCCTGCATCTCCAGTCAGTGCGCACAGATCGGCTTCGCTATGCGCAGGCGCCATGAGTTACATCGCCAGTGCTCCGCAAGTATCAGTCAGTCACGACAGCACGACCCTGCGGCGTTCGTTTGGCAGTGCTTGCCTGCAGCAGCGCAGTCGTGCTGGCAGGACAGCGTGGTGTTCGTGGCAGTGGTGGCACTCGCACGCTACGGGCACCGGCTTCGCCGCCCATCGGGTTTACATAGGGTGCTGTTTTGTGAAGTAGTCGCCAGTCACTGCGCTAAAGCTCCGTTTGGTGTCGCCTACCGCTGGCGCGCCCTCTCGGGTTTACAAAACCCACCCTATGTAAAGTCCCTACGCTGGTGGCAGTAGTCGGCTCACGCCTTGGCATTGGTCAGGCGCTGCGCGCATTGTCTGGTCAGTGGCCTGCGGCCAGTCATCACTAGTTAGCCCCTGCCCACCCACCGGGGCCTCGCCGCTGCGCGGCATTGGCCCTGCGCGCCGGTCTGCCCGTCCGCCCCCCATGGGGGCTCCCTCAGCTCGGCGCGGGGACAATGTTGGTGGTCTACAGTAACGCCACGAAACAAATATAGCGCCACAACCAATATCTACCACTGCAACCGGGGTACACTGCGCGTCGGTGGCAAATCACCAATTGCCAGTCCTTTCAGACTTAAATTCTCGCAACTGTGGTGTCTGCGCGTCTAGCTGGTAACTCGACTCAATTTACACCATAACTTACACCATATTAGTGGATCATAAAGCTGTGTGTGCAGTATCCATGCGGGTTGTGGACTGTTTTACACGTGATGATCGAATATGTGATACGAGACTTACCTCATCAATTCATGATGTAAATCAAATTTTTTCGGCAGTCTGGGCCGGGCGAGCCGACGCCCATCGAATACAGTCACTTGTTACTGTCCAACCCAATTAGAAAGAGGAATGCCATGGCGTCAAAACCGTCCAAAATAATTTATACGCTGACCGATGAAGCACCGCTTCTGGCAACGTGTGCGTTTCTGCCAGTTATTCGCACCTTTGCGGCACCGGCTGGCATCGATGTGGCAGAGTGCGACATCTCCGTCGCCGCACGTGTGCTGGGTGAGTTCCCGGAATGCCTGACCGACGCGCAAAAAGTGCCGGACAACCTGGCAGAGCTTGGACGCCTGACGCAGCTGCCCGAGACCAACATCATCAAGTTACCCAACATCAGCGCTTCGGTGGGCCAGTTGATGGCCTGCATCAAGGAACTGCAGTCCAAGGGCTACGCGGTGCCGGATTACCCGGAAGATCCCAAGACCGATGCCGACAAGGCGATTCGCAGCCGTTACTCCCGCTGCATCGGCAGCGCCGTAAACCCCGTGCTGCGCGAAGGCAACTCGGACCGCCGCGCGCCCAGGGCCGTCAAGGAATTTGCCCGCAAGCACCCGCACTCGATGGCCGAGTGGAGTCAGGCGTCGCGCTCGCACGTGTCGCACATGCACCATGGTGACTTCTACCATGGTGAAAAGTCCATGACACTGGACCGGGCACGCGATGTGAAGATGGAACTGCTCACCAAGAGCGGCAAGACCCTCGTGCTCAAGCCCAAACTTTCACTCAAGGACGGCGAAATCATCGACAGCATGTTCATGAGCAAGAAAGCCCTGCTCGAGTTCTATGAGAAAGAAATTGAAGACGCGCACAAGACCGGCGTCATGTTCTCCCTGCACGTCAAGGCCACGATGATGAAGGTGTCGCACCCTATCGTGTTCGGTCACTGCGTCAGGATCTTTTACAAGGATGCCTTCGAGAAGCACGCCAAACTGTTTGACGAGTTGGGTGTGAATGTCAACAACGGCATGATCAACCTGTATGACAAGCTCGAGACCTTGCCGCAGTCGCTGCGCGAGGAAGTCATCAGCGATCTGCACGCCTGCCACGAGCATCGCCCCGAATTGGCGATGGTGGATTCTGCCAAGGGCATCACCAATTTCCACTCGCCCAATGACATCATTGTTGACGCCTCGATGCCGGCCATGATTCGCAACGGCGGCAAGATGTGGGGTGCGGACGGTCGCTTGAAGGACGTCAAGGCGGTGATGCCCGAGAGCACCTTTGCCCGCATCTACCAGGAGATGATCAACTTCTGCAAGTGGAACGGCAATTTTGATCCCCGCACCATGGGCACGGTGCCCAATGTGGGTCTGATGGCCCAGCAGGCCGAAGAGTACGGCTCCCACGACAAGACCTTTGAGATCACGGAAGACGGTGTCGCCAACGTCACGGATCTGGCGACCGGCGAAGTGCTGCTGACGCAAAACGTGGAACAGGGAGATATCTGGCGCACCTGCCAGGCCAAGGACGCGGCCATTCGCGACTGGGTCAAACTGGCAGTGACACGCGCGCGCAACTCCGGCATGCCGGCCGTGTTCTGGCTCGATCCGTATCGCCCGCACGAGAACGAACTCATCCACAAGGTCAAGGTCTACCTGAAGGACCACGACACCAGCGGACTGGACATCCAGATCATGTCGCAAGTGCGCGCTATTCGCTACACCATGGAGCGTGCGATTCGTGGCCTGGACACCATCTCCGTCACCGGCAACATCCTGCGCGACTATCTGACCGATCTGTTCCCGATCATGGAACTCGGTACCAGCGCCAAGATGCTGTCCATCGTGCCGCTGATGGCGGGTGGCGGTATGTACGAAACCGGCGCTGGCGGCTCTGCGCCCAAGCACGTGCAGCAGTTGGTCGAAGAGAATCACCTGCGCTGGGATTCGCTCGGAGAATTCCTGGCCCTGGCAGTCAGCCTGGAAGATCTGGGCATCAAGACCGGCAATGAGAAAGCCAAGATCCTGGCCCGCACGCTGGACGCTGCTACGGGCAAGCTGCTGGACAACAACAAAGGCCCGTCACCCAAGACCGGTCAGTTGGACAACCGTGGTAGCCAGTTCTATCTGGCCATGTACTGGGCCCAGGAACTGGCGGCGCAGACGGCCGACAAGGAACTGCAAGCGCATTTCGCACCGCTGGCGAAGTCACTGGCCGAGAACGAGCAGAAGATCACGGAAGAGTTCAAGGCGGTTCAAGGCAGGCCGGCGGATATTGGTGGCTACTTCCTCGTCGACAAAGAGAAGGTTGTCAGCGTGATGCGCCCGAGCGCAACCTTCAATGCGGTATTTGCAGGAATGCCCTCCTAGAATAGAGGCGAACCAGGGTTGCCAGGAGCGGCCGGTGACAGACCCCAATGTGTTGACTCCATTGGGGTTTTTTGTTGGCCGAAGGCCGACGGCGGCGGATGGGGTATGCTTTTCCAATTGCTATTACTGAACAAATCATGACAACACTAAGCGTCAAGCAAATACTGGAAGCGCAGGCGCCAGTCGATACACCGGTTACGGTCAAGGGTTGGGTGCGCACGCGCCGTGATTCCAAGGCTGGAATTTCGTTCGTCAACCTGTCGGATGGCTCGTGCTTTCACCCGATCCAGGTAGTGGCACCCAGTACGCTGGCCAATTACGCTGATCAGGTAGTGCACCTGACAGCGGGCTGTTCAATCGAGGCCAGTGGCCTGATCGTGCCATCGCCGGCCAAGGGGCAACCGTTTGAAATGCAGGCCACGTCGATCAAGGTCACCGGCTGGGTGGATGACCCTGACACCTACCCGATACAGCCCAAAGCGCACAGCATGGAATACCTGCGCGAAGTGGCGCATCTGCGAGCCCGTACCAATGTGATCGGAGCGGTCACACGCCTGCGCCATACGGTGGCTCAGGCGATCCACCGCTTCTTCCATGAACGGGAATTCTTCTGGGTCAATACGCCCATCATCACCGCATCCGACGCCGAAGGCGCCGGCGAGTTGTTTCGCGTCTCCACCCTGGATCTGGCCAATCTGCCGCGCACTGAAGGCGGCAAGATCGATTTTTCCAAAGACTTTTTTGGCCGCGAAGCCTTCCTGACGGTGTCGGGTCAATTGAACGTGGAGACCTATTGCATGGCGTTGTCCAAGGTTTACACCTTCGGCCCAACGTTCAGGGCTGAGAACTCCAATACCAGCCGCCATCTCGCAGAGTTCTGGATGATCGAGCCCGAAATCGCCTTTGCCGACCTGGCCGATGACGCGGCGCTGGCCGAGGCCTTGCTGAAATATGTCTTTAAAGCGGTGCTTGCCGAGCGCGCCGACGACATGGAGTTTTTCGACGAACGCATCGAAAAGGGGGTGATTGCCAAGCTGCAAGCCATGATTGACTGCGATTTTGTGCGCATGGACTACACGGAGGCCATCAAAATTCTGGAGAACTCGAAGGAAAAGTTCGAATACCCGGTGAAGTGGGGCATTGATCTGCAAAGCGAGCACGAGCGCTTTCTGGCCGAGAAGTACGTTCACGGGCCACTCGTGCTCATGAATTACCCCAAAGAGATCAAGGCCTTCTACATGCGCCTCAATGATGACGGCAAGACCGTGGCGGCGATGGATGTGCTGGCACCCGGTATTGGCGAAATCATTGGTGGTTCCCAGCGTGAAGAGCGGCTCGACGTGCTCGACCAGCGCATGATCGAAGTGGGGCTGGACCCCGCGCATTACGGCTGGTATCGCGATTTGCGTCGCTACGGCACGGTGCCGCATGCCGGCTTTGGACTGGGCTTCGAGCGCACGATTTCCTACATTTCCGGCTTGTCCAATGTGCGGGATGTCATTCCTTTCCCACGCACCCCCGGCAATGCCAGGTATTGATATTCGGTCTTTGGGTACGATCTATAGAATGACCGCATGGCAAGCAAACCCCCTGTAACTCCTCCCCGCAAGCCGATCCGTCTGCCAATTGCCGACGACGGCGGCTCGGTCGTGCTGGAGCGGCGGACGCAAAAGGTCAAACCACCGCAGATGTACGAGGTGGTCATGCTCAACGATGACTACACGCCTATGGAGTTTGTGGTGGTCGTGATTCAGGAGTTTTTTGGCAAGGACCTGGAGGCGGCGACCAGAATCATGCTGATGATTCACATGGACGGCAAGGGCGTTTGTGGCGTCTATTCCAAGGACGTGGCCGCTACCAAGGTGGATCAGGTGATGGATGCGGCCGCCAAGGCGGGTCATCCCCTGCAATGTGTCAGTCAGCCTCTTGATTAATACAGCGGCGAACCCATGGTATTAAATTCGGATTACAGTTAAACATCAAAGCAAGGCGCATAAGGAAATCACATGATTGCCCAGGAACTGGAAGTAAGCCTGCATATGGCGTTCGTTGAGGCGCGCCAGCAGCGCCATGAGTTCATCACGGTGGAACACCTGCTGCTCGCGCTGCTGGACAATCCCAGCGCGGCTGAGGTGCTGCGCGCCTGTTCGGCCAATATTGACGATTTGCGCAAGTCGCTGTCGAACTTCATCAAGGACAACACGCCCCAGGTGGCGGGTCTGGACGATGTCGATACGCAGCCGACGCTGGGCTTTCAGCGCGTGATTCAGCGCGCCATCATGCACGTGCAGTCCACCGGCAGTGGCAAGAAGGAAGTCACCGGCGCCAATGTGCTGGTTGCCATCTTTGGTGAGAAAGATTCGCACGCTGTCTATTACCTGCATCAGCAGGGCGTCACGCGGCTCGATGTGGTGAACTTCATCGCACACGGTATCAAGAAGAGCGACCCGGCTGAAGGTCCCAAGTCCAGCGAGACTCCGGCCGAAAATGAAGAGGCTGGCGGCGACAAGAACGAAAAGCAGTCGCCGCTGGAGCAGTACACGCAGAACCTCAATCAACTCGCCAAGGAGGGCAAGATCGACCCGCTGATCGGACGTGAATACGAGGTTGAGCGCGTCATCCAGATTCTGTGTCGCCGGCGCAAGAACAATCCCTTGCTGGTGGGCGAGGCCGGTGTTGGCAAGACGGCGATTGCCGAAGGTCTGGCCTGGCGCATCACGCAAAAGGACGTGCCGGAGATTCTGGCCGAGGCCATTGTCTATTCGCTCGATATGGGCGCTCTGCTGGCCGGAACCAAGTACCGTGGCGATTTTGAGCAACGCCTCAAAGGCGTTTTGAAGTCCCTGAAAGACAAGCCCAACGCGGTGCTGTTCATTGACGAAATCCACACCCTGATTGGCGCCGGCGCAGCCTCTGGCGGCACGCTCGATGCTTCCAACCTGCTCAAGCCCGGCTTGAGTTCAGGCGCGCTCAAATGCATTGGCGCCACCACCTTCACCGAATACCGTGGCATCTTCGAAAAAGACGCGGCGCTGTCCCGGCGCTTTCAGAAGGTCGATGTGGTTGAGCCAACCATCGAGCAGACAGTCGAGATTCTCAAAGGCCTGAAATCCCGGTTTGAAGAGCATCACAACGTC
>QYPX01000005.1 GCA_007280205.1 Comamonadaceae bacterium
CGAAAGGAGTCGGTCGCCAGCGGCTGCTATATGGCAGTCCAGTTCCCTTCTCTTTCGAGAGGTCGAACCCGGCGCCTCGGATTCGCCGCAAGAATCGCTGAAGCCTGATTACCCGCGTGGAGCTGCAAGCGCATTCGCCGCAAACTGGTCGCAGCGCACGGCGTCAAGTGGATGCCCTGCTGTTCGAAAGCTCGCTGCCGCTGCGGAAAACTGCGAATAGATCGCCGCCGCGTCTTCGCCGCGAGCCAGCCCGATGTGCCCGCGCACCTCATCGTAGGCCGCATGCCAGGCCGGCAGGCGCATCACCACATCCGCCAAATAGGATGTCTGGGACGCATATTCCTCCGCTAAATCAAGCCGCCCCGCCCGTGCGGCCGCAATTGCCGCCGGAACGGTGAACGTGATGCGGCAGCCGGGGCAGGTTTCCAGTGGGCCATGCACCGCTGCCCGTGCCTCTTCTAGTGCGCGCAGCGCTGCGAACGGGCTGTCTGCAAGCTGCAGGTAAGTTCCGTAGATGCGATCCAACAGATGAAAGCCGACATCCGACTGGCGCGCGACATCCAGCGCCTCATCGAGAAGCACACGCGCATCTTCGTGTCGACCTTGCTGAATTGCCACTTCCGAGAGTCGCTGCAGCGAGAAAGCCTCTCCGGTGGCGCCGCCAATGGCACGGTGCAACTTAGCGCCCAGGGTGAGGTGCTCCTGAGCCGCCAGCAGGTCACCCGATAGCAATTCCGCCTCTCCACGGATCGTGATACCAAACGCATATCCCCGGGCGGCACCGATGCGCTGCGCCTCGTCGGCTAGTGACTTTGCAAAATCAATCACCTCCGAATACGGTCGTGCGCCATAGAGAAAACGTTGCGCAATGCAAAGTTGTCCATCGAACACGCGCATAGCGAGGTGCGGGACATGGGCAGTTTCCTGCAAGTCTGCCCAGATGCTGCGGTGCAGTTCGCCGCGTGCGTGGGCCGCGGCCGCCTGCGCCCAAGAGGCCACCACGATGGTTGCCGTATCGCCGGAATCCAGCGCAAGACGGCGCGCCTCAGCCGATTTTTGGGTGCCCATGGCGGGGTCGACCACACCGAGCGCCGCAGCGCCACTGTAGGTCAGCGCCTCGCACAGCCGGCCCTCCACACTGGTCGGGCGCAAACCTTCGAGGGCCTGCAGCGCGCCCTTGGGATCGCCCTGCTTGATCTGCGCGAGGGCTCCCTTGGCGCGCAGGTTCTGAGCGCCGGGCTCGCCTGCCGCGTCGGCCGCAAGCCTGTAGGCAGCTACCGCGCCCGGATGACCCATCGCGTCCAGGGCCTCTGCGCGCAGGCGCAGGGCATCGGCATGCGCCATCTGGAACCGTAACAGCGGCTCCAGATGGCGCAAAGCATCGCTAAAAGCCGCCATCCGGACGGCATCAGCCGCCGCAGCGAGCAACCATGGAACCGATTCGCGCATACTACCGCCATCAATCCAGTGCTGTGCGATCAGGGCGGGGGCGGCATCAAGCTCAGCCAGGCGTTGCGCGGCCTGGCGATGAATCTTCAGCCGCCGGTGGGGTGCAATCTGGTCGACTAGGGCCTGGCGAACAAGGTCATGCCGAAACCGATATTGGGTGCCAACGAGCACCAGCACGCCCGCAGCCAATGCGGCGTCCAGCACTGCATAGGCACGCGTTTCAATGTCCGGCAATACGGCTGCCGCTGTCTGAGCATCAAAGGCGTCACCCGCCAACGCCATCCACTTGAGCGCGTCAAGCGTGGCCTCGGGCACGTCACAGAGCCTGGCCGTGATGACCCCGGCCGCCGTGCGGTGCAAGCGCTGGTCAACCCCGGTGCCCACACTACGTGCCAGCTCAATGGCCGCAAAGGGACTCCCCTGCGCATCGCTCACGATCCGGGCAACGGTCTCTTCGGCTATGCCCTTTGAAGCGGATTGATGGATGAGGCGGCGCACTTCCTCTTCGGTCAAAGGCCCTAGGTCCAGCGTTCGCACGACGTTGCTGCTCGCTAGGCGCAACAGGCCCTGCCCCAGCTCCGATGCTGGCCCCGGCGCGCGCATGGCCAGCAGCACGCATACCGGCGGACCGGCACTGGCGAGGTGTATGAGGACGTCCGCATCAGCGTCGTCGATGAGGTGCGCATCGTCCACCTGCACGAGGATGTTGCAATCATGTGACATGGCCAACAATAGCCGGCGAAACGCGCCGATAACCTGATGACGGCTGAGGGGTCCCGGCAAGGTCGAAGTCGGGCCTGCAAGTTGGGTAAGCAAGGCAAGTACCGCGCGCGCCGGAGTACCCACTCGATCCACTACACTGCGGTCAGCCAGCAAAATACGCTCAACAAGAGCCGAAATCACGGCATAGGCCCGGCCGTGTTGAGCGGCGTCCGCACGCACCACGCGCCACCCGCGCCCGCTGGCCTGCACTTCGAATTCACGGCAAAGTGCGGTCTTGCCAATGCCCGCAGGCCCACGCAGCACGATGGCGCCGGGTCGATCGGTGGCGGGCATCTCCAACCACGCCAGAGCTTGCGCCAGCAACATTCCTCGTCCAATGAAAGCCGCCCTGGCTGGCAGAAGGCCGACGACACAGCGTTGATAAACCGCTTCGGTTCGCGGATCTGGCAGAACGCCGAAATCCCGCTGGAGGGCTTCACGAAGATGCGCATACCAGCGTATCGCTGCGGCCCGGTTGCCGGCTGCAAGCTCCGCGGCCATCAACTCCATGTGCGCAGGTTCGTCACCGGGCTCCACCTGTGCCAGTCGTTCCCACTGGGAGCTGGCGCGCAGCAAGTCGGTGAAGCACGCTTGAAGCCGTTCGCGTGCCGGTTCGGCCCAAGGCTCATAGCGGGCACTGGGCAGCAAATCGCCAGCATATTTGTCGGCAGCTTCTCTGCACGCTTGTGGGTCGCGCAAGGCGAGTGCGGCCCGCGCCTGCAACTCAAAGTCTTCTGAGTCGACGGCCACTGGCCCGTCGGGCCACAGCCTTAGCTCGCCGCCCTGCATCAACACACCGTCGTGCCGGCCTAACGCCTGCCGCGCATGATGGGCCGCCTTGCGCAGGTTCGCAGCACCCGCTTCGGGTGCAAGATCAGGCCAGAGTGCGTCAATGGCTTGTTCGCGGGTCTGTCGACGCCGTGGCGCCAGACTCAGCAGTTGCACCAGATGGGTGGCACGCAAACTGGGCCAGCGCTTCGCCGGGATTTCAGCGCGGTCGACGAAGACCGCAAATCGACCCAAGAGGCGCACATCAAGGCGCATGGCTAGTTTCGGGTCGGTGGTGGTGTTTTGGGTGCCCATAGGAGTTGCAGTGTGCTACCACCCCGGAGTTCGCGCAACCGTGTGTGCGGCCAGGAACGTTTCAGGAACACCGCATCGCGATGATTTCCCCCAGCAGGCAGATTTGCCGCCTGCGAATTAAAAAAGGAGTAGCCATGACGATGCGACAACTCTCAGTGCCCGACTGTGGATCAGCCATGCTGACCCTGGCGGACCCCCTGACCCTCGATGTGGTCGGTCAGCTTGAATTCGGGTTGGACAACCTGTTCTTCAAGCTGCGCCGGGAACTTCGCGGAGACCAACCTGACCCGGGTGATCTCGAATTCGAATCCTGGACCGTTAACAAGCACTCAACCACTTCAACTACCGGGAGCCATGACCATGCGTAACCCTTCCTTTGTGACCACCACCAAACCAACGGCATTTCTGCTTTTGTTGGTCGTTGCCGGCTCCCCCGCGCTGGCACAAGTGCCCGCACCTGAGCAGGCGATAACGCAGACTGCCGGTGACCCGCAACTCAAATGGGGACCCTGCCCACCCTTCCTGCCTAAAGGGTGCGCGATCGCTGCCCTGCACGGCGATCCAGCGAAAGATAACCTTGACGTCTTTTTAAAAGTACCAGCTAAATCGACGATCCCGCTCCATTGGCACACGTCTGCAGAGCGCATGGTCCTGGTTGCCGGCGAACTGCATGCGACTTATGACGGACAGAAGACAGCCGTCCTCAAGCCGGGAACGTATGCCTACGGCCCCGCCAAACATCCACACAAAGGATATTGCGCAAGTGCCACTCCATGCGTTCTCTTCATCGCCTTCGAATCGCCGCTAGATGCCGTGCCGGTCGATGTCGCAAAGAAATAGCGTCTGTCCGGGAAGGCGAGCGTTCGCATCCCGGGCCTTAAAAATTCACTTCACTAAGGAAATCTTATGACTGATTCACTTTACCAACGGCTCGGCGGCGCGGAGCGCATTGCAGCAGTTGTCGACGACGCGCTTGATCGCCATGCGGTAAATCCACTACTGGCCCCACGCTTTCGCGGCAAAGACTTGCCCCGCCTGAAGGTCCTGGGCACCCAGTTCTTTTGTGCAGGCTCCGGTGGTCCCCAAAAGTACGAGGGGCGTGACATGCGAACCACCCATGCTGGGATGAATGTCAACGAACAAGAGTTGATTGCAGCGATTGATGACTTTGTCGCGGCGTTGCAGGCCCAGGGGGTGGGTCAGACCGAAGTCAACGAGGTGGTGGCGATTCTCTATTCGTTCAAGGGCGATGTCCTGAGGACCTGACCGGGCTCGGAGCTGTGTCGACGGAATCCCTGCCGCCAACAAGAAACCGGGTTAACACTGGCGGCAGCACGGTTTGCTGCACGACACAGCACCTTTGGGTCACCGCATGCTTCAGTTCCAGATAGATATCAATCCAAAGACGCCCCGGACTGAATACTTTTGGACATCACTGACCGCTTTGGAGCGACCAGTTTCAATTTGACTACTTCCGCTTTCAGTCTGAAGCGGACCGATCGCTTCCTCAGGCGACCGTCTCTTGATGGCCGTAACCGGATGATCGTCACACCGACAGGAACGTCAGCTGCTCATCCCATTGCCGACCTACAGAAGATTCTTTGTACAGTTAGCGCATGCGCAATTGCGATCGCAAAAGTTTGCGTCGCTGACACTTCCCATCGGACTGCAGGGCGCTTTGCTGTGGGGCATGAACGAGGTCGCGCGCAGCGCCGGCGAGCATCAGTTGACACAGACGGCCCGGCCAGAGCCAAGCGCGCCGGCACTGGCCGCGCTCAACGCACCGCGCCAGATCACGCTGGCACCCGTGAAGATTGTGGCGCGCCGGGAGACCGAGGCGTCAACGTCCAATCTGGCATTGACCGAAAAGACGGCGGCACCGCTGTCCCCGACCTGCGTCCGGGTCGCAGCAGAAACTACATCTGTCGAAAAAGATGGACGTAGCTGCGGCTGACCACCAGCCGCTCGGGGCGGTTCCTGATCTGCACTTCCCCGGCGTCGCCGGAGCCGTGCAGAAACTGGCTGACGTGATGCAGATTGACTATTGCCGCACGGTGAATCTGGATAAAAGCTGCCGGGTCAAGTTCCTCGGCCAGTTCGCGGATCGTCTTTCGGACCAGCGCCTCGCCCCCCTCCCACACCACCAGCGTGTACTTGGTGTCTGACTTGAAGTAAATCACCTGCTGCACCGGAATGAGTCGAACCGAATTGCCGACCGAGGCCCTGATCCACTGCAGGTGATCCTGAGCCTTCGCCTGCTCGCGCAGGTGCGCAGCCACACGTTCCAGCACAGCGCCGAACTCACCCTGCACCGCATCCGCGCTGTGCTGCACGCGCTCGCGCAGTCGGCGCACCGTGTCAGCCAGGCGTGCTTCGTCCAGCGGCTTGACGATGTAGTCGATGGCGCCCTGCTCGAAGGCCTGCACCGCGTACTTCTCGAAGGCCATGACAAAAACGATGTGGGCACGTTCGCCAATGCAGCGCGCTGCCTCGATGCCATTCATGCCCGGCATGTGCACATCGAGAAACACGACCTGCGGCAGCAAGTCATCGAACAGTTCCACCGCTTCGCCGCCGTGCCTTGCCTGCGCCACCACGCGCAGTTCCGGCCAGAGCTTGCCCAAGAGGCCCAGCAGGCGCTCGCGCAGCAGTGGCTCGTCGTCCGCGATCAGCGCCGTGACTTCACTCACGGTGCGCCACCTGGTCAAGAAAGAGGTCGGCACGCAGGCCGTGCGGCGCCACTTCGCTGAGTTCGAGGCGGGCGCGCTCCCCAAAGAAGGCTTTCAGGCGCGACTCCAGATTGCTCAGTCCCAAACCCGGTGCTGCCTTGTCGGACATGCCAACGCCGGTATCGGCAACCCACAGGTGCAGCGTGGTGGAAGTTGGCGCCTTGGCACCGATCTCGATGTAACCCCCCGCGACTGCGGGGTCGATGCCGTGTCGGATGGCGTTTTCCACCAGCGTCAGAAGTGACATGGCAGGAAATCGCAATGACCGCAGCGCCGGGTCGATCCGCAGTTCGTAAGTCAGGCGATCCGGCATGCGCATGAGCATCAGTTCCAGGTAGGCCTGCACCAGCTTTTCTTCGTTGCCCAGGGTCGCTTCTTCCTGCCGCAATTGCGGCATGGCGGCCCGCAGATAGGCGATCAGACTGCGAAACACCGGCACTGCCTTGGGCGAGCCGCTCTCAATCAATTCCTGCACATTGGCCAGCGTGTTGAGCAGGAAATGCGGTTCAATCTGCGCCGTCAGCAGCCGCAACTGGGCGTCGGCGGCCTGGCGCTTCAGGGTCTCTCGCTCCAGCGCAAATTGCAGTGCCTGCGCGCGGGCCTGCGCGTCGCGCTCCCGCAGCAGCGCGCCCAGCGCAAACAGCACGCCAAAGACGATGGCATTGGTTGCCACCATCCAGTAGCCACCCACCAGCGAGCGCGAGTTGAGGAAGACGCTGATGTCACCACCAACCGTGAAGAGCTGCACAATCATCGGTGCCAGCATGCCGGCCAGTGTGACGGCCAGCAGCCGCGCCGCCCAATCCGGTATCCAGCGCTGACGCCAGGCACCGGCGGCATTAAAGGCGAGAAGCGCGACCATACCCACAAACAGCGTCTCACCCGCCAGTTCAAGATAGGTGTTTCGGGTGCCGGGTTTCAGCAGCACCGCCATGATGAGGGCGGTCAGGACAACGGCAATCAACTGGCCCCGCCCCGGCTTCAAGCGGGTCAGATCCAGCGTGTGGGTGGTGGTGGCGTTATCGCCAGGTGTTTCTGATGACATCAGCCAACCATAATTGCAGCGCAGCGCCAAGTCAACCCGGACGCCGTAGCGGTGCGACGAAGTGCGGTTTTTGGGGTATGGCAGGCGCCAAGCTGGCGGACGTGGTCAGCGCAGGAACCCGAGGGAATAAACCTGGGGCCGCAATTTGTCGGTCAACGCCTGGTAAGCCGCTTCGAAGGGGCCGAAGTTGACGGGCGCGCTGTCGCCGCTGGCGTTGCGGGCTTTCAGCGCATTGCGGATTTGGTACCAGCCGACGTCGGGGCGATTGAGTTTGTACTCGTCGCGCACAGTGCGCACGTCGGTATCGGCAAAGTAGCGCTGCCACAAGCCGCGTCCGGCATCCAGCACGGCCAAGGCTTCGCCTGACAAGCTTTTGTCTGCCAGGTACTGCACCATGAAGTCGGATTCAAACCGGTCAGGCGCGCCAACTTCCGCCTCGGTGAAGGGGATGAAGTGATTGACTAATGACCATATTTTGCCGTTCCACTCCAAGCCATCGGCCCCCGCAGTCCGGTTGCAGCGGTTGAACAGCATCCACATCAGGCAATCGGTTTTGAACTCGCCCGAGAGAGGCGCAGTAGGCTGCAAGAATTGGTCACGATCATTGAGCCAGGTGGGCCGTATCAAACGGCGAACGGCAAAAACAATTGCAGCTTGCCAAAGGTTCTTGTCAGTAATAAGAAATCCACCGGCACTCCCGTAACCAGACGAAAAAATTACTGAGTGTTGCTCGGCATGCTGCAAGTCATTTCCAGCGCAATCCATGCAGGCAATTGCACCGTCCGTCCACTTTGTTCCCCTTAAATCCTTGGTCGCTGTGGCAGGGGTGACCGCGTTTTTCAAAGGGATTACGTCGATGTCATTGGTTTTGGGGCGAACAATCCAAGCACTCAGAAACTGCGACGTTGGAATGTTGAAGAACCTCTTCTCGCCGATTGCACGCGCCTCTTTATCAAGGGCTTCCACTACGACTTCGGCTATGCGTGATTTTGTTGACTGATCCGTTTGCCATATTAGAAATCCGATGGGGAACTTCCCCTTCAAACCATCGAATGCCTGGTTATGCACAACAAAACCACCTCGATATGTTGCGCTCCATTTTTCGCGAAACGTTTCAAAGTCAGGGGCATTGATGTACTTCAACGTACTGAACATAGCCAGCGTGGCAGTCGGCATCTCGTGGGCAATGCGTGCCACAAACTGCGTAAATAGTTCATTGCTGGCCTTGCCGTAGTCCGCCATTGCAGCCGCTGCGAATTTTGTCTTTGCGACGCCAGATTTGTATTCGGCATCACCGACCTGCGCAGTATTTCCTCGATTGGTTGCAGCCGCATACGGCGGATTGATTAACACCAAAATCTTTTTGCCTGCCGCTATCGCAGCCTGCAATGACGCCGGCAGCTTGTTGCTCAGGCTGTAATCAATCTTGCCGTCAGCCGTGATGTCATCGTTCAAATAGTCGTACTGAAAACGCTGCGCCGCAACGCAGGTCTTGGTGGCCTTCATCACGTCGATGTCGGCCTGGTCCAGCGTGGACATGTAGATGTTGCGCGGGTTGCTGTGCTTGACTTCCAGGTTGCCCACGCCGCAGCACATGTCCCACACGATGTAGTCTTTCTGCCAGTCTTTGCCCAGCGTCTCGGCAAGCTTGTCATAGGCTTTATCCACCACATGCAGCGGCGTGTAGTACGCGCCCTTGAAGCTGCGCTCGTCCAGCGGAATCAGGCTGTCGCGGCGCTCCAGCAGATAGTCCCGGTACTCCGATTTGGGCGGCTTGTGGTAGATCGCCCAGAACTGGCGGTAGCCTTCCTTGCTGCCCAGCTCAAAGTTTTTGCCCCCCAGGTTGAACACCGGCGCGCCGTTTTTGTGCAAGAGCTCGGCTGGCAGATTACTGTGAGTAGAGACAGTGCCGTCATGCATGATGTCGGCAAAGAACAGCAGCGCGTAGTCTTCTTCTGCCACGCCCACAATTTCGCGCCCGACCATGGCCACCCATTTGTCGAACACCTGCTTCAGGTTGTCGGGTGTGATCTGCGTGCGGATGATGTCGCCGGACTGGATCGCCGTCTTGACGGTGCTGATGAATTCTTCTTCGTGCGTGGCGATCCGGAACGAGACAAAGTGGGTGCCGATGTGGGCCGATATTTCGTCCAGCGCTTCCTGTGTGTACTGGCTGGCCGACTTGCCCCAGCGAATGGTTTTCTTGCTCAGGAAAGGCAGCACATCGGCGCTCTTCATCAGCGCGGCTTTTTCGGTGTCGATCACCGCCAGAAAGGCCGGTACGGTTTCGCCCTTGTTCAATGCCACCTGCACGTAATGCAGCAGTTGCGTGAACATGGCATAGCTGGAACACTTGCCGTTGTCCTTGGCTTCAAACCAGATTTCCCTGGTTTGAATATCAATCAGCCCCTTGGTGTAGCCCTTCAGACCCAGCGCTTTGATGTAGGCGTCTTTGACGTCCTCTTCGCTTCTGACGCTTCGCAGTTGGGAGTACAGAGTCACTGTTTGATCTCTTCGCAAAGTTGAACGGCTGATTCTAAGTCGCCCTCAACGGAGATCAGGCTGGCGGATGTGCGCCAGTACAAAGACCTGACTCCCCAAGGCGGCCAAGCTCAGGTCGAGCAGGGCCTGACATTTGGCCGCTTCAGGTTGTCAGGCGGTTCAGGTCAATATACATGGATGTCAGCTGCCCATCACCATCTGCAACGGGCCCAATCTTGCGAAATCCCTTCTTCGTGTAATAGGAAACAGACGGTGCCTTTGAGTCAACGATCAGGAACCGGCATCCTGTGTGCGGCATGATGTGCTCGACTGCAAGGCCAAGAACGAAATCGATGAGTTGGCTGCCAGCGCCCGCGCGTTGAACATCTTTATCGACGGCAAGGCGGGCAAGCCTGATAGCCGGGTAATCCTTATAGCGAAAGCCGTCTACCAACGCGGGCTCAACAAACTGCTCAACGGACACTTGCGTGCACAAAGTTGTGATATAGGCCCAGACCCGGGTCTTGCCTTCTTCAACGAGAACGAAGGTGCGAGCGAGATTCTCCTTGTGAAGCTTCTTCGCTTCCTTTTTCAGAAAAGATTTCAGGGGCGCGTAGATCTCATCGCCCAGCTTTAGGGCGCTGCAACCATCAGATGGGTCGAGCCCACGAAGCTGCAATTTCACGCCACGACTTTAGAGGCTGGCTTGATATTCAGTTTGATGGTCACAACACCTTTTTTGCTGAAGGTGTTCAACATCCTGCGACCATTGATAGCCCCATTAGCCGCAGCCACTGTTCCCCGCGAGTGCGCAATCTTCCGTGAAAAGACTTTTGCGTCTTCACCCGAAATTTTGGTTGCGCCAAGGAAAGTTGTATGGATTGCCATGTATGCATTTTACTGAAAACGCCTGTGTTGGCAATTGGTGCGAAGCGAAAACCTTTTCGGGACAGGCTGCTGCGAGAATGGGACAACTGGCGTCGATTGACAACGCCGCACCTTCCCCACCCAAGATGCCCCCATCCCAGGCCAACCAAGCCCTTCCCAGAATCCTCTGGCCCTTGCTGTTCGGCAACTTCGTCATCGGCACCGGCGTCATGGTGGTACCGGGCACGCTTAACGAGATTAGCAGTTCGCTGGCGATCACCGTCCCGGTCGCCGGACAGTTGATTACCGCTGGCGGCGTTCTCATGTGTGTGGGCGCGCCGCTGTTTGCCGGCGTGATGGCGGGCTGGGACCGGCGCCGGCTGCTGACGCTGTCCATGCTCTGGTACGCGCTGTTTCTGGGCTTGAGCGCTCTGGCTCCCGGCTTTGCCTCGCTGATGGTGCTGCGCGTGCTGGCCGTCGTATCGCCGGCCATTTTCACGCCGCAAGCCGCCGCCTGTATCGGTCTGCTGGTGCCACCTTCGCAGCGTGGGCGCGCTATCACCTTCATCTTTCTGGGCTGGTCGCTGGCCTCGGTGCTGGGCATGCCGCTGGCTGCCTGGAGCGGCGGCATGCTGGGCTGGCGCAGCGCCTTCGCACTGGTCGCCCTGCTGGCGCTGGTGAGTGCCTGGTGGGTCTGGCGCAGCCTGCCCGACGGCATCTGTCCGCCCGCACTTTCCCGCGCTGCGTGGATGGAGACCTTGCACTCCAAAGCGCTGATGCTGTGCGTGGCCGTCACGCTGCTCTACTCCGCCGGCCAGTTTGTCCTGTTCTCCTACTTTGCGCCCTACTACAAAGCGGTGCTTGACATCACGCCCGGGCAGTTGAGCCTGTTGTTTGCCTGGTTTGGCGCTTTCGGCGTGATCGGCAACGTCGTGATGTCGCGCCAGATTGATCGCCGGGGTGCGGCGCGCTCGGTGATGTGGGGAGTCGGCAGCATGGCGCTGAGTCTGTTGCTTTGGCCTCTGGGCAGCAGCCTGATGCTGGCGGCCCTGATCAGCGTGCCTTGGGGGCTGGGCTGCTTTTCCA
>QYPX01000111.1 GCA_007280205.1 Comamonadaceae bacterium
CCAGACACGGCGCCGTGGCCAGCACCTGGCCGTGGTCTTTATTGACCTCGACGGCTTCAAGGCGGTCAATGACACCCATGGTCACGAGGCCGGCGACCATCTGCTGATCACGCTGGCCGAGCGCATGAAGGGGGCGCTGCGCGATGGCGACATCCTGGCACGCCTGGGTGGCGACGAGTTTGTGGCGGTGCTGCTCGATCTGGCCGATGTGGACGCCAGTGCCCCCATGCTCAACCGCTTGCTCGACGCGGCAGCCAGACCGTTCCAGTTTGGTCAGGCACAACTGCAGGTCTCGGCCAGTCTGGGCGTCACCTTCTACCCGCAGGCGCAGGCACAGGACTTAGAGCCCGATCAACTGCTGCGTCAGGCCGATCAGGCCATGTACCAGGCCAAACAAGCCGGCAAGAGCCGCTTTCACGTCTTTGATGCCGAGCAGGACCGCAACGTGCGGGCGCGTCATGAAAGCATGCAAAGTATCGAACGCGCCCTGAGTGAAGGCGAGTTCGTGTTGCAGTACCAGCCCAAGGTGAACCTGCGCACCGGAGAGGTGATCGGCGTTGAGGCCCTGATCCGCTGGCTGCACCCACAACAAGGGCTGCTGCCACCGGCAGACTTTCTGCCGATGATCGAAGACCACCCGCTGGCCGTCAAGTTGGGGCAATGGGTGATCGAAAGCGCCTTGGCGCAGATGGAACGCTGGCGCGAAGTCGGACTGGACATGACCGTCAGCGTCAATATCGGCAGGCGCCATTTGGTGCAGGCGGACTTTGTGCAACACCTGCGCGAGGCACTCGCAGCACACCCTGCGGTCAGCCCAGGCTGTCTGGAACTCGAACTATTGGAAGGCAGCACGACCGATGATCTGGCTCGCGTATCGAAAGTCATTCAAGAGTGCCGGGCCATCGGCGTTGAATGCGCACTCGACGACTTTGGCAGCGGCCACTCGTCTCTGACGGGTTTGAAGAAGCTGCCGGTGAAGTACCTCAAGATCGAGCAGAACTTCATCCGTGACATGCTTGACAGCAGCGACAACCTCTTGATTCTGATCGGCGTACTCAAACTGGCCAGCGCCTTTGACCTGAAAGTGATTGCCGAAGGGGTAGAGACCGCGCAGCATGGTTCCATGCTGCTTGAACTCGGCTGCGAGCTGGCGCAGGGCTACGGCATAGCACACCCGATGCCGGCTGATGAATTGCCTGGATGGGTCAGAGACTGGAAGCCTGATCCGACCTGGGGCGATGTACAGAGGGCGTACCAAGTCAGCAGCTGAGGCGCTCAGTTCTTGGGACCACCAGCGTGAGCCAAAGCATTCCCAACAGGCCAGCAGACACAGAGGCGACCAAAATGGCCATCTTTGATGCATTGATGATCTCCGGCTGACCGGTGAATGCCAGGTTGGTAATGAAGATCGACATGGTGAAACCGATGCCAGCCAACAAGCCCAGACCGATGAGGTGGCGCCAGCTCAGATCCGCCGGCAAGCGGCACAGGCCTGTTGCGACGGCAAGGTAACTCAGCAACACGATGCCAACCGGTTTGCCAAGGACCAGTCCGGCCATGATGCCCAGACTGTTGGCCTCGCCAAGGCTTTGCCGCCACTGCGGATCAAAGACAACGCCGGTGTTGGCCAGTGCAAAGAGGGGCGATCAAGAACCACATGACCGCACCGCCCAGCAGATACGGCGTCAGCGCAGTGATCCGCAACACCCGGTTGAACCACAGCAGCATTCCCAACACGGCCAATGCGCCCACTGCCCAGGTCAAGCTGCGTCATGGCAAACAGGGTTGTGCTCCAGAGCGCGCTGCAGATCAGGACACCTAGCACTGCGTCGGTGACGCCACCGCTCCAACGCGAATACTGCTGAAAATAGCCCACCGTCAACAGCGCGATCATGCCGTTGGAGGCGACGTAGCGCGGCCTGCGCTCTCGTCATCGCGAGGCCCTTAGGCGGTGGCGATCCATGAATTCACTGGATTGCCGCGCTGCGCTCGCAATGACAAAAAGGAGCTCCTCGCGCCGACCGATACTTTACAATATCGGAATCCAATTCCGCATATGTAAATAATGATCCCGCGCCACGCCACGCCACGCTTGCTTCGACTGCTGCAGGGTTTTCCGATTGTCACGCTCACCGGGCCGCGTCAATCCGGCAAGACCACCCTGGTGCGTCATCTTCTGGCCGACAAGCCCTATGTCTCGCTGGAGGCGCCGGCACAGCGCGAATTTGCCCGCAGCCAGCCAGCCGATTTTCTGCTGCAGTTTGCGCAGGGTGCGGTCATTGACGAGGCACAAAACGCACCCGAGTTGCTGTCTCAAATGCAGGTTGTGGTAGACGCCTCCGGCGTCATGGGGCAGTTCGTTTTGACGGGTTCGCACAATCTCTCCTTGCTCGCCAGCGTGACCCAGAGCCTGGCCGGTCGCACGGCGCTGGTGGAACTGCTGCCCTTTTCGATCGCCGAGTTGCGCGATGCAAGCCTGTTGGCAAGCGACTACCCCAGTCAGATGGTCAAGGGTTTCTACCCTGCTTTGTACGACCGCCCACTGGAACCGCACGAGTGGTTGCAAGCCTATCTGGTGACTTATGCCGAACGCGACGCGCGCGCGCTCACCGCTATTCAAGACCTTGCTGCGTTTCAGCGCTTCTTGCGACTCACCGCAGCGCGCACCGGGCAACTCCTGAACCTGCAGTCTCTGGCCAGCGACACCGGCGTGTCCGACAAAACTGCGAAACAATGGCTGTCGATTCTGCAAACCTGCTACCTGGTGCATTTGGTGCAGCCACATTTTGCGAACTTTGGCAAGCGTCTGACCAAGAGCCCCAAACTCTACATGACCGATGTCGGGCTGGCCGCAGCCTTGCTTGGTATTCAGACCGCGAGTCAGATGCAACACCATCCACTGCGCGGCGCCTTGTTTGAAACCATGGTGGTCAATGAATTCCTGAAGAACCGCGCCAACGCGGGGGTGCACTCGCCTCTGTATTTTTGGCGCGACAACATTGGCACAGAGGTTGATCTGATTCTGGAACGCGGCACTGAGTTGGCGGCGGTCGAAATCAAATCCGGCATCACGGTGGCCAGCGACGCTTTTGGCAGCTTGAAGAAGTGGCAAAGATACGCGCAGGAGCGCGGCAACTTTTCGGCTATCTACCCAGGCTTGGTCTATGGCGGCGAGACCTCTTACGCACGTGAAGGCGTGTCTGTCATGCCATGGCACGGGCTGTGAAGGAGTCCGTCATTTCTGCCGCGCGCGATGCCTCCGGCGGGGAAGCCTCAACCCAGGTAACCCTGCGCCTTAATGCGCCCAGTGAGGCGAAGTAGCGCGGCCTGCGCTCTCGTCATCGCGAGGCCCTTAGGCCGTGGCGATCCATGAATTCACTGGATTGTCACGCTCACCGGGCCGCGTCAATCCGGCAAGACCACCCTGGTGCGTCATCTTCTGGCCGACAAGCCCTATGCGTCGCCGGTTGCTTGCACTTTAGGATCGGTAAGACGACGCCCCGCGGTTTGCATGCCACGCAATGTCAGCACAAAGGTAGTGCCCTTACCGATTTCGCTCTCCACGCGCACAGCGCCGCCGTGCATTACCGCGATGCTTTCGACCAGGTAAAGCCCCAGACCCGCCCCCGGCTGCCCTTGGGAGCTCCGGCCTCGAAAATATTTTTGAAACAGCCTGGGCATTTCATCTTCGGGGATGCCCACCCCCTGGTCGACTACGCTGATCGCAAGGCCGCCGTCCGGCGTGCCATGCACCGTCATCCGAACCGGCGCATTGGCGGGTGAATGTTGAAGTGCGTTGGCAATCAGATTGCGCAAGGCCACGCGCAGCAATGCCGCATCGGCCGTAAAACTGGCAGGCAGATGATCGCATTGCAACTCCAGGCGCTCACCCTCCCACTCGGCGACCAGTGCGTTCATGAACTGCCCGGGTTCAAACAGCCTCAGGTTCACTTGCAATGCGACACCCACACGGTCGGCCGACAAAAACTCATCCATCATGTCAGTCATGCGCTGCGTGGCTGCACGAATATTGGTACAGCGCTGCAAGCTCTTTTCGCTTGGCCCATCAAGCTGGCGTGCCAGTTGTTGCGTCACCGTGTTGATGATGGCCAGAGGCGTGCGGAACTCGTGTGACACCATGGCGACAAAATTGTGCTGCTCCAGTCTTGCCTGTAACTCCACATCCAGTGCCCGGCGGGTTTCGATCTCTTGCTGTTCACGCCTTGCAATCTCCGCTACCAGTTTGGCGGTGCGTTTGGACACCTGCATCTCCAGAGACTCATTCAATGCCGCTTGCGATGCCAGCATGTCACGCTTGATCTGGTTGTAGCGCCCGGTAATGCCCAAGCTCATCACCACCATATGCATCAGTGAGCCCACCTGGATGCCGTACTCGGTCCATGCATTGGGCGGAAGATAGCCCAGATTGCGCGAAAAGCGCAGAACGACCGCCGCATAAAAAAGCCCGAATGCAAAAAGAAAGAAGCGCGCTGGTCGGTGCCCGCGCCACGCCAACCAGATGCCGATAAGTATCAGTATGGCGATGCACACCAAGGTTGCCATCTGGGCCGGTCCCACACCAGCACCATAGCTGACGCTTGATGCCAACAAAATAGTGGCAATGCAAATTCCCCAGGTCACCCGCTGGTAAATGCGGCTAAAGCGGGGCATCACGGTAGACAACTCAAGTTGTATGAGCGTAAAAGTATTGCTGATACCCAGCGGCAAGCACAGCATGACGGCCAGCAAAGCATCGGAAACGTTGCCTGGCAACCCTGTTTGCCGTTGCAGGTAGCCCGCTGAAATTGCTGCAGCCAGGCAATTGATGACCACGTACGCCACGTACCAGCCGCTTAGACTCTCCTTGGTCCAATACCAAAAAAACAGGTGAAAGATAAAAATCAGTGCATACACGCCGTAAAAAATGCCATAGTTAAAGGCCTCGTCACGGGTGGCTGCCGCAAACACTTGCGGATGCCACAACTCAATCGGTGCAGAAATTGCGTTGCGTGACCAGACCCGCAGGTAGTAGCGCTGCACCTGTGGCACGTCAAGCTGGATATGAAAAGACGGATTGCGGTAATCAATTTCCCATTGCCCACGCGCCAAATCCTCGCCGCTGCGGTGTTCCTCATATGCACCATCGGCGCGCGGTGCATACAGGCGAACATCGTCTAACAGGGCGTTGGCTACTTCCAAAATCCATTGGGTAGGTGCCTGCGGCCCTGCCTGAACGTCAAAGCGCAACCAAACCACAGCTTTGGTAAACCCTAAGCTCAGGTTGTCCTGCAATGGCACAAAGTCACTTCGGGCGGCTACCTGTTCGCGGCTTAGCGAGCCGCTTTCATCTTTAAGCCAAGCCAGATGCCGAACCAGATTCAAGCGCGGCTGGTTCGCCTGCAACAGCGCCACCGGTGCTAAAGACTCTGCCATCAGTGGCAAAGGAGTCGCCAGTGACCCAGCCCAAGCGCAAACGACCAAGAGTCGCATTGCAAAAATGCCAAACAATCGAAGCATGGCGCCACGATAGCACGCTCAATCCGGTCCACTGCAAGCGTAGCGCTCAGGTTTGCTCAGGCAGTTGCATCTAACAATGCCTACACTGTCATCCGTCATGGCGCACATCATCCTGGTTGAAGACGAACAAATCCTGCGCGAGGAGTTGGTTGAGTTTTTGACAGGATATGGTCATGCAGTGCAGGCCACGGACAGTCTGGCCGGGTTCGCGCAGTGTTTCCGCCCCGAACAACATGGCATTGCCATCATCGACATTGGCCTGCCAGACGGCTCCGGACTTGATCTGGTGCAGCAACTGCGTGAGCAAAAATTGAGCCTCGGCATCATTGTGCTCACTGCACGTGCCGGTGTGCCCGACAAACTTGCGGGGCTGGCGAGAGGGGCGGATCACTACCTGCCCAAGAGCACCGACCTTGACGAACTTGCCGGCATTGTTGCGGCATTGCAGCGGCGACTTGACGTCGGGGGCCTCAGCCTGCGATGGCTGTTGCAAACGGCCGGGCGCACACTGGTGCCCCCAGGTATGCCACCCATTGACCTGAGTCCGCATGACTTTGCGGTGCTCAGAGTCATCATCGAAGGCAATGGGCAGCCGGTGAGCCGCCGCGCCATCGTCGATGCCCTGGGCGACGACTACATCACATCCGACCCGGCACGCGTGGACAGCCAGTTGCACCGACTGCGGCGCAAGGTGATGGATGCCGCCGGTAAAGACCTGCCCATCAAAACGCTGCGCAACCAGGGCTACCAGTTCTACGAATTTGTTGAGATTTTGTAGCGTTTCGCTGTAGGAAGAGGCGGGGCCGCCGGACTTTGCTCAGGTTTGCTCAGCCACGGCAAGGATGTTCTTGCCTACGATGGCTTTGCCATGACACACGCGCAAACATCTGCTAAGTTTTTGAGTGCCCTCGCCCTCATGGGCATCAACGCCATAGCACAGGCCCAAACCATCCCTGACGCCGGCTCGCTGCTGCAGCAGATCGAGCGCGACCGCCAGAGCGCGCCCAGGCGCCTGATCCGCCCCGACGCGCCGGTGGCGCCCGAGATGAAGGCGCAACCCGGTTTGACCGTGACTGTCACCCAGTTCAAGCTACTCGGTAACACCCTGCTGGGCGAAGAGCCGCTGCAGGCCGCGCTGGCCACTTTTCTGAATCGCCCACTCGGTTTTGCCGATCTGCAACTCGCCGCCGCTGCCGTGGCCGAGCGCTACCGTCAGGCCGGCTGGGTGGTGCGTGCCTACCTGCCCAAGCAAGAGATCGAAGGCAGCAGCGTCATCATCCAGATCATCGAAGGCCGCTTTGGCGCCACGCTGATCGACGGCGAGGCGCCCAGCCACCTGCCTGTTGCGCGGGTGCTACGCTACATCCAGGCGATCCAGCAGCCCGGCGAGGCTATCAACGCCGACGCCATCGAGCGCGCCGTCATGCTGCTCGATGATCTGCCGGGCATCTCTGCTGCCTCCACTTTTCGTGAAGGCAAAGAGCAAGGCGAAACCGACCTCGTTCTGAAACTGGTCGATACCCCCGCCTTTGTTGGCAACGTCGAGTCCGACAACAGCGGCTCGCGCAGCACCGGTGCCGAGCGCGCCTCGGGCAACTTCTACCTGGAGAGCCTGGCAAGCTGGGGCGAGCAAATCAGCCTGAACCTGACCAAGACCCAAGGCAGTCAGTACACCCGGCTTGCCCTCACAGCACCCATGGGTTACAACGGCCTGCGCTTTGGAATCAACGCCTCGCACCTGGCCTACAACGTCATCACGCCCGAAATCGCGGCACTGGACATCCGTGGCACGGCCCAGACGACCGGGTTCGAAGCCAGCTACCCTGTGCTGCGTGGGCGCGGCGCCAACCTCAACCTGCTGGCCAACCTCGACCACAAAGCCTTTGACAACTGGACCAATGCCGGCTCCACCAATCGTTACCACATCGATGTGGCCACGCTCAGCCTGAACGCCAACGCCTTTGACGGCCTGTGGGGGGGCGGCGCCAACAGCGCCAGCCTTGCGCTGCTGGCGGGCAGTGTCGATTTGACTGACTCGGCGAATCAGGCCGCTGACGCGGCGAGCAGCCAGACCGAAGGCCTGTACCACAAGTGGAAGCTCAGCCTGAGCCGCAACCAGAGCATCAGCGACGAGCTTTCGCTTTACGCCCAGTATTCGATGCAGGGCGCTGACCGCAACCTGGACTCCTCCGAAAAGCTCACGCTCGGCGGGGCATCCGGCGTGCGCGCCTACCCCAGCAGCGAGGGCAGCGGTGCCGAGGGCAAGACCTTCGGCCTGGAGGCCCGGCTGCGTCTGCCTGAGGGCCTGAACCTGAGTGCTTTCTACGACTGGGCGCAGATCACGGCCGTCAACCGCAACAACGCAGCCCCCAGCGGCGAGCCCCTGAGCGCGCTCAACGCCTACCGTTTGCGCGGCTACGGCCTGAGCCTGTCCTGGGTGAGCTCCTTTGGTGGCCAGTTCAAAGCCACCTGGGCGCGGCGCCGATCCGACAACCCGAACCCGACCACCAGCGGCAACGACCAGGACGGCAGCCTGCGCGAGAACCGCTTCTGGCTCAGCGCCAGTCTGCCGCTTTGAAGAGACAACAAATCTATATGAAATCAGCCTCTAGCGCCCGTCTGGTATGCGTAGACAGCTACCCCAATGGTTGCGGGTTGGGTCCTATGCGGCTACTCTGCCAACGCATGCTCCACCGCCAGCGGGTAAGCGCCGTTGGCTCTGGCGTCGAGCAAAACAATCTCGACCGTGGAGCCGTCCTCGGCATAGCTGATATGGGTGTTCCAGTCCTGCGAGACCTCGCGAAACACCGGCTTGTCGCAAAGGTGGAAAACCAGGATGTCGTCCTCGTCGTAGTAGGTTGTGCGCATGGCGTCTCCTTACATCAGCGAAAAATGGTGCATCACCGTCTTAACGATCACGGCGTCCTCAAGCAGCATCGCGTCGGAGACCGAGCGCTCAGTCATGCGTTCGCGCGCATGACGGGTCACGACAACGATACGTTGAAAACGAATACTGAACATCAAAACCATTTTAGGGCAGCGCCACCATGACCACCTTGCTCATTTACCAAAACGCCGTCACCCTGGACCGCGAACGCCATCGGCATCTCAGGCTCAAGTCGCAAGACACGACAAGTTTTGCTGCTGCCGTGCACGCGGTGCCGCTGGTGGCCGTCGAGTTTGCCGAAGCAGCGCGCGAATACCCGATCGTCTTTGCCCGTGGCGCTGCGGTTGACGACAAGCCCGGCGAGTTGCTGTGCTACGCCCTGACCGGATTGCACGAGGGTGAGAACCTGTATCTGGATGCTGCCGGTCGGTGGGCCGCGCAGTACGTGCCGGCCTTCATCCGGCGTTATCCCTTTGTCTTTGCCGAAACCGGAGTGGACCAGCTCAGCGTCTGCATCGACGAGAGCTACGCCGGCTTTAACGACGCCGAAGGCGAGCCCCTGTTTGACGAGGCCGGCGCGCCAGCCGCCGTGCTCAACAACGCGCTGGAGCTGCTGACCGACTACCAGCGCCAGGTGCAACTCACCAGCGCCTTTCTGAAGAAGCTCGACGCCGCCAACCTGCTGATGCAGTCCGAACTGCGCGCCGACTTTCCCGATGGACGCAACGCCCTGGTGCAAGGCCTGCTGGTGGTGGACGAGGCGAAACTCAAACAACTTCCCGTGGCCGCGCTGCAAGAGTGGCTCGCCAGCGGCGAGCTCGGCCTGCTCTACGCGCACCTGCTCTCCTTGGGCAACCTCAAGCAACTGGTGCAGCGCATGGCCCCGCCCATTGCGGCCGGTGCCACCACGACGATCAGCGCCACCGACCCTGCCCCGGCCACAACGCCAGCAGTCCATGACAAGAAACGCAAAACCGCCAAGGCCTAACCAAGCCGACACCATGAACCGTCACGCCACCCTCAACCGTTTTTACCGCCTGGTCTGGAACGACCGGCTGGCCTCCTACGTTGCGGTGGCCGAAACCGCCAAGGGTCGTGGCAAGCGCAGCGTGCGCGCCGGTGCATTGGCGGCTGTCTTCATGGCAGCGGCAGGCCTGTGCGCACCCTACGCGCTGGCCGGGCCGCCCAACCCACCGGCACCGACCCAGTTGCCCACCGGTGCGCAAGTCACGGCTGGCAGCGCCACGGTCAAGCAGAGCGGCACCTACCTGGACGTGAATCAGACCTCCAACCGCGCCGTCATCAACTGGAACACCTTTAACGTCGGCGCCGCAGCACAGGTCAACTACAAGCAGCCCTCCAGCAGCAGCGCCACACTGAATCGGGTGCTCGACAGCAACCCGAGCCAGATCCTGGGCAAGATCACCGCCAACGGGCAGGTGTATTTTGTGAACCCGAACGGCGTCTACTTTGGCAAGAGCGCCAGCGTCGATGTGGGCGCGCTGGTGGCCTCCACGCACAACATCAAGGACGCCGACTTCATGGCCGGCAACATGAAGTTCAGCCGCGACGCCAGCGCGGGCAGCGTGGTCAACGAAGGCGACATCCGCGCCGCCCTCAAGGGCTTTGTCGCCCTGCTGGCGCCTGAGGTGAGGAACGAAGGCGTCATCGTCGCCCAACTCGGCACCGTGGCACTGGCCTCGGGTGAAGCGGTCTCGCTGCAATTCGACGGCGAAGGCCGGCTGCACAACGTCACGGTGGAGCCCTCGCAGATCAAGGCGCTGGTGGAGAACAAGGGCGCCGTGCTGGCACCCGGTGGCCTGATCATTTTGTCGGCCCGCGCGGTGGATCGGCTGCAAGGCGGCGTCGTCAAAAACTCCGGCAAATTGGAAGCCACCGGCATGCAAATGCGTGGCGGCAAGATCGTGCTCGATGCATCTGACCGCATTGAGAACAGCGGCAGCATCAACGCCAACGCCGCAGCAGATGCCTCAGGCATCATCAGCCCGGCCGGCAGCATCAGCATCAGCGCACCAGAGATTGTCAACAGCGGCAGCATCAGCGCCAGCGGCATCGTTGTCGTGCCGCCCGGCGTGACTGTGCCGAGCGCAGTGACCGGTGGCAGCATCACGCTAGATGCCGCGAGCAATTTCACGCAAAGCGCGGGCGCACGGCTCGACGCCAGCGGCAGCGCGGGTGGCAGCATCGTCGTGCAGGCGGCGCAGGACATCGTCCTGGCAGGCAAGCTCAGCGCCACCGGCGTGGATAGCGCAGCCAGTTCCGGCAACTCTGTCGACGCCCAAGGCGGCAGCATCAGCCTGGTGGCCAGCGGCAACCTTACCCTGAGCAGCGCCCTGCTCGATGCCTTTGGCGCAAGCAGCGGCGGGCGCATTCATGTGGAAGCCGGCAACAGCGCCAACACGCGCAAGCCCACCGACCCGCCAGCACCCGAAGACCGCCGCCCCACGCTGGCGCTCACCGGCACGACCACCCTGCGCACTGGCTCATCGCGCGGTCGCGGCGGCAAGGTCACCCTGGCCGGCGAGCAGATCGGCCTGCTTGACACCACCCTGATCGACGCCACGGGCGCCACCGGTGGCGGCACCGTGCTGGTTGGCGGCGACTGGCAGGGCAAACTCACCGAAAACTTCTCTTACGCCACCGCGCAAGCCGTCGTCATGAGCGAGACCGCCCGCATCGACGTCTCAGCGCAAAAAGTTCCCGAAGGGACGCAGAGCGCTGGCGCTGGTGGGACGGCGGTATTGTGGTCGGAAGCCTACACCGGCTTCTACGGGCAGATAGATGCCAAGGGCGGCGCAACGAGTGGCAACGGCGGACAGGTCGAAACCTCCAGCCATAACAACCTGCAAGCCATGGGCAATGTGAACACCTCGGCCAGCGCCGGGCAGGCCGGCAACTGGCTGCTTGACCCGTGGAACGTCACCATTGCTGGCAGTGGCCCCAGCGGCACCGCGTATGCCAGCAATTTCACCCCGACCGCCGCGTCGACTATTCTTGCCAGCAGCATCGTCACCAGCCTCAATGCCGGCACTAGTACATCAACACGCAAGTTGTGAAACATAATGACGTCCCAGCTTGCGATCCGCATCCTGTCGCGTGAAATTCCATTCGATGGCTCGTTGCTCGGCATTGCGTGTTTGCTGCCAGGCAGCCACTTCGGATTGCAGAAG
>QYPX01000257.1 GCA_007280205.1 Comamonadaceae bacterium
CACACTCGACAGCGCGCCGCCGTAGCGGCCAAAAGGGGTGCGGATAGCGTCGCAGATGAAGGCTTGAGGCATGGCGTTCGTCCTGAATGAAAAACCCCATTTTCGCCGCAAGCAAGCCGACCTGGCTGATAAGTCCGCGACAGCGCGCGACAATACGCCCACTATGTTTTCACCTTCCCAAGCCGACGTTCGCCGCTATTTCTGCGAGGTCTATGCCAAATCCCAGGCTGGCCAGCCTCTCGAGGCACTGGAAACCATCGCCAGCCTGTGGATCGCCGAGCACCCCGAATACCACGCTGATCTGGCCGATCTGGAGCGCGCCCTGGGCGCCATGCTGCAGGCCGAGGAAGGCAAGACCAATCCCTTTCTGCACCTGTCCATGCACCTGTCGATCAGCGAGCAGTGCAGCATCGACCAGCCAAGAGGTATCCGTCAAGCGGTGGAGTTACTGACGCATCGCCGCAACTCGCTGCATCTGGCGCACCACGAGGCCATGGAATGTCTGGGAAAAATGCTGTGGGAAAGCCAGCGCGCGGGCCGCCCGCCCGATGGCGATGCCTACATCGCCTGCGTGCAGCAGCACGCTACACGCGACTGAGCTCAGATGACCTGATCAGCGAAAACGGTTGGGTTGAACCGTCTGCAATTCGCCCGGCAAACTGCCAATGTAGTTGGCCAGTTCCTTCATGTCGGCATTGGAAAACTGTTTGGCCACACCGCCCATGACCGGATGGTTGCGGCCCCAGGTCGAATTGCCTTGTGACTTATAGGACTTAAGCGCTACAAAAAGATAGTCGGCGTGCTGACCTGCAATCTTGGGAAAGCTGGGATCAATCGGCTTGCTGAAGTTTTCACCATGGCAGGAGACACAAGCGCCCTTCTTGACCAGTTCAGCGGCAATAGCATTGCCCGCAACTGCTTTGGCGGGCACGGGACCGCTGTCAACCTTGCCCAGGACTTCGTAATATGCTGCCAGATCGGCGATGTCCTGATCGCTCAGACCAAGGGCAATGCCGCCCATGGTGGGATGTTTTCTATCCCCTTTCTTGTAAGCGGTGAGTGCTGACACAACGTACTTGGCACCCTGCCCTGAAATCTTGGGTACCTTGTAGATCTCCGGAAAACTGGCCTGATAGCCATTGATGCCGTGACAGCCAAGGCACAGCGCGATCTTTTTCTCACCCGCTTTGGCATCACCCTTTACGTCCTGGGCATTCGCTGACAAGACTGTTGTACAGAAGAGGACAAAAATCGAAATCGAGAGTCGTATTTTGTTCATTGAGGAAGGCAACCGGAAGCGTTGGGGGTTGATTGGGATGGCGGATTATATAGATCACCGTGCTACCCAACGGAGGGCAGTTACCCGTAGCAAAAGCAAGGGCTTTTCCGGCTCAGGCTCGTGCCGAGCGCAACTTCATCGAGAACTCCTGCAAGGCCGCAATGCCGCTGGCCTCGGCGCGATGGCACCAGGCTTGCAGTTCGGCCGCCAGTTGCTCGCGACTTTGCAAGCGGTTGAGCCAGAGTTGACGCAGTTCTTCGCGCATCAGCACCATCTTGTCCAGCACCGGTGAGGCCGCGCGGGCCAGTGCCAACTGCGCCAAGGCTGCTGCCGGCACTTTCTCGGCGTCACGGTGCAACCAGCGCCTGGCCGCGCCGATCACGCTGGCGTCGGCGCTGCGCGCCTGCAGGGCAACAAGTTCGCCCCGGAAGGCGCGCCGCATGTCCTTGGCGTAGGCTGCCATGATCTCGTAGCGGTTGGAAATAAGCGCTTCCAGTGTTTTTTCGTCAGCCACCGGTCGCACATGGCCAAAAGCCAGCCTGGGTGGCGTCTTCTTGACGTTGGCAAGACCCAGCCTTTGCAGCACGCTGATGTAGAACCAGCCGATGTCAAACTCATAGGCCTTGACTGACAGCTTGGCCGAGGTCGGATAGGTGTGGTGGTTGTTATGCAGTTCCTCGCCGGCAATGAGAATGCCCCAGGGCGAAATATTGGTACTGGCGTCGGGTGTCTCGAAGTTGCGATAACCCCAGTAATGCGCCGCGCCGTTGATGATGCCTGCCGCCATGATGGGGGTCCAGGCCATCTGCAATGCCCAGACCGACAAACCGGCAACGCCGAACAGCGCCAGATCGATGGCCAGCATCAACACCACACCGTGCCACGAGAACCGCGTGTACAGATGGCGCTCAAGCCAGTCGTCCGGCGTGCCATGACCGAAACGCTCCAGCGTTTCTTTCTTGACCGCCTCGGCCCGGTACAACTCGTAGCCCTGCAGCAGCACCGTCTTGATGCCATAGATATGCGGGCTGTGCGGGTCCTGTGCCTGCTCGCATTTCGCGTGGTGCTTGCGGTGAATCGCGGTCCACTCTTTGGTCACCTGGCCAGTCGTGAGCCAAAGCCAGAAGCGGAAGCAATGCGCAGCGACCGGATGCAGATCGAGCGCACGATGCGCCTGATGCCGGTGCAGGAATACGGTGACGCTGATCATGCTGAGGTGCGTCATGACCAGGGCAAACAAGACGATTTGCCAAAACGACAAATCCCAAAGTCCGTGCGCCAGCCAACCGATCACCGCGCTCGCGGCAGGTCCATCAAATAGCAACATCGATTCAAACACTTTCAAAAGCAAGAATTACGCGCGCTGCCAGACGGCGGCAAAGAAACCATCGGTTTGATGGCGATGCGGCCACAGGCGCAGGTAACGCGTCCCCGCATCACCACCGCTGCACAGCGTGGCCGCGGCGTCCACCTTCAGACCGGTCAGCACTTCTGCCACGTCGAGCGGCGTGAACTCCGGATTCGCCTCGGTAAAGGCCTGCGCCACGGCTTCGTTTTCCTGTACCAGCAGGCTGCAGGTGGCGTAGACCAGGCGACCGCCGGGCTTGAGCAGGCGTGCGGCACTTTGCAGAATCGCCGCTTGCGTCACCGCCATCTGTTCTACCTGGGCCAGCGTCTGTCGCCACTTCAGATCCGGGTTGCGCCGCAGCGTACCCAGTCCGGAACAGGGCGCATCCACCAGCACCCGGTCAATCTTGCCCGCCAGCCGCTTGATGCGCTCGTCGCGCTCGTGCGCAATCGCCGCCGGGTGCACGTTGGACAGGCCACTGCGTGCCAGGCGCGGCTTCAATGCGTCGAGCCGATGCGCCGAGGTATCGAAGGCGTAAAGGCGTCCGGTGTTGCGCATGGCCGCGCCTATAGCCAGCGTCTTGCCGCCGGCACCAGCGCAAAAATCCACGACCATTTCGCCGCGCTTGGCATCGAGCAGCATCGCCAGCAGTTGCGAGCCCTCGTCCTGCACCTCAAAGGCGCCGCGCACAAAGGCGTCCATCTTGTTCAGGGTCGGCTTGCCGGCGATGCGCAGCCCCATCGGGGAATACAGCGTCGGTACCGCCTTGATGCCGGCTTGAGCCAATTCTTTTTGCACGTCGGCGCGCTTGGTGTTCAGGGCGTTGACCCGCAAACCGAGGCCAGCGCTCTGGTTCAGGCTCTCGGCCAGCGGCCAGAAATCTGCGCCCAACTGGTCCTTGAGCGGCTGCACCAGCCACTCGGGCAGGTTGTGGCGATGGCGTTCCATCAGGTCTGCCACATTGATCTTCTCGCACTGATCGAGCCAGTTCTTCTCCTGCTCGGACAGGGCGCTGCGCAAAAAATCGCCCGGACCGTAAAAACCAAGAATGGCGAGCCGGCGCTCCTTGGGGCCGCTGCCCGACGGCGCGCAATGATCAAACAACAATTTCTTGCGCAGCACGTTGTACACCGTGCCCGACAGCGTGGCGCGCTCGCGCGGACCCAGACCCCGGTTGTCACGGAAAAAGCGTGACACGATGGCGTCGGTCGGGTGGTCGAATTTGAGTGTCAGCCGCACCAGTTCAGAACAGGCGTCAAGCAGGGCTTTGGGATGCATAGGCTCGGATTGTCCCACGACGGGCGACACGCCTCAGGCTGGCGAGGCCCTCGGCCCGCGGCACACCTCAACAGTGCCGCAACAAGTCCGCAATCGCCTGCGGATAAATCAAATGCTCCTGCGTCAGCACGCGCGCTGCCAGTGTCTCAGCTGTGTCGTCCGGCAACACAGGCACCACCGCCTGCGCCAGAATCGCACCGTGATCGAGTTCGGCCGTCACCTGATGCACTGTCAAACCAGCGACTTTGCACCCCTCATCCAGTGCTCTTTGATGCGTGTGCAAGCCCGCAAAGGCCGGCAGCAAAGAAGGGTGGATATTGAGCAGGCGCCCCTCATAGCGACGGACAAAGCCGGGTGTCAGGATGCGCATAAAGCCGGCCAGCACCAGCAGCAGCGGCTCAGCAGGATTTTCGTAACGGTCAATCAGTTCAGCGAGGGCGGCGTCGAAGGCTTCACGTGACGCAAACCCCTTGTGATCCAGAACGGCCGTTGCAATACCCTGCCCTGCGGCAAATGCCAGGCCTTTGGCGTCGGCGCGGTTGCTGATGACGGCAGCGACGCGGGCGCCAAATCTGTCCTTCCAGGCGTCGCGCTGGGCGGTCTTCACAATGGCCGCCATGTTGGAACCCGTGCCAGAGATCAAAATAACGATGTTTTTCATACCGGACCGAATTATGACCCTGACCCCCATTGAAGCCCGCGTGCTCGGCACGCTGATGGAAAAAGCCCGCACCGTTCCCGACAGCTATCCGCTGACACTCAACTCCCTGCTGCTGGGCTGCAACCAGAAAAGCAGTCGGGAGCCGTTGATGGAACTCGATGATGCGCAAGTGGCAAGTGCCATCGATACGCTGAGCAGTGCCAGCCTGGTGCGCTCCGTCAGCGGCGGGCGCAGCGCCCGTTATGAACACAATTTCCAGCGCGGCATGGGCGTCTACGAGCAATCGGCGGTGCTGCTGGGCGTGCTGATGCTGCGCGGCGCGCAGACGGCCGCCGAGTTGCGCCTGAACACCGAACGCTGGTACAGGTTTGCCGACATCTCCTCGGTCGAGGGCTTTCTGGATGAACTGCAGGACCGCTCCGCCGAGAAAGGTGGCCCGCTGGTGATCAAACTCGCGCGCGCTCCCGGTGCGCGCGAACAGCGCTGGGCACACCTGCTTTGCGGCCCGGTCGATCCAGGTCAGGCCGTTTCCACTGGCACGGGTGGCGGCAACAACGCCGAGCGCATTGAAAAGCTCGAAGCAGAAGTGGCACAGCTGCGTGAGACCGTGCAAAAACTGTGTCAGGAACTGGGCGTGTCACCACCTGGACAGCCATAATCGAACGACCGTGCTAAAAACACCAACTGACACTTCGCGTCATCGCGTGGCCGTAGGCCGTGGCGATCCATGATTTTCTGGATTGCCGCGCTTCGCTCGCAATGACGGAACCTTCCAAATTGATTGGAGAACGAATTATGGATTTGGCATTTACCCCTGAAGAGCAGAAATTCCGCGCCGACATTCGAGCCTGGGTGCGTGAGAACCTGCCGCCCGATATTTCACACAAGGTGCACAACGCCCTGCGGCTGAGCCGTGACGACATGCAACGCTGGGGCAAGATTTTGGGCAAGAAGGGCTGGCTGGGACATGCCTGGCCCAAGTCTTTTGGTGGCCCGGGCTGGACCGCTATTGAAAAACACCTGTTTGAAGAGGAATGCGCTCTGGCCGGTGCCCCGCGCGTGATCCCGTTCGGCCCGGTGATGGTGGCGCCTGTGATCATGAGCTTTGGCAACGCCGAGCAGCAACAGCGCTTTCTGCCCGGTATCGCCAGCGGTGAAGTCTGGTGGAGCCAGGGCTACAGCGAGCCGGGATCCGGCTCGGATCTGGCATCCGTCAAAACCAAGGCCGAACGCCAGGGCAACAAGTACATCGTCAATGGCCAAAAGGCCTGGACCACGCTGGGCCAGTACGGCGAATGGATTTTCTGTCTGGTGCGCACCAGCAACGAAGGCAAGCCGCAGACCGGTATCAGTTTCCTGCTGATCGACATGAAATCGCCCGGTGTCACCGTGCGCCCCACCGTGCTGCTCGACGGCGAGGCGGAAGTCAATGAAGTCTTTTTTGACAACGTTGAAGTCCCGCTAGAGAACCTGATCGGCGAAGAGAACAAGGGCTGGACCTACGCCAAGCACCTGCTGAGTCACGAGCGCACCAATATTGCCGACGTGAACCGGGCCAAGCGCGAGCTTGAGCGCCTCAAGCGCATCGCCAAGGCCGAAGGGGTTTACACCGACACGCGCTTTCGCGATGAAATTGCCAAGCTCGAAGTGGACGTGGTGGCGCTCGAAATGCTGGTGCTGCGCGTGCTGGCGGCTGAAAAGTCGGGCAAGCAGACGCTCGACATTGCCGGCCTGCTGAAGATTCGTGGCAGCGAAATCCAGCAGCGCTACAGCGAACTGATGATGCTGGCAGCCGGCCCCTACGCGCTGCCCCTGATCCACGAAGCCATGGAAGCCGGCTGGCAGGGCGACGCGGTTGGCGCAGCCTACTGCGCGCCGCTGGCCTCGACCTACTTCAATATGCGCAAGACCACCATTTACGGCGGCAGCAACGAGGTGCAGCGCACCATCGTGGCGCAAACCGTTCTTGGCTGACGCAAACACTTTAACGTGGCAAACACTTTGGCATCGAAAACACCCTGTCATTGCGGCGAACACCTTGTCATTGCGTCCCCGGATCAAGTCCGGGGTTTCAACATCCGCAATCCAGTGTCTGCGTGGCGCTGGATCCCGGATCAAGTCCGGGATGACAAAGCCCCAGCCAGGGATGACGTAACGCCAAGCCGGGATGACACCAAACCAGGAGAACAAAATGGACTTTGATTTCACAGACGACCAGGAACAACTGCGCGACGCGGTACGCAAATGGGTTGACAAGGGCTACAGCTTTGATCGCTACCGCGCAGCGGTCAAGGCAGGCGGTTTTGCCCGCGCCGCCTACACCGAGATGGCTGAATTGGGCCTGTCGGGTCTGTACGTTCCGGAAGAGCATGGCGGCATGGGCATGGGACCGGTCGAGGGTATGGTGGTGATGGAAGAGTTGGGCCGCGGCATGGTGCTCGAACCACTCAAGCAAAGTCTGATCGCCGGCGCGCTGCTGGCCGGCTATGCGCCAGAGGCGCTCAAGTCGCAATGGCTGCCCAAAATTGCCGGCGGCGAAGCCCTGATTGTGCTGGCTTACCAGGAGCGCGCAGCGCGCTACCGGCTTGATATCTGCGAAACCCGCGCCAGCCAGACCGCAGCGGGCTGGCAACTGACGGGCGGCAAGAGCGTCGTACCCGCAGGCGACCAGGCCGATGCCTTCATGGTGCCCGCCAGCGTGGACGGCAAGATCGCCCTTTTTCTGGTGCCCCGCTCAGTCGGCGGCGTCAGCACGCGTGGTTACGGCACACAGGATGGCAGCCGCGCCGCCGAGCTGAGTCTGAAAGGCGCCGACGCCGCGCTGATCACGCCCGACGGTCTGAGCGCGCTCGAGCATGCCGTGGACATTGGCATCGCGGCCACCTGCGCTGAAGCGGTGGGTGTGATGGACAAGACGATGGCGATCACCGCCGAATACCTCAATACACGCAAGCAGTTTGGCGTCTTCATCAGCAGCTTCCAGGCACTGCGCCATCGCATGGCCGACATGAAGATGCAGTTGGAACTCGGGCGCTCGATGAGCTATTACGCAGCACTGAAACTCAATGCGCCAACGGCGGAGCGTCGGGCGGCGCTAGCACGCGCCAAATACCAGCTTGGGACTTCCATGCGCTATGTCGGCCAGCAGGCGGTGCAGGTGCACGGCGGCATCGGCGTGACAGACGAATACATCGTCAGCCACTACTTCAAGAAATTGACGCAGATGGAAATGACTTTCGGCGACTCGATGCACCAGCTCGGCGAAGTGGCCAGCCGGATGCAGGACACGGCGGGTGTTTTTGCCTGAGACTGATCCTGCTCAGCGCACCAAACGAAGCAGCACGGTCGGGCTGTAGCGATTGGTGCTGATCACGCCACCAAGTCCGAAATCGACCGCCCAGGCCAGTGATGGAAGGCGTACGTCGGGGCTGGATGACCAGTAGAGAACACTGGGCGTGAGGGGAAACGCGTTGCCGTCGATGGCCGGATCGAAGCGGCCGGTGTCCACCAGACTGGACAGTTCCTTGACATTGGGTATGCGCCAGGCGGTCTGTGTCCTGGCATAGGCGAGCGCCTGTTCGTGGGTAAAGGGGGTCGGCGTTCCACCGCAGATACCCGCGCTCCAGACTTGCCCCTCGCTGCAACGGCGCCAGACCAGTCCGGCCTGAACATCGGTCACTTCGGCACCGCTGCTTGAATAGGTGTATCGCGCCTGTGCCTGCGTCTGACCGACCGAAGTCAGACCGGCCACCAGCACCAGGACCCACCATGGTGCAGGGGGGCGCAGCTTTGCAACTTTTCTCATGGAAAACTCCTTCAAATACCTCGTCGCCAGTCCATGGGACCCCGCTTGCGCATTGTCAGCGCACAAGGCGTACATAAACTCCGCTGCTGGCGTTGCTGTCGGGTGCGAGACTGCCACGGGTGAAATCCACCAGCCAGACATTCTTCAAATTCGGTGCGTACCTGGTCGCCGAATAATAGGCGCCAATCCTGGCGTCCACAAACCAGACGGTGTCGATAGAAAAATACAAATCGAGTGAACCGTAATTAACCAGACTCTGCAACTCCGTGCGCGATGGCAGCCGCCAGTCGGAAAAACCACACAAAGCGGCCGCATTGGTGGCTGCCTCCAGCGCCTTGGCCTCCAGATTCCTGGCGTCGCCCGGCAGTGCCACCAGCGCGGTGCTCTTGCCCTGCCACACCAATCCCGTGATGTTGTCCTTCACGCATTCGGCTTTGGCATACGGCCCCAGGACGACCGGATTCTGACTCGCTTGCCGGATGACGGTGCTATAGCTCAGGCCCGCCTGCCCAGCCGCGCCATCGGAACTCGTCACGTCACGGCCGGTCATGCCGTCCTGCCGGTCGTTCAGGGCAATGGCGGTGGGACTGATGCAACTCACCAGCACGTCACTACCGGCCGCGTAGCACTGCCCGGAATTGACACCGCTGTCAACCAGCAAATTGACTACCGTGAGCGGCGTCAAGGCGCTGGCCGTTGCCGCCAGGGTTTGCGTGCTGAGCCAATAGCCACCGTTGGCAACGGTATTTGACGAGAGCGTGATCAACTGGCTGCCAGCCACACCCCCCGGCGTACAGCTCACCGTGAAGCCGCTTGCCGTGCGATTGGTCGGCGTCAAACAGGAGCCATTGGCAATGGAGAGCGTCGCTGTCAGAGGCAGGTTCAGCCCACTCACGGTGAAGGTGCTGATATCGCCGATAGTCGCTGTCAGCGGTGTCACGCTCAGCACGATGGGTGCCTGCCCCGAACTCTGAACCTGCCCGTCACCACCCACACAGGCTGCCAATGCCGAGAAGGCCAAAGCGCCCAGCAGTCTTTGGCAGAAGTGCCCACAAGCGGTTCCCATGTGATGTTTATCCTTTTGCATGAAATATGTTCTCCCTCATCATCGTTGCACCCGACTCGACCTCGGCATCCCATTGAACCTCACCGACCTACGCGCTCAGACCAGCAGTCGTGACGACCGTGGTACATGCGCCATCAGAAACTCCATCTGGTCAGCCAGAATGCGGCGGTTGCGCAGGATGAAGTCTTCCCACAAGCTGGGCACGTAGGGTGTGTACAGCAGCGGCATGCCCGCTTGTTCCGGCGTACGGTGGCTTTTGCGATGATTGCAGGGCCGGCAGGCAGTCACCACATTCATCCAGCTGTCCAGTCCGTTCTGTGCAAAGGGGATGATGTGTTCGCGTGTCAGAACTTCCTCACCAAAGTGCGCGCCGCAGTAAGCACAAATATTGCGGTCACGCGCAAACAGCTTGTGATTCGTCAGTCCGGGCCGCAGTGCAAAAGGATTGATGCCGGATACGCCACGCGTACCGATGATGCTGTTGACAGTGATGATCGACTGCTTGCCGGTCATTGCATTATGGCCACCACGAAAAACGGCCACCTGCGCCCCCATCTCCCAGCGCACCTCCTGCGCCGCGTAATGGATCACCGCCTGCTCCAGCGAAATCCATGATTGGGGCAGCCCCTGGGCTGACAGCTTCAAGACCTTCAAAAAAAGCCTCCTGAAAAAGACATTCTGTCGTCAACCATGAACCCGCCTGTCATGCCGGACCAGATCCGGCATCCAGTGCCTTTTGCACCATGGATTGCGGATGTTGAAACCCCGGACTTGATCCGGGGACGCAATGACAATCCCTGGCAGCGATGAAGCAAACTGGCAGCTTCGCGGCGTCCCGCTGCCCGATCGCTCGGCTAAGAGACAATATAACCTGTTTTTGTGACAACCCCGCTTGCGACGCATCAACACAAAGCGCCGCAGGCTATCCAGAAGATATCCAATCAATGAAGGTTTTCCGCGGCTTCCACCATCCCGGTCTGAATCCGGCCTGCGCGCTGACGATAGGCAACTTTGACGGCGTGCACCGCGGCCATCAGGCCATGCTGGCGCTACTCAAGAGCGAAGCCCAGCAACGCGGCGTGCCGAGCTGCGTCCTGACCTTTGAGCCGCATCCGCGCGACCACTTCGCAGCCATCCTGCACAAACCGGACCTGGCACCCGCGCGCATCGGCACCCTGCGTGACAAATTGCTGGATCTGGCCCAGTGCGGCGTCGATCAGGCGGTGGTGCTGCCCTTCGGTCAGGGACTTGCCGGACTGAGCCCGCCCGCCTTCATCGACGAGGTGCTGTTGCAGGGACTGGGCGCTCGCTATGTGCTGGTGGGCGACGACTTCCGTTTTGGCGCCAAACGCGCCGGCGACTATGCGCTGCTTGATGACGCCGGCACGGCGCAGGGCTTCGACGTGGCGCGCATGAACAGCTATGAAGTGCATGGCCTGCGCGTCTCCAGTTCTGCGGTGCGCGATGCGCTGTCGCAGGGACGCATGGAGGATGTAGCGCGTTTGCTGGGCCGCCATTACCGGGTGTCGGGCCATGTGGTGCACGGCCGAAAGCTGGGACGCGAACTTGGCTTCAAGACCTTGAACCTGCGCTTTGCTCACTGGAAGCCCGCCGCCAGCGGCATCTTTGTAGTCCTCGTGCATGGCTTGACGCCAGAACCGCTACCCGGCGTCGCCAACATGGGGATTCGCCCCTCGCTGGACCCGAACGATGTCAACGGTGGACGGGTGCTGCTCGAAACGCATTGTCTGCAATGGCCACAGAGCCTGGGGCCGGAGGGAGCCTACGGTAAAATCATTCGGGTGGAACTGCTGTACAAATTGCACGACGAACTGAAATACGACGGTCTTGACGCCCTCACCCGGGGTATCCGGCAAGACTGTGACGATGCACGTGCCTGGCTCGCCGCCCGAATTTGACCGGGCCAGACCGACGCACCTTGCCCCGCGTTCCGTTTTGCTCAAGCCCTGCCGTCAAGGCGGCACCGTGCACCCTTTCCGAGATCGAGATTTGTATGACTGACAAAGTGGATTACCGAAGTACCCTGAACCTGCCCGACACCCCTTTCCCGATGCGCGGCGATCTGCCCAAGCGCGAGCCAGGCTGGGTCAAGGATTGGGAAGAAAAAGGAATTTACAAGAAGCTGCGGCAAGCGCGCTCGGGCGCGCCCAAATTCGTGCTGCACGACGGCCCCCCTTACGCCAACGGCCAGATTCACATGGGGCACGCGGTCAACAAGATCCTGAAGGACATGATCGTGAAAGCGCGCCAGCTCAAGGGGCTGGATGCGGTTTACATTCCGGGCTGGGACTGCCACGGTCTGCCGATCGAAAACGCCATCGAAAAGAAGTTTGGCCGCAATCTGGCGCGCGACGACATGCAGGCCAGGAGCCGTGCCTTTGCCACCGAGCAGATCGACATCCAGCGCAGCGAATTCAAGCGCCTGGGTGTGCTGGGCGACTGGGACCACCCTTACCGCACCATGGATTTCAGCAACGAGGCCGACGAGATCCGGGCTTTCAAGCGCGTCATCGAACGCGGCTTTGTCTACCGTGGCCTGAAACCGGTTTACTGGTGTTTTGACTGCGGCTCCAGCCTGGCCGAGTTCGAGATCGAATACGCCGACAAAAAGTCGCAGACGCTGGATGTGGGCTTTCTCTGTGCCGAGCCTGACAAGCTGAGCGCAGCCTTTGGTGTGCCCACACTGGGCAAAGACGCGTTCGCCGTGATCTGGACCACCACCGCCTGGACGATTCCGGCCAATCAGGCACTCAACCTGAATCCCGAGCTCAGCTACGCGCTGGTGGACACCGAGCGCGGACTGCTGATCCTGGCAGAGAGTCTGGTCACGCCATGTCTGGAACGCTATCAGCTCACCGGGTCGGTGATTGCAACAGCAGTCGGCACCAAGCTGGGCGGCATCAAGTTCAAGCACCCACTGGCGCATGTGGACGCCGGCTTTGACCGCTTCAGCCCGGTCTATCTGGCCGACTACGCCACCGCCGTGGACGGTACCGGCCTGGTCCATTCCTCACCCGCTTACGGCGTGGAGGATTTCAACAGCTGTGTCGCGCATGGCATGGCCTATGACGACATCCTGAACCCGGTGCAAGGCAATGGCACTTACGCCGCCGACTTTCCGCTGTTTGGCGGTCTGCACATCTGGAAGGCGTGTCCGGTCATCATCGACACGCTGCGCCAGGCGGGTCGGCTTTTTGCCACCAGTGACCTGGTGCACAGCTACCCGCATTGCTGGCGCCACAAGACGCCGGTGATCTATCGGGCCGCGGCCCAGTGGTTCATCCGCATGGACGAGGGCGAGGGTGTCTTCACCAAAGACAAGGCGCCCAAATCACTGCGCAAGATCGCGCTCGATGCGATCGAAGACACCGCCTTCTACCCGGAAAACGGCAAGGTGCGCCTGCGCGACATGATTGCCGGGCGACCCGACTGGTGCATCAGCCGGCAGCGCAGCTGGGGTGTGCCGCTACCCTTCTTCCTGCACAAGGACAGTGGCGAGTTGCACCCGCGCACGATGGAGATCCTCGACATCGCTGCCGACATGGTGCAGCAAGGCGGCATCGAAGCCTGGAGCAAGGCCACAACCGAGTCCATCCTCGGCGCTGCAGACGCCGAACATTACAGCAAGAGCAGCGACATTCTGGAAGTCTGGTTCGACTCCGGCACCACACACACCACGGTGCTCAAGGGTTCGCATCCGGGTTGCGGCCACGACGATGGCCCCGAGGCCGACCTCTATCTGGAAGGCCATGACCAGCACCGCGGCTGGTTCCACTCCTCGCTGCTGACGGCCTGCGCCATGTACGGCCGCGCGCCCTACAAGGGCATCCTGACGCACGGCTTCACGGTCGACAGCAAGGGCCACAAGATGAGCAAAAGCGCCGGCAACGGCGTCGATCCGCAGGAGACCTCGAAGAAGCTGGGCGCCGAAATCATCCGCCTGTGGGTCGCGGCCAGCGACTATTCTGGCGACATCGCCGGCGACGAGAAGATCCTGGCACGCGTCGTCGACACCTACCGACGCGTGCGCAACACGCTCAAGTTCCTGCTCGCCAATGTCAGCGACTTCGATCCGACCACCGATGCCGTGACACCGCATCAGATGCTGGAAATCGACCGCTACGCGCTGTCGCGCGCGGCGCAGCTGCAAAGCGATATCCTGAGCCATTACGAGGTCTATGAGTTCCACCCGGTGGTCGCCAAGCTGCAGATTTACTGCTCGGAAGATCTGGGGGCCTTCTATCTGGACGTGCTGAAAGACCGGCTCTACACCACAGCGCCAAAATCGCTGGCAAGGCGCAGCGCACAGACCGCGCTCTGGCAGATCACACAAGCGATGCTGCGCTGGATGGCGCCCTTCCTCAGCTTCACCGCCGAGGAAGCCTGGGCCGTGCTGGGTGCGGCGGGCAAGACGCCCGGCGCCACCCGTGAGTCGATCTTTATGGACAACTACATCGATCTGCCGGCTGCCGACAATGCGCTGCTGGCCAAGTGGACCCGCATCCGCGAAATCCGCGACGGCGTCAACAAGGACATCGAAGCACTGCGTGCCGCCGGCAAGGTGGGTTCTTCGCTGCAAGCCAATGTCGTGCTGACCGTGGCGCCCGACGATCACGCCCTGCTGGCCAGCTTGGGGCAGGATCTGAAGTTTGTCTTCATTACGTCCAAAGTGACGTTGCGCGCAGGTGATGCCCTGGCCATCCAGTCCAGCAGTTCAGACGACAGCAAGTGCGAGCGCTGCTGGCATTACAACGCTGACGTCGGTGCCAACAGCGCCCACCCTGGCCTGTGCCCACGCTGCATCAGCAACCTGCATGGTGCCGGTGAGCAAAGGAAGTTCGCCTGATGGTTCGCAAGTCGTCCTTGGGTGCCGGCAGAATGCTGCAGTGGCTGGGTCTGTCCCTGATCATCCTGATCGCGGACCAGTTCACCAAGGTGCTGGTCATCGGCTATTACCAGTTGGGTGCCAGCACCGAAGTGACCAGCTTCTTCAACCTGGTGCGCGCGCACAACAGCGGCGCTGCCTTTTCGTTCCTGTCGGACGCCTCCGGCTGGCAGCGCTGGTTCTTCAGTGTCATCGGCGTGCTCGCCGCCATCCTGATCGTGTGGCTGCTGCGTTCGCACAGCGGGCAAAAGCTCTTTTCCTTCGCCATGGCCTGCATTCTGGGCGGCGCTGTCGGCAACGTGATTGATCGGCTCCTCTATGGCTATGTCGTCGACTTTCTTGACTTTCACTGGCGCAACTGGCATTTTCCGGCCTTCAATATCGCTGACAGCGCGATTACCATTGGAGCAACCTGCCTTATATTGGACGAACTGCTGCGCGTGCGGCGCGCCCGTTAGCAGCTACAAGATGAGGATGAAGGTAATTTTGTGACCCATTTGCTCAACCTGCTGGCGGCGATCGCCCTGCTGGTCTGGGCACACAGCTGGTGCGTACCGGCATTGTGCGGGTCTTTGGCGCGAGCCTGCGCAGCATCCTGTCCAAGAGTGTCAAGAATCGTCTGACCGCCATGCTATCGGGGGTGGGTGTAACGGCTCTGGTGCAGTCCAGTACCGCCACCGCGCTGATTGTTGCCTCCTTTGTCGGCCAGGGTCTGATGACTCTGCCGTCGGCTTTGGCCGTGATGCTCGGTGCCGATATCGGCACCAGCCTGATGGCCCTCGTGTTTTCACGCGACCTGTCATGGTTCTCACCGCTGTTCATCTTTATTGGCGTCGTGCTGTTCATCGCCCGCCAGAGCACCACGGTGGGACGCATCGGACGCATTCTGATCGGTCTGGGCTTGATGTTGCTGGCGCTGCAACTGGTCACACAGTCAACCACTGTGCTGACCCAGGCGCCGGCCATCAAGGCCTTGCTGGGGTCGCTGAGCAGCGACCGGATGCTCGAAATCACCGTCGGTGCGGTGCTGTCGATCTTGAGCTACTCCAGCCTGGCGCTGGTGCTGCTGACCGCCACACTGGCCAGCACCGGCGTCGTGCCGATCGATGTGGCGCTGGGGCTGGTGCTGGGCGCCAATCTGGGCAGCGGCTTGCTGGCGGTACTGACCACGCTCAGCGCCAACGTGGAAACGCGCCAGGTGCCCATTGGCAACCTGGTATTCAAGCTGATCGGCCTCGCGATCGTCGCGCCCTTCATCAGCGTATGGCTGGACAACGTGCGGCCCTGGGTCAGCGAAGTGGCAGCGTTGGTGGTGCTGTTCCATCTGACTTTCAACGTCGTGGTGGGCCTGCTCTTCATCGGCCTGACCCAGGTCGTGGCGCGACGCGTCGAGAAGTGGCTGCCCAAGCTGGAAAAAAGCACGGTGGCAGGCCGCCAACGTCATCTGGACCTCTCGGCGCTGGAGACACCGTCACTGGCCCTTTCGTGCGCCGTGCGCGAAGCCATGCATCAGGCCGATGTGGTTGAAACCATGTTGCTGGGTGTCTACGGTGTGATCAAGAACAACGACCTGCAGTTGGCACAGGCGCTGCAGAAGATGGACGATACGGTCGATGAGCTCTACGCTGACATCAAGTACTACCTGACCAAAATTTCACGCGAGGCGCTGAGCGAAGGCGAGGGCCACCGCTGGACCGACATCATCAGCTTCACCATCAACATGGAACAGATCGGTGACATCATCGAACGCGTGCTGGAAGACATCGAAAACAAGAAGATCAAACCTGGGCGCGAGTTCTCCGAAGCCGGCATGGCAGAAATCACCGATCTGCATGGCCGTCTGGTGGACAACCTGCGCTTGGGCATGAGCGTTTTCCTTGACGGCAATTTGCGCGATGCGCGCAAACTGCTCGAAGAAAAAACCCGTTTTCGTGATCTCGAGCGTGAGTACGCCGCCACGCACCTGGAACGCCTGGCCGTCAACACGCCTCAGAGCATGGACACCAGTTCGCTGCACATCGACCTGATCAGCGACTTGAAACGCATCAATTCGCACATCTGCTCGATCGCTTATCCGATCCTGGATTCAGCCGGCGTCCTGGCACCGAACCGGCTGCGCGATCCGGTGGCACCGCATTCGGTCAAGCCGCACCCAGGGCGCATTCCAGAATCAAGGCCGCCTCGGTCGTAAACTCATCGCGCTGCAGGCGTTCGATCAAATCAGGCACTTCGAGCAAAGCGAACTGCGCCACTTCACCATCCTGATTGAGCGGCTGCACGCCGTCGGGCACGATGCAACGGTACCAGTCAACCCGCTCCACCACGTAGCCTGCGTCCGCGCCATCGGAACTGGGCTTGCGCAGCAGCACTTCACCGCCACGGCGCAGGTCAGTCAGCGCTTGCATGTGCAGACCGGCCTCCTCCCAGGTCTCGCGCGCCAGCGCCGACGCCAGGCTGTCCTCGGCAGACACCATGCCGCCCATCAGCGTGTCCCAGAGGCCCGGGTCGTTGGCCTTGTCGAGCGAACGCTGCTGCACCCAGAATCGTCCGTCGCTCGTGCAGCCGACCAGATGCACGGCGCGTGTGGCGATGCCCAGGGGCCGGCAGACGCCACGCTCAACACGGGCAATTCTCTGCCCCTGGGCGTCGCACACGGCCAGTTGCTCGTTACGCCAATGCTGGCGCACCCGACCCACCCCCTGCTCCCGCAGAGCGTCGGCCAGCGCCTGCAGCGCCGGCGTGGCGTCACCCAGCAAACGCCAGTGCGAGTCGCTGCCACTGTGCTCAAGCTGCAGCAAGTCCCGGGCCAGTGCCGGCCGATGGGACATCAGGGGATCAAAGAAGTCCGCCTCCACCGAGCCAATCACATGTTGCTGCCAGAGCAGCGGCAAGCGCGGTCTGAAGGGCAGCTGATCGGCCCTGGCCAGCAGAGCCGCGCGCCACTGCGGATCGACTGCCAGCCTCACAGAGTCAGGATGGTGCAGCCGGTGGTCTTGCGTGCTTCCAGCGCAATGTGTGCTTGCTGCACGTCTTCGAGCTTGAAACGCTGGTCGATGCGGATGTGGACTTTGCCGCTGCTCACGACCTCAAACAGATCATCGGCCATGGCCTGCGTGGTCTCGCGCGTCGTGATGTGGCTGAACAGGGTCTGGCGCGTCACATAAATCGAGCCTTTCGGGCCCAGGATGCCAGGCGAAAACGGTGCCACCGGACCCGACGCGTTGCCAAAGCTGGCCATCAGGCCGAAGGGTGCCAGACAATCCAGCGACTTGTCCCAGGTGTCCTTGCCCACCGAGTCGTACACCACCTTGACGCCCTTGCCGCCGGTGATTTCTTTCACGCGCGCCAGAAAGTCCTCGCTCGCATAGTTGATGACAAAGGCCGCACCGTGCTCCTTGGCCAGCGCACACTTGGCGTCGGAACCGGCCGTGCCAATCAGTTGCAGCCCCAGCGCACGCGCCCACTGGCAGGCAATCAGGCCCACACCACCGGCGGCGGCGTGAAACAGCACAAAATCGCCGGCCTGCAGGCCACCCTGCGGCAGCGTGCGCTTGAGCAGGTACTGCGCGGTCAGGCCCTTGAGCATCATGGCGGCACCGGTCTCGAATGAAATGACGTCGGGCAATTTGCAGACGCACTTGGCCGGCATCACGCGCAGATCGCAGTAGCTGCCCGGTGGCTGGCTGGCGTAGGCGGCACGGTCACCGACCTTCAGGTGTGTGACACCCGCGCCGACCGCCTCCACGACGCCAGCGGCCTCCATGCCGAGTTGCAGCGGCATGGGCATCTGGTACAGGCCGCTGCGCTGATAGACGTCGATGAAATTCAGACCCACGGCGTGATGCCGGATGCGAATTTCGCCAGCGCCGGGCTCACCAACGGTCACCTGAACCAGTTTGAGTTGCTCCGGTCCGCCGTGTTGGTCAATCCGAATGGCGCGGGAAGTCAGAGTGCTCATGGCAGGAATCCTTGTTGGTGAAATTGCCTCTATCGTGCCACGAAAATCCGCCAAATACTGTCGCAAGGTCATAGGGAAATCACGCGTGTCTTGTTACAGTCCTGCCGTGGCTGGCTATTTTTCCAAGCTCACGCCTCTCTTTACCGCCCTGCTCTCCAGCGCCTTCCTGGGCGAAGTGCCGCACCTCTATCACGTACTCGCCTTCCCGCTGATCATGGGCGGTATCGTGGTCTCTTCGAGACGCTGAGGGTGACAGAAGTGGCAGCTGTCATCCCGGACTGGTAGTTTGTCATCCCGGACTGGTAGTTTGTCATCCCGGACTTGATCCGGGATCCAGTGCCACGCCAGCACTGGATTGCGGGTCAAGCCCGCAATGACAAACAGGGCCGCAATGACAGCCCTATTGCGCCGATGACAGCCCTAAGGCGTCAGGGGCAAGCTACTGTGCCTGGAAGCCGCTG
>QYPX01000136.1 GCA_007280205.1 Comamonadaceae bacterium
TGGCACTCAACTCCGGTCGCGTCCGCCGGCCTTCGGCCTCCGGACTTGCAACATCCCGTTTCGAGTTGGGGACAGAGCTGAAGATCTGTCCCGCAAGCATTTGCATTTCACTGCGCTGAGCGACACGCCGTCCTGAGTCAGCCAGTGTTGTGGGGGCGCAAGGGGCTGGAGTCATTGCAAGCCGACACGGTTGCTTGCCGATGGCACTGGGGTGGATGGTGCAGCGTGGACTTGGGGTTTTGCCAAGTAAAGGAGGAGCAGAGGGCTCGACCCTCTGGGGGGACATGAGCGGAACCATCTGCCGCAGGGTCATCGGCACACACGAACCACCCAGCATGAAAGACTGCTTGCGCTGCACAACAGAACGTCGTTTCGCTGCGTCGCTGACAGTGAACTTTTCACGCCAGCTTCGGAGAAAACTGATCGGCTCCAGAAGACACTGAACAGTGCCGAAGTTTCCAATCCACCTTCAAAAACGACCGATCACATTGGCAGCTTGGGTCGTCAAACGCCGCTTTCCTGCAGCACACGTCCGTTCAGTGCTTGTACCGGCCGGGCGTTCATGGGATAGAGCTTCTTGAACGCGGCTATTTGCTCTTTGGACATCTCAACCGCCTCCTTCAGAACGTGCCACTGCACCTCTTCGCTGCACGGTGGTGTGGTTAGTGAACCTTCAAACGCCCAATAGCTACGTTTGGTTGGTAGCAGCTTGGTCACATTCATGCCACCTGCAAGGTCGGCTTTGCCATTCTCTTTGGCGGGCATGGCAGAAAACACTTTTTCAAGCGCGGCATTTTTTTGTCCTTGCTTGAACAGCACAGCGACGACGGCAAGCTTGCCGGCGTCGCTCTTGTGCACCAGATGGGCAACCAGCGGATAAGCCTTGCCATTGACCTTTTCCTCGCTCGGTGTATGAAAGTGGAACTGAAGCAGCTTGTAGTCGCCCGAAGCGACCTTGACATCGCCGCCTCCGCTCAGGTTAACCTGGATCGTATGTCCGTTGTTGACCACCTCTGCGTTGGTCTGGCCGTAATTGAATCCGATGGCCGGGAGGTCGCCCTTTTTGGCTCCCTTGATGTCAATGGGTGACTGTTTCTTGCCAAGTTTGCAGGTCGCAAAGTCGCTTTGCATGTCGCCCCATTTGGCCGCACCCGTCGGGCCGGTGTAACTCCAATGGGCGGACTTGCCTGCCTCGTGCTTGGCGCCTTTTTCCTCAGCAAACGCGGGGGGCAGTGCCAGAGCTGATAGTGCGGCGATCAGGATCAACTTTTGCATGATGACTCCAGTTTTTGGGTGGAAAGGGGAGTCAGCATAAGCGATTCCTTAATCCCTCGCAGGTTCAGCTACTCTTTTGAGCGGAGACGGTCATCGCCAGCAACCTGCCGTTCATGACCGTCTGTATGCGCTGCGATCCGGTCCCATGATTGGGCACTGAAACCGTCGGTCCAGGATAACTCGATCATCCCTCAAGCTATGCCACCGGTATAAGCTCCTTGCCTGTCGGGGGACCCGACAAGCGCAGTAACCAGTTCGGAATCGGCACTGAATACGGTGAACTGGTCGTTCTAAAGCAGCCCCGCAATTCCCGTCAACACCGCGCCAGAAACGCCTCGAACTCTTGCACGGGTAGCGCCCGGCTGAACAGATACCCCTGGAAGTGGTGGCAGCCCAGGCTCAAGAGGAAATCTCGCTGTGCCTGGGTCTCCACGCCCTCCGGGATGACGGTCAACCCCAGGCTGTCGGCAAGGGCGACTACCATCTTCGCAATCGCTGCATCGTTGGGGTTGATCAGGATGTCTCGCACAAAACCCTGGTCTATCTTGAGTTGATTCAGTGGCAGACGCTGAAGGTAAGACAAGGACGAATAGCCTGTGCCAAAGTCATCGAGCGAGAAAGTCACTCCTCTTGCCATTAGGGCATTCATCTTGAAGATCACGCCTTCAACATCTTCGATCAGCAGGCTCTCTGTGAGTTCGAGCTTGAGTCGATGTGGGTTGGCTCCTGTGCGCTCCAACGTCAGCAGCACCCGATCAACAAAGTCTCTCTGGTGAAATTGCCTTGCACTGACGTTCACCGCCACTGTCAGGTGCGCCATGCCGGGTTGACTGGCCCATTGCGCGAGTTGCTTGCAGGCAATCTCGATCACCCGGTTGCCAATTGGCAGGATCAGGCCTGTTTCCTCCGCCACGGGGATGAATTCTGCCGGGGACACCATGCCGCGTTTCGGATCGAGCCAGCGCAACAGTGCCTCCACGCCTGTGATCTGGCCCTTGTCTGTCACTTGGGGTTGGTAGTGCAGCACAAACTGGTCTTTCCCAATGGCCTCACGCAGACTGGCCTCCATAGCGACGCGGGAGGCAACAACAGCCTGCATCTTCGGATCAAAGAAACGCAGCGTATTGCGACCTTGGGCTTTGGCCTGATACATCGCCATCTCGGCACGCTTGAGTGCTTCTACATTGTCATCGTGCTGTTCGCCAAACAAGGTGATGCCAATGCTGGCGGTGCAGGACATCTCGGAATCATCAAATTGATAGGGCTGTTTGAGCGCGTCCAGTATCTTGTGCCCTACGAGTTCGGCCTGCATGGCGGCCTCCAGCGGGTTCTCATCCAATTCAGCCAGCAACACGACAAATTCGTCAGCCCCCACACGAGCCAAAGTGTCGCGCTCACGGACGCAAACACTTAAACGCTCGGCAACTTTTTGGAGCACCAAATCGCCTTGCTCGTGACCGAGTACGTCGTTGATGTCTTTGAAGTTATCCAAGTCCAACATCAGTAAGGCACCTTGACGCTTGTGACGTGCACTGCCAGCCAAGTCCTGTTGCAGGCGGTCCAGCAGGAGCCGGCGGTTGGGCAGGCCGGTCAGCGGGTCATAGAAGGCCAGCGTCTGAAGCCGCTCTTGTGCCGCCTTTTGTGAGGTGATGTCGCGCATGGCTACCTGAAAGGCCACACCCCCTTGATATTGGATAGTTCTGCTTTGCACCTCCACGTCGATTGGCGTACCGTCAATCTTGAGGAATTTTTCCTCCATCATTGGCACGGCCATGCCCTTTTCGCCTTGCTCCTTCACTCGGGCTAACACGATCTGACGAAACTCAGGATGTACCAATTCAAGAATGGGCCTGCCGACAAGCTCTTGGGCAGACGTTGCGCCAAACATTGCCGTGGCGGCGGGATTGACAAAGACAAGTTTCCCATCACGGTGTACGGCAATGGGTTCAGGGGTCCACTCGACCAGCGTACGATAACTTTCCGCGCTTTCCGCCAAGGTCCTTTTGATTTGATTGCGTTCAGTGACATCGGTGATGAACCCGTGCCAGAGAACTGCGCCGTCTTCTTGCCGATCAGGCACCGCGTTGCCAAGCAAGCAGCGTACCGTACCGTCGTCAAATTTCACCCGATATTCATAAACCCAGGGCGTCAAATCCCTTGCTGACTGCTCGATGGAAGCCACAACACCGTCGTAGTCGTCCGGGTGATGGTTGCTGAAGGCCTTGGACGCATCCTCGCGCACCTCCTGTGGGCTGACACGATAGATCTCACGGATGGCATCACTGGCAAAGGGAAGACAGGAACTACCATCAGGTCGCAACAAATACTGATAGACCATGCCAGGAACCCGGTTGGCGATCTTTTGCAGGCGAACCAGTGCCTGGTCACGAGTTGCTTCCAAATCCCTCCTCTTGATCTGGGCGCGCCAGAGAAGCCAGGCGGAAGCGGAGGTCACGAGAAGAAAGAGTGCCACTGCGCCACGGGCGCGCTCTACGCTATCCTCCCACGGAGCGAGGTAATCCTCGCTACCCAGTCCGACAACGATGCTAAACGGAACACTGGACATCCGGCGATAGGAAGTGGTTCGCTCCACACCATCCAAGGACGTTCGGCTATGAAAGCTGAAATCGCGTTGCCCAGCGGCGATGGCGTCACTCAGTTCTTTGGATGCGCCGCGTGCACCGATAGCCCCGACAGGTCCGTTGAGCGCTGGATGACGCGCGATCATGCCCAGGTTGGCATCCCGCAGCACCGCAATGCCGTTTGGACCGACATCCATGGCAGACAGGAGCTTACCCAGGTAAGTCACTGGAATTGATGCCGACACGACTCCGGCAAAACTGCCGTCGGGCTTGTTATAACGCCGCACAAATGAAATGACCCAGGTCTTGGTGACTCGGCCAAGAATGGGATCGGTCACGACCAGGCCATGGTCAGGGTGGTCGCGTAACGCACTGAAGAAGTCACGGTCCGCCCAACTTGCTTGTGTACTGGCCGATACGCCGTCGCCAAGAATGACCAGCCCCTGCCCGTCGGTGACCCGCACGCTTGAGAGTTCAGACAGGCGTTCCCGATTAGCGATCAGAAAAGGGTTGGCATGGGATGGGTCCAGATGGCCGTGCTCACGAAACTCATGTTCGAGTTCATCAACCGCTGTGAGCAGCATCAAATCAATCTTCCTGACACTTGCTGCGACACTTTGGTCCACCATTCGGGTCAGATTTTGGGTGGTGAGCCGGGCTCTTTCTTCGTAACCCTGTTTGCTGTCCATCACGGAATAGAAGGCGAACAGAATCAGCGTGCTGTTGAGTAACAACACAAGCAGGAACAGGCGAACCCCAAAGCTTCTATCCGAAATGCGCGAGAGGGTGCTCATGCGACGACAGTGTGCGCCTTCCTGTGGTCAACCTTGGCTCACGACCAGACGGCTTTTTTGACGCAGATCAACGACACGGTAACTTCGTACCGAATCACCGATCGAGTTGCACAGCCGAATTGGCAGGATGCCAGCCAGGCCTACTTCTTGGCCGGCACCACGTCGTCGCCGAAGTAGGGGCTGATCACCTTCCACTTGCCGTCCTGGATCTGTGACAGGCGCGAGGCGTTGCTGCCGATGCGCTTGGTTGCGGAGTAGCTTGACGGCGCACTGCCAAACATATCAGGCGGGATGATCATGGTGTCCATGGCCTTGATGAAGCTGTCGGTCGTCAGATTCGGGCCGGCCTTCTGTGCTGCCTGGATGAACAGGTCGATCACGGTGTAGCCGTAGACCGAGAACACGGTCGGGTCTTCATTGAACTTGGTCTTGTACTTGTTGGCCCAGAAGCGGATCGGCTGCGAGGCCTCGTCCAGATACGGGTTCTGCACCGACATGGTGGCGTACATGCCGTCCATCGGTTTGCCACCGAGCTTGTGGATCAGGTCGGTATAGGCAGCCTGGGTGCCCAGAAAGACCGGGTTGAAGCTGGTCTTGCGTGATTCGGCAATGGTGCCTATGGTCTCGCGGATGATGGTGCCCAGCACCACCAGTTCGCAAGCTGAGGCTTTCATCTTGGCAACCTGCGAAGAAAAGTCGGTGGAGCCGCGCTTGAAGGAGGTCTTCTCGGTCATCTCCATGCTGATGCTCTTCAGGCCGGCGTCGGCCCCGCGCAAGACTTCAAGACCGAACTCGTCATCCTGATAAATGGTGCAGACCTTCTTGACATTCTTTTCCTTCACCATCTTGGGCAGGGCCAATCGGACCTGGTCATAGTAGGCGCTGACCAGTGCGTACTTGAGTCGATTGGTCGGCTCGTACATCTCGCGCGCTGCAGTGATGGGCATGAAGTTGACGATGTTCTTTTCAAACTGCACCGGCATGGCCGCATTGTTTTGCGCCGTCCCCAGATGCCCGACCATGATGAAGATCTTGTCCTGGTTCACCAGCTTTTGTGCAGCCAGTACGGCCCGCTTCGGGTCGTAGCCTGAGTCTTCGGTGAGGAGTTTGAGCTTGCGTCCATGCACGCCGCCCTGCTCGTTGATTTCATCGACGCGCAACTGCATGCCATTGCGGTCCTGCTTGCCATAGCCGGCCAGCGGGCCTGACAGATCCTGGATCGTGCCGACCACGATTTCGGCCTTGCTGACGCCTTGCTGGGCGAGGGCAGTGGTGGCGGCGAGGGCGAGTGTTGCCAGCGCCAGGGTGCAAGCAATTTTCATTCATGGACTCCTGTAAAAATCAACGGTACATGGCCTCGATCTGGGCCGAATATTTACGCTCCACCAGCTTGCGCTTGAGTTTCATGGTGGGTGTGAGCTCTTCGTCTTCCGCCGTCAACTGGTTCTCCAGCAGAAAGAATTTCTTGATCTGCTCAACCCGGGCAAACTTCTTGTTGACGCCATCAATTTGCGCCTGAATCAGTTCCTGTACCGCGCTGGAGCGGGTCAGCGAGGCGTAGTTGCTAAAGGGCACGTCCTCATCCTGGGCAAACTTCTCGACGTTCTCCTGGTCGATCATGATGATGACCGTCAGGTAGGGGCGCTTGTCGCCGATCACTACGGCATCGGTGATGTAGGGCGAGAACTTCAGGTCGTTCTCCAACTCGCTGGGCGTGATGTTCTTGCCGCCGGCAGTGATGATGATGTCTTTCATGCGGTCGGTGATACGGTAAAAGCCATCCGCGTCCACTACGCCCACATCACCCGTATGCAGCCAGCCATCCGAGTCTATGGTTTCGGCGGTCTTTTCGGGCAGGTTCAGGTAGCCGGCAAAAACATTCTTGCCGCGCACCAGCAGTTCACTGGTGACCGGGTCAAGCCTGACTTCATTGAAATCTGCTGCCGGGCCGATCGATCCCGGCTTCATGTGCCCGGCACGCACTCCGGTGGAAACACCGCAGGTTTCCGTCATACCCCAGACTTCGAGCATCGGTACGCCGAGCGCCAGGTACCAGCGCACCAGGTCGGGTGAGATCGGCGCGGCACCGGTCACCAGATAGCGGGCGCGGTGAATGCCTATCATCTTGCGCACATTGTTCAGTGCCAGCCACTGTGCCAGCTGAAACTTGATCTTCAACCAGCGGCTAACCGACTGCCCGGCCAGAACGCGGTTGGCGATGGCTGTGCCGACGCCGATGCCCCAGGCGTAGGCCGCCTGCTGCACGGCGCCAGCCTCCTTGAGCGAGATCATGACGCCTGAATAGAACTTTTCCCAGACGCGTGGGACGGCCGTAAAGACCGTGGGGGCGATCTCGCGCACGTTCTCCGGAATCGTTTGCGGGTTTTCCACAAAGTTCAATATGGCGCCGGTGTACAGGCCAAAGTACTCGCCCCCCATGCGCTCGGCGATGTGGCACAGGGGCAGGAAGCACATACGCTCGTCGCGCTCGTCCTGGGCTACCAGCGTGTTGAAGCCGCGCACCGTGTAGATCAGGCCGGCGTGCAAATGCATGGCGCCTTTGGGCTTGCCGGTGGTGCCGGAGGTGTAGACCAGAATCGCCAGGTCCTCGGGTTTGCAGCCGTCGATGCGCTGCTGCAATTCAGTCGGATGCTGCGCCAGATACGCGCGGCCCAAGGTGCGCAACGCATCCAGACTGATGACGTCCGCCTCATCAAGCTTGTGCAGCCCTTCCATATCGAAGACCACAATCTTGCGCAACAGCGGCAGGCGCTCACGCACTTCCAGCGCCTTGTCGAGTTGCTCATCGTCTTCGACAAAAAGCACCGTGGTGCGCGAGTCCTCGCACAGGTAGTGCACCTGCGAAGGGGCGTCGGTCGGATAAATGCCGTTGGAGACACCGCCGCAGGACAGCACGGCTATGTCGGCCCAGACCCATTCGACCGCAGTGTTGGCCAGAATCGAAGCACACTCGCCCTTGGCAAAGCCCAGGCTCAGCAAGCCGCCGGCAATTTCCCGCACCGCATCGGCGCTCTGGTTCCAGGTCCAGCTACGCCACAGTCCCAGGTGCTTCTGGCGCAGCCAGACCGTTGGGCCGCGCTCTTTCAGCGCGTTCCAGAACAGCGCCGGAATCGTCTCGCCTGCGAGCACGATGTCGCGATTGGGTTTGATGTTTGACAGATCCCAGAGTTGGCTCATTGGTGTGCGCCCCGTTCGTCATTGCGGACCTGATCCGCAATCCATGGATCCCGGATCAGGTCCGGGATGACAGCCACGAGAGTTGGGATGACAGCCGACGGAATCGGGATGACAGCCGATGAAGTCGGGATGAAGGTGTTGTGCGCTATCGCCATGTTTTCTTCTTTTTCCAGCGCCGCTCGCTGCGCACGCCGTCTTCCTTCAGGCCCAGGTAGAACTCCTTGATGTCGTCCTTCTCGCGCAGACGCGCACAGGTGTCTTCCATCACGATGCGGCCGTTTTCCAGTACGTGGCCATAGTCGGCGGCGTTCAGTGCCATGTTGGCGTTCTGCTCGACCAGCAGGATGGTGGTGCCGCGCTCGCGGTTGATACGCACCACGATCTCGAAAATCTCTCTGGTCAGCTTCGGACTCAGGCCCAGACTCGGTTCGTCGAGCAGCATCAGATCGGGGTTCGCCATCAGCGCGCGCGAGATCGCCAGCATCTGCTGCTGGCCACCGGAGAGCAGACCTGCATCCTGCGCACTGCGCTCGCGCAGAATCGGAAAGTAGCCATAGACGGCTTCGATGTCTTTGGCCACACCGTCGCGGTCCTTGCGCGTGTAAGCGCCCATCAGCAGGTTGTCGTGCACACTGAGCAACGGGAACACTTCGCGCCCCTCAGGCACATGACTCAGACCCTGCTGCACGATGTAGGCCGGGTCCTGCGCGGTGATGTCAACGCCCTTGAACTCAATCGATCCCTTGCGCGGATCGATGATGCCCGAGATGGTTTTCAGGATCGTCGTCTTGCCGGCGCCGTTGGAACCCAGCACGGTGGCGATTTCACCGCGCCGCACCTGCAGGCTGACGCCGCGAATCGCCTTGATAGGGCCGTAGGCGCTCTCTACATTGAGCAGCTTCAGGACCGGCGAATCGCTGACGGCGGGCGGGTTCTGGCTCATGGTGCTGCGCCCTGGTTGCCGGCTTGGCGGTGCAGCGAAGAGGCGTCATCGACCGAGCCCAGATAGGCTTCGATCACGCCGGCATCGTTCTGCACTTCGCGCGGTGTGCCCAGCGCCAGCACCTCGCCCTGGTTCATGGCCAGCACCCGGTCCGAGACCTTGGAGACCAGGGTCATGTCGTGTTCCACCATCAGCACCGTGATGCCGAGTTCGTTCTTGATATCGGCGATCCAGAATGCCATGTCTTCGGTTTCTTCGACGTTCAGTCCGCTGGACGGTTCATCAAGCAGCAGCAACTTGGGCTCGGTGCACAGGGCACGCGCCAACTCCACCACCTTGCGCACGCCGTAGGGCAGGCCTTCCACCATGGCGTCACGGTGGTGTTGCAGGTCCAGGAACTCGATCACCTCTTCGGCCTTTTCACGTGCCTGTAACTCCGCTTGGCGAGCTGCCGGGGTAAAGAACAGGTCTTGCCAGAGTCCGGTCTTGCGTTGGGTGTGACGGCCAATCAGGAGGTTGTGCAGCACGGTGGCGTGCTCAAAGAGTTCGATGTTCTGGAAGGTGCGTGCAATGCCCAGACCGGCGACGTCCTGCGGTGGCTGCTCGGTCAGGCGCAGCATGCCGTGGGGACCCAGGTAATCGATCTCACCGCTGGTGGGGGTGTAGATGCGGCTGATGAGGTTGAATACCGTGGTCTTGCCGGCGCCGTTGGGGCCGATCAGCGTGAAGACCTCGCCCTGGCGCACGTCAAAGCTGACATTGTTCACAGCCAGCACGCCACCAAAGCGCACGCTCAACTTCTTGGCGGATAAAAGCGTGGGGGTCATCATCTCTGCCGCAGCGCCGGGCCGCCCCAAGCAAGGCACGCCCCCTCGGGGGGCAGCGAATTACACGAAGTGAAGAGCGTGGGGGTCATCTGAGCCTATCCGACTTTTGGAAGGATTTCTGCCGCTTGAACATGCCCTTGCGGTAGAACGGGAACATCTGCAGATAGGTGCGGATCTTCAGCCAGCGGCCATACAGACCCTGCGGCTCGAACAGCACAAAAGCCACCAGCACCACGCCATAGACAAAGCCCTGCAAACCGGGTGCCTGCCCAATGGAGGCAGGCAGATAGTCTTTCACCATGGCGATGATCTGCGGCATGCTGATCAGGAAGATGGCGCCCAGAAACGCGCCATGGACCGAGCCCAGACCACCAATCACGATCATGAGCAGGAGGTCAATCGACTGCAGGATGTTGAACTGATCGGGCGAGATGAACTGCAGCTTGTGGGCATACAGGGCGCCGGCAACGCCGGCCAGCGCGGCCGACAGGGCAAACGACAGTGTCTTGTAGCGCGCCAGATGGATGCCCATGCTCTGCGCCGATATTTCGGAATCCCGAATCGCGACAAAAGCACGCCCGGTGGGTGAGCGCAGCAGGTTCAGAATGCCCAGCGTGGCCAGCACGGTGATCAGCAGACAGAGAAAGTAGAACTTGTCGCCCGAGTCCAGCGTCCAGCCGAAAACAACGGGCTGCTTGATGTGAACGCCGGCGTTACCACCGGTGACAGACTCCCAGCGTGCCAGCACTTCTTCCACGATGAAGCCAAAAGACAGCGTGGCCATGCCCAGGTAAATGCCCTTGACGCGCAGCGCCGGCAAGCCCACCACCACACCCACGGCGGCCGACAGACCGGCAGCGCAGGCCAGCGCGATCGGAAACGGCCAGCCGGCGTTGGTCAGCACCGCCTGCGTGTAGGCGCCGACGCCCAGAAAGGCTGCGTGACCCAGCGAGAAGAGACCGGTAAAGCCGGCCAGCAGCATCAGGCCGAGACCGGCAATCGCATAGATCAGGACAAAGGTCAGTTGCGCCAGCCAGTACTCGGCCATCAACCAGGGCGCTGCCAGCAACATCAGCATCATCGCTCCGTACCAGAAGACATGCCCGCCGTGCTTGGCAAGACGGATGTCCTGCGCGTAGTCGGTTTTAAAAATAAAACGCATATCAAAACCGCATCTTGACAGGAGGGCAATTTTCCGACGGGCCGCCCCTAGGCTCCCGTAGGGCGGCGGAGCCAAAATTAGCCCCCTCGGGGGGCAGCGCAGTACACAAAGTGACAAGCGTGGGGGTCATAGTCCTATACTTTTTTGCTGAGCTTTTCGCCAAACAAACCGTTGGGCTTGACCACCAGCATGATCAGCACGACCACGTAGGCCGCCGTATCCTTGAAGCCGTCGGGCAGGTAGAAGCCCGAGAGCGACTCCACAATGCCAATCGTCAAGCCGCCGACGATGGCGCCAGGCAGACTGCCGAAGCCGCCGACCACGGCCGCGGGCATGGCCTTCAAACCGATGAAGCCCATGTTGGCGTGAACGAAGGTGATGGGTGCCAGCAGCAAGCCGGCCACTGCTGCCACCGCCGCCGCCAGGCCCCAGGCGATACCGTTGAGCTGCTTGACCGGGATGCCCATGTAGTAAGCGGCCAGCTGGTTTTGCGAGGCCGCCTGCATCGCAATGCCCAGCTTGCTGTAGCGAAACAGCAGGTACAGCAGAACGCACATCACGGCAGTGACGGCGATCACCATCATCTGTTCAACGTTCAGCACCAGACCGGCCAGGTTCCAGATCTGGTCCTTGTAAGGCACCGGCAGGGCATGGGTCTCGGTGCCTATGGTCGGAATCATGGTGATCAGGCCGCGCGTCACGTAGCCAATGCCGATGGTCAGCATGACGATGGAAAAGGCCGGTTGCCCCAAAATGGGACGAATCACGATGCGTTCGAGCAGCACGCCAAACGCAGCCATGCCGGCAATCGTGGCCAGCACCGACAGCCAGTAGGGGAAACCGAGCATGGTCATGCAAGCCAGGCCACAGAAAGCGCCCAGCATCATCAACTCGCCCTGGGCGAAGCTGACGGTCTCGGTCGCCTTGTAAATCAGTACAAAGCCCAACGCAATCAGCCCGTAAATGCACCCCTGTGCGATTCCGCTGATTACTAGTTGTAAAAACTGCACCACGTCTCCCCTTATGTGACCCTGTGTTTATAGCGGCAAACCGCGAAGCAGCCGACAGGGTTTGTACCGACCGGGTGTCAGTTCGGTGACAACGGGGTGTCTGGTCAGCGCAAATGATGCCGCACACCGCGCTGTGCGGCGGGCAGGGCGCTGCTGATCAGGCCGGCACCGGCCCAGAGCAGCGGTGCCACACCGAGTGGCCCCACCGCCAGCCCGAAGGCAATCGGCACCCAGACCGAGGAGGCGTTGCCAATCAGGGAACGAAAACCCAGCGCTTCGCCACCACGCCCGGTGGGTGCTGCTGCGTGCAGCAGTGAAAGCATGTTGGGCTGACTCAATCCGATGGCGCAGCCGAACACGAATCCCATCAGCATGAAAACAAGGGCCACACTGGCCCAGGGAAGTACCACATAGACAGCGGCGATGACAACCAGCGCCGAGCGCATGATCTGCCATTCCCGAAAGCGGCTTGAGAGCCAGGGCATCAGCGCACGGCTGACAAAAGTGCCCAGCGCAAAGAGCGAGAACACGGTGCCGATGATGGAGGCTGAAAACCCGAGCCGTGTGCCCAGCACTGGCAGCATCACGATGAACAGGTCCCAGCAGCATGAGAGCGCCATGCTGACGTAGTAGATGCGCCGCAACTCGGGTGCAGCCAGCAGATCGTGCCAGGCCTGCGGTCGAGCTTCGACATTGCTTTCTGCAGGGGATTTTGCAGCTGCTGGCAGCTTTTGCAGGCGCCTGAAAGCCAGCCAGCAGGCGACGCAGGTAAATCCCGCCATGGTGGCAAAAGCCATCCGGAAACCGGCATGGTCAATCAGCAGGCCGGAGATGAAGGGGCCGAGCGCGCTCGATGCAGAGTGCCCCAAGGCGTACCAGCCGAAATTGCGCAGGCGCTGCTCGGCCGATTGTCCCTGCGCCATCGCGCCTACCGTGTGCTGGCCGGCCACCGACATGGCGTTAAAACCAAAGCCGATCAGGGTCGCCATGGCGAACAGCGCGGGCACGCTGAGCCAGAGCACCGGCAGCGTGGCGCCCATCAGCACCGCCAGCACGCCCAGGCGCATCACCGGCAGGGCGCCGATGCGATCGACCCAGCGGCCTATCGACATGGCGGCCAGTGTGGGCAGCACCGAGAACGTGGCCATGAAGAGTCCCACCACCAGTTCGGGCGATCCGGTGCTGAGGGCAAACAGGGAACCCGAAACGCGCCCGCCCGACATGGCCATGTGGCCCGTCAGGGTAACCAGAATCAGGGGAAAGAGGAGAGGCGGAAAGCGCTTGGGCACAAGGCGATTATCGCGGGGCCTGCGCAGGGATGGGGCGCGGCCGGCCTTGCTCGTCAATGGCCACGTAGGTCAGCGACGCTTCGGTCACTTTGACGTAGTGCCCCTGTGCAGAGAAGCGCTCGGCATAGACCTCGACCTTGACCGTGATCGAGGTGCGACCAATGCGCACCAGTTTGGAAAAAAAGGTCAGGATGTCGCCAACGCGCACGGGTTGCTTGAAGATGAATTCATTCACCGCCACGGTGGCCATGCGGCCCCGCGTGTAGCGCGCGGGAATCACCGAGCCGGCCAGATCGACCTGCGCCATGACCCAGCCGCCGAATATGTCGCCGTTGGCGTTGGAGTCGGCGGGCATGGGAATCACCTTGAGAACCAGTTCCTCATCGGTGGGTAATTGGACGCCGGCAGGGCTGGTGTTTGCGGACATGGCGGACAATCCCCTAACGAAGTAAGTACTTTGATTCTTAAAGGATTGTCCCTCATGCGCCGATCCGGCGAACACAGCCCCCCTGTTCAAGGCACTCCTGTCCTGGTTGCAGCGGTTCCCACCCGCTCCGACTGGGCTACGCTGCGGCGCCTCTTTCCCTACCTGTGGCAATACAAGTGGCGCGTCATGGCGGCGCTGGCCTTCATGATCGCGGCCAAGATGGCCAACGTCAGCGTGCCGTTGCTGCTCAAGCAACTGGTGGACACCATGAACCCGAAAGGCGAGGTCGGCGCCAGCGCCTTGCTGGTGGTGCCGGCTGCGCTCTTGTTCGGCTATGGTCTGTTGCGACTTTCAACCACGCTGTTTGCCGAGTTGCGCGAACTCATCTTTGCCAAGGCCACCGAGGGCGCGTCGCGCACCATCTCCTTGCAGGTGTTCCGCCATCTGCATGCGTTGAGCTTGCGCTTTCATCTGGAGCGCCAGACCGGCGGCTTGACGCGTGATATCGAACGCGGCACGCGGGCCGTCAATTCGCTGATTTCTTATTCGCTGTACAGCATCTTTCCGACGCTGATCGAAGTGGCGATGGTACTGACCCTGCTGGCCGTCAAGTTTGACGCCTGGTTTGCCTGGATCACTGTCATTGCGCTGGTCTTCTACATCACGTTCACGGTGACCGTGACCGAGTGGCGCACCAAATTTCGCAAGGAGATGAACGAACTGGATTCGAAGGCGCACAGCCGGGCCATCGATTCGTTGCTGAACTACGAGACCGTCAAATACTTCAACAACGAAGAGTTCGAGGCCCGCCGCTACGACGAGAACCTGGAGAAGTACCGTCGCGCCGCCGTCAAGAGCCAGAGCACCTTGAGCCTGCTCAACACCGGGCAGCAGCTGATCATTGCCGCCGGACTGGTGGCCATGCTCTGGCGCGCCACACAAGGCGTGGTCGATGGCCGCATGACGCTGGGCGACCTGGTGATGGTCAATGCCTTCATGATCCAGCTCTACATTCCGCTGGGTTTCTTGGGTGTGCTGTACCGCGAGATCAAGCAAAGCCTGACCGATCTGGACAAGATGTTCACGCTGATGGAGCGCGAGCGCGAGATTGCCGACGTGGCGGGTGCGCTGCCGTTGGTGCTTGACGAAGTGCGTCATTGGGGACCCCAGGATTGTCATGGCGGACCCCAGGACTGTCGTTGCGGACCCCAGGACTGTCGTTGCGGACCTGATCCGCAATCCATGCCCCCGGGCCAAGGCAACGCCAGCGTCAGTTTCAAAAACGTGAGCTTTGCCTACGACCCGGCGCGTCCCATCCTGCACGACATCAGCTTCGAGATACCGGCCGGCAAGACGGTGGCGGTGGTCGGTCCCTCAGGCTCCGGCAAATCAACGCTGGCGCGACTGATGTTCCGCTTCTACGATGTGCAGCAGGGGCAGATCCTGATCGCCGGGCAGGATATCAAGCAGGTGACGCAAGCCAGCGTGCGCCAGGCCATCGGCATCGTGCCGCAGGACACGGTGCTGTTCAACGACACGGTGGAATACAACATCGCCTATGGCCAGCCCGGCGCCACGCGCGAGCAGGTGGTCGATGCCGCCAGCTCCGCGCACATTCACAGCTTCATCAGCGCCACGCCCAAGGGTTACGACACCATGGTTGGTGAGCGCGGCCTGAAGCTCTCCGGTGGTGAAAAGCAGCGCGTGGCCATCGCCCGCACACTACTCAAAAATCCCCCGGTGCTGATTTTTGACGAAGCCACTTCGGCGCTGGACAGTGCCAACGAACGCGCGATTCAGGCCGAACTGCAAAGTGTGGCGCAAAACAAGACCACGCTGGTGATCGCGCACCGCCTCTCGACCGTGGTCGATGCACACGAGATTCTGGTGATGGACGCCGGGCGCATCATCGAACGCGGCTCGCACGCAGAGTTGCTGGCGGCGGCTGGGCGCTATGCGGAGATGTGGGCCTTGCAGCAGTCGTCGGAGTGACTCTGGTCGCTGAATTTGGTGGCAGAGATTGGGGCATGGGCACCCGCCTCATGGTGTCAAATGCCCACAAATCGGCGGACGCCCATGCCCCAATCTCTGCGGGGGTGCGCTACAGACGACGGAACGCAAAGCATTTGGAAAGGAATTTGTGACTGATTTTCAAATTCGACAAATAGGGGCTGATGATGCGCAGGCGTTTTCGACCTTAAGGCGTGAAGTGGCTGCTGACAATCCGATTCCCATGGGACTCACACTGGAGGAAGAACTGGCGAGACCACTTCAAGGCTTTCGTGACCAACTTTCCTATCCGGAACCGAATGCAGCTTTTGGTGCATTTGTTGGTGATGAACTGGTGGGCAGTGCGGCCGTCGCATGGCCAAGCAAGCTGCCATCATCACGACACAAAACTACGCTCTGGGGTGTGTTTGTGTCACCGCGGTACAGAAGGAATGGAATCGCGCGAGCTCTTGTACGAAGGGCGATCGATCACGCAGAGTCAGTTGGTGTGCGGCGAATCAACCTGACTGTCTATGTGCCCAACCCTGCTGCGGTCAAGCTCTACGAATCGCTGCAATTTGAGTATTGCGGAGTTGAGCCGGAGGCAATTTGCATAGGCGGCACCTACTGTGACGGTTACCAAATGAGTCGTCGCTCAATTTGATAGCGCAGGAAGGTTGCTTGGTATTCAGTTCGACGTTATCAAGCCGCCTTTTTGAACAAGTCCAGGTGAATCTCCACCGACTCAAACGGCACAAACACGGCATCTTCAGGGGTGCGCTGCACTAGACCATGCTCTTCCAGTTTGGCGACGTCCGTGTGCACGTTGGAGTAGTTGCGAGCCACTGTTTTTGCTAGTGCATAGACCGAGCAGGGACCACATCGGCGCAGGGACTCCAGCAGGTCGATGCGCGCCGGCGTCAGTTCGGAGAACAAGGCGCGGGCGGATTCGAAGCTCAAGTGGTAATCAGCGCCGAACAAGGGGTCGGTCTCGGCAGCCTTGAGCTGTTTGCGCGCTACGGCGAATACCGAGCCACGCGGAGCGATTTCAATGACGGCTTTCATGGTCTACCTCCAGGTTTCGACATCGTGCTGGAAGTCGTCCAGCAGTTGAGATATTGATACAAATTGATAGGCTTCCTCGACATTGTTGGCGTGTCGGTGATCGCCCTTGCCGCGCTCGTTGTCATAGCGCACCCGGCATTGGCCATCAGCACCGAAGTAAAGCCGATACTTGTACGGATGCACGCAAGGTGAAAGTGGTTGTGCAAGGCGCCAGACAACGATTTCTACGACGGAGCCGTCATCGCGGACTTCTTTGGCTTTGACAACTGACTCTGCATCCATTTATATTGCATTGTAGCAATATCTTGCAAATATGCAATATATATGATCTGACGCCGGCCCAAGCCCAATTGATTTGTGCGCCAAAATGCTTGGGGATCATGACATGTGTTCAACAAAATCCATCGCGTCGTGCAACAGACGCGCGACTTCAATCACATTTTTCTTCGCCTGAAAAAGAACCAAATGACGCTGCTTTGCAACTTGCTTGCCGGACAAAAGTTGTGATGTCTTGGTCCGACAGTAGGGCAAGATATTCACCGCGCTCAATGGCATCGAACCCTTGCCTTGCTGCGTCGCGCAGCGCGAACAGCTTGCCTTCCAGTTGCGATTTCAGTGCGTCAAAGCCTTCGATCAATTCGGAAAAAATGTCGCGCTTGTTTTTCATGATTCGCAAATTCCACAAATGGCATCCAGCCGATCGAGGGCTTCGCGCATGACCTTGGCTGGCGCCGCACCCCAAGGATGCTGCCCACCCCCTCTGGCATGCCAATCGAATGATTTTGGCTGGTGGCAAAGTATGTAGCCAATTTCGTTCTTCGGTCCCTGAACTGCCACAGCAAAAGGGTTGTCACTATTGAACTCGGCATGCGACATGGGAAATCCGATCACCAGCCCCGTGCGCTGAACAAACGCTTTGGGGGAAATGATCAACATCGGATGCATTCCCTTCATTTCACGGCCAAGCTGGGGGTCATGTTGAATCCACACGATCTGACCTCGCTCGGGCAAGATCGCTGCTCTCTGGGCCGTAACCACGATCAAAGCACTTCTTTGCCGACAGGCGGGAAAGCCATCACCTCGCCGCCGTGGCGCGACGGATCAAAGTGCGCAAGCATGTCATCAAGCGAGGGCCGTGTTGTAACGGACTCGATGATGATGCGGCCGGGTTCGGCTGTGATGGTCACCGCGCTATGTGACTGGACGCCAGCCACCTTGGCAACTGCCTTGGTAATGCGCAAGCCAAGCGCATTACCCCAAGGTAACACGCGGGACTGAGTGTTTGAAATGGTGGCTGTACTCATAGTGACTCCTGATGAATATACATTGTATATGCAAAACGGGACTTTACCGGTCTTCTTGATCGGCAAGCTTACTTGCGCTTTCGCAACTGATCAAATTTGCGCCAGTACTGAAACTCGTCTTCATGGATTTCGATATCGACCTCCATGATGCGTTCCCGCCTTTGGCATAGACTGGAGCCTATGCAATACCGCTCCCTTGGCCATAGCCAGCTCAAAGTCTCCGCCCTGTGTCTGGGCACCATGATGTTTGGCGACCAGACGGGTCGCGACGAGGCCGCCGCCATCGTGGCCGATGCGCACGCGCAGGGCGTCAATTTCATCGATACCGCCGACGTCTATTCCAAGGGTGCGTCGGAGTCCATGGTCGGTGAATTGCTCAAGAGCCAGCGCCAGGATTGGGTGCTGGCGAGCAAGCTTGGCAACAGCATGTCGGATCGGGTCAACGAAGGCCGCTATTCGCGCAGTTGGATGCTGCGCGAGGTCGCAGTCTCTCTGGCGCGCTTGCAAACTGATTACCTGGACATTCTGTACCTGCATCGGGATTTCAACGGCATGAACCTGGAGGAGCCGCTGCGTGCGATCGACGCGATGTTGCGCGCCGGTCAGATCCGCTACTGGGGGGTGTCGAACTTTCGTGGCTGGCGCATCGCCGAACTGGTGCGTCTTGCCGGGCAGCTTGGCATGCCGGGCCCGGTGGTTTGCCAGCCTTACTACAACCTGCTCAACCGCCTACCTGAAGTGGAGGTGTTGCCGGCCTGCGAGCACTACGGTATTGGCGTGGCGCCCTACAGTCCGATCGCGCGTGGTGTGCTCAGCGGCAAGTACCTGCCCGGCCAGGCGCCGGACCCGGACAGTCGCGGCGGGCGCGCCGACCCGCGCTTTGCCGAGACCGAGTTTCGTGCGGAGTCGCTGCTGATCGCGCAGCAACTCAATGCGCAGGCGCAGGCCCGGGGCATCAGTCTGGCGCAGTTTGCCTGCGCCTGGGTGCTGGCCAACCGGGTGGTGAGCTCGCTCATCGCCGGGCCGCGCACGCTGGCGCAGTGGCAGCACTATGCTCCGGCACTGGACTATGTGTTCACGCAGCAGGATGAGGCGCTGGTGGACAGTCTGGTCAGGCCTGGTCACCCTTCTACGCCAGGATATACCGATCCCAGCTACCCGGTCGAGGGCCGAAAAGTGAAGCATGAGGGGGCTTGATCTGTACAATATGAATCTCATAAATGCAAATTGTACAAATGATACGCCGTCAAGCTTCAGCCTTGCTTGTTCAGATGAGCAAGGGTTTCCCGGTGGTGGCCCTGACCGGTCCGCGCCAATCCGGCAAGACCACGCTGGCACGCCAGGCATTTCCTGACAAACCTTACTTCTCGCTCGAAGACCCTGAAATTCGTCAACGCCTGGCAGCAGATCCGCGGCAGTTTTTTGCCATCTTGCCCGATGGTGCGGTGCTTGATGAGGTGCAGCGTTGCCCGGAGGTGTTTTCCTATTTGCAAGGGGTTGTCGACGAACGCGAGCGCATGGGCGAGTTTGTGATCACCGGCTCACAGCAGTTTGGCCTGCTTGACAACATCACGCAGTCACTTGCCGGTCGGGTCGGTTTGCTGACGTTGCTGCCGCTCTCGCTGGCGGAGTGGACCGCCACCGGCATGAACGCCAGGACGCTGGAGCAAA
>QYPX01000221.1 GCA_007280205.1 Comamonadaceae bacterium
CTGCTGGTGCTGTTCGTGGCCTACCCGATGTCGGTGCTCACGCTCAACAGTCTGCACGACGCCCAGGGCCGGCTCTCACTGGCGGGTTTTGCCACCGTGTTTGGAGAAAGCCAGTACCTGCAGGCAATCGGCAATACGCTGCTGCTGGGCGTGACGGTCACGCTCAGCGCGATGGCCGTCGGCGTGCCGCTGGCTTACGTGATTGCACGCTTTGACTTCCCGCTGAAGAGCCTGGTCGCCATCCTGCCGGTGGTCACCATCATCATCCCGGAAGTGATCGTCGGCCAGTCCTGGCTGATGATGCTGGGCAACAACGGTCTGATCAGCAACTTCCTGCGCGAGCTCGGCCTGCCGGTGCCCAGCTTTTACGGCTGGAGCGGCATGATTTTTTCGATGACGCTGATCTACTACACCTACATCTATCTTGGCACACTGGCGGCGCTGCGCGGCTTTGACGGGCAGCTCGAAGAAGCCAGCCTGAGCCTGGGGGCATCACCTCTGGCCACGCGCCTTCGGGTACTGCTGCCCACCGTGGCGCCGGCGATCCTGGTCAACGCTCTGGTCGTTTTCACGCTCGTGGTAGGCAACTTTGCCCTGTCGTCCATGCTGGGCGGACAGATTCCCCTGTTGTCGGTCATGACCTACAGCCTGTTTGTGAGCGAGATGGGTTCCAGCCCGATGCTGCAAAGCAGCCTGTCGGTAGTGCTGGTGCTGATCGTGGCGCTGGTACTGTTTGTGCAAAAGCGCGTCGTTGAGCGCCGCATGGTGCAAATGGTGCAGGGCAGAGCACCGGCACCGCGGCAGGTACAGAACTGGCAGGGCAAGCTGCTGGCACTGGCGGCGGTACTGCTGGTCACGCTGTCGCTGGTGCCGCTGGTGGCGGTGGTGGTCGGTGCCTTCACGCGGGCGCGCGGCCCCGTCATGCACTGGGGTGAGTGGTCTACCCAGAGCATGGAGCGCGCCTTTTCGCTGGCGCCCGAGCCGATTTTCAATTCCATGCTGTTTGCCGGAGTGGCCACGCTGCTGGGCACCTCGCTGGCGCTGCTGGTGAGCTACCTGGTGGTGAAGAAGAAGTCCGGACTCTCGGCCCTGCTGGACTACGCCGTGGTGCTGCCGCTCACGATCTCGGGCACCGTGCTGGGCATCGCACTGGTGCAGTCCTTCAACACTGCCCCGCTCATACTCACCGGCACCAGCGCCATCATGATCATTGTCTATGTGGTGCGGCGCATGCCGTTTGGCGTTCGCAATGCCTCCTCCGTGCTCTACAACCTCCCAAACTCGGTGGAAGAAGCCTCCATCAGTCTGGGCGTGAGCCCGCTCATGAGCTTTTTCAAGGTGGTACTGCCGGTCATGAAGACCAGCATGCTGTCGGCTGCGATCCTGATGTGGGCGACCTCGATCTCGGAACTGTCTGCCTCCGTGGTGGTCTATTCCGGCGGATTGGAGACGCTGCCGATCTCGATCTTCCGGCTGGTGGACACGGGCCGGCTGGGCCTGGCTTCGGCCTATGGAACGGTGCTGGTTACACTGATTCTGGTGCCGGTGGCGCTGGCCGCCAGGTTTTTGAAAGTCAATCTGTTTTCAGGAAAATAAGAAAGGGTAGTCATGAAGCTTGTTCATCGGCGTTTTCAGTGGCTGGGCGCTTTGACCCTCGGTCTGGCGGCACTGGCGGCGCAGGCCCAGACCGTGGTGCTGTATTCGTCCAACAACCCGGAGGCCATTGGCAATGCCGTGGCGGCGGCCAAGAAGAAGCACCCGGCGCTGGCTGTGAAGCAGGTCACCGGCGGCACGGGTACCCTGATGAAGCGCATCCAGGCCGAGGCGGCCAACCCCGGTGGCGACCTGTTCTGGAGCGGTGGCGTCGGCACGCTGGCCGCTTTTCCGGACCTGATGGAGCCCTATGTTTCACCCGAAGCGAAGGCGATTGCACCGCAGTTCCACGTTCCGGGCAACCGCTATATTGGCGTCAACGTGCACGTGATGGTGCTGATGGTCAACGACAAGCAGCTCAAGGGCATGGCAAGCCCCAAGACCTGGTCCGACCTGATGAAGCCCGAGTGGAAGGGCAAGGTGGTGATCACCGACCCCGCCAAGTCGGGTACCGCCTTCATCCAGATCTATGGTCTGCTCAAACAGTTTGGTCGTGAAGGGCTGGAGAAAATGGCCGCCAACGCGGTGGTGGTACAAAGCTCGGGCCAGGTCTACAAGAGCGTGGCAGCGGGCGAGTACCCGGTCGGTATCACGATCGAGTCATCAGCCTACGAATTTGTGGTTGGCGGCCAGAAGGAAATCAAGCTGGTGTATCCGTCCGAAGGCACTTACCTGGGCGCCGAGGGCATGTTCATTGTCAAGGGTGCCAAGAACCCTGCCGCCGCCAAGCAGTTTTATGACGTGCTCCTGAGCAAGGCGGCGCAGGAAATGCTGCTGGTGGAGAACTACCGGCGCCCGACGCGCTCGGACATCGCCGTCTCCAAGCTCACCAGCATGCCCGACCTGGCCAGCCTGAAAGTCTTCCCCTTGAACCTGCAAGTGGCCACCGAGGAGTATGAGCAACTGATAGCACTCTGGAACCTGGCGCTGGCCAAGGCCAAACGCTGACTGACGCTGATGCGCTCAGATCGGCAGCGTTGGCCAGTGGCATACTTTGCAAACAAACTTGGGCTTACATATGTTCAGAATAAATAGACGAACTCTGGCGGCAGTGCTTGCTGCATTCGCGTTTGGCGCTCAAGCCGAGTCGCCTCTTGTGGCCTCCGACGGCATGATCCACATCGTCGTCGGCTATCCGGCCGGGGGGGCTTCGGACCGCGTGGCCCGCATCATTGGCGAGAAGCTTCAGGCCAAACTTGGCATGCCGGTGGTGGTTGAGAACAAGACCGGAGCTGGCGGCAGACTGGCGGCTCAGTTGGTCAAGGCGGCCCCGGCCGGACAAATCCATCTGATGCTGGCGAATCCAGCCGTGATGGTGGTCGCGCCTTTGGTTTTCAAGGACAACGGCTACGACCCGGATCGTGACTTTGTGCCGGTGTCGGAGGTGCAGAACTATGAGTTCGCGTTGGCGGTTGGTGCCAGCGTACCTGCGCGTGACTTATCCGAGCTCTTGACCTGGCTGCGTGCGAATCCCGAAAAATCCAACTTCGGCGTTCCTGCCACCGGCAGTTTGCCGCATTTTTTTGGCTTGATGATGGGTGACAAAGCCGGCGTTCAATCGCAAATCATCGGCTACCGGGGCTCGGCTCCGCTGCTCAATGATCTGATTGGTGCCCAAGTGCCGGTGGCTTTTGACACGCTGGACAGCGTCTGGCCGCAGCATGAGGCTGGCAAGATCCGGATTCTGGCCATCTCTGGCGACAAGCGTTCGCCGTTTGCGCCCTCGATACCCACCTTCAGGGAAGCCGGGCTGGATCTGGTGGCAACCGGCTGGAGCACCTTTTTTGCACCTGTCAGCCTGCCCAGAGACAAGGTCGAGCGGCTGAGTCAGGTCATTCTGGAAGTCATGCAGGACCCCGACACGCAGCGTAAATTTGCCGCTGCCAAACTGACGCCCGTGGCCAGCAGCCTGGCTCAAACACAGGCCAGACTGGCGGCTTTTCGTGCCCAATGGGCGCCGGTAGTGCAACGCTCCGGATTCCAGCCTTGAGCCCGAAGCAGAAAAGTTGCGCACGGACGATCAGATGACAAAAGCGCGCCCGAACATCATCTTCATCGTCGCCGACGACCTCGGCTTTGCCGATCTTGGCTGTTACGGTGGTCGTCCGGCCCGGTTCGGCGACGTGTCTCCGGTGTTGGACCAGTTGGCCGCCAACGGTCTTAAGTTCACACAGGGCTACGCCAACTCGCCAGTCTGTTCACCGACGCGCTTTGCACTGATGACGGGTCGCTACCAGTACCGTTTGCGGGGAGCTGCCGAAGAACCGATCAACAGCCGGAGTCGCCACAGCAGCACGCTCGGTCTTGCGCCTGAGCAGCCAACCCTGCCTTCCCTGTTGCGCGCCAGCGGCTACCGCACGGCGCTGATGGGCAAGTGGCATATGGGTTATCCGCCTAGCTTTGGTCCCTTGCGATCGGGCTACGAAGAGTTCTTTGGCCCGATGGCTGGCGGCGTCGACTATTTCACGCATTGCGCTTTCACTGGCGCGCACGACCTCTGGCATAGCCAAGCAGGAGTGGAAGAAGAGTATGCCGAGCCAGGCTACCTGACGGACTTGATCTCGAACCATGCAGTGGACTATGTGCAACGGATGGCGTCTGGAGCGAAGGACGGTACACCGTTCTTCCTGAGCCTGCATTACACCGCTCCGCACTGGCCCTGGGAGACGCGTGACGACGAAGCATTGGCGCAGCAGATCAAGGGCAGCATCAGTCACCTGCAAGGCGGCAACATCCACACCTACCAGCGCATGATCCATCATATGGACGAGGGTATCGGCAGGTTGATGGCCACACTGCAGGCCCATGGGTTGACGGACAACACGCTGGTCGTATTCACCAGCGACAACGGCGGCGAGCGATTTTCTGATAACTGGCCTCTGGTCGGTGGCAAGATGGATCTAACCGAAGGCGGCATCCGCGTGCCGTGGATCGCCCACTGGCCGGCGGTGATTGCCCCAGGACGGATCAGTGAACAGCAATGCATGACCATGGATTGGTCGGCCACGGTGCTCGATGCCGCAGGAGTTGCGGCGGACTCAGCCTATCCGCTCGATGGTGTTTCGCTGCTGCCCGTCCTGCGCGACCCGGATGAGACGTTTGCGCGTCCCTTGTATTGGCGTATGAAGCACCGCAGTCAACGTGCCTTGCGCGACGGCGACTGGAAGTATCTGCGGGTCGACGACAACGACTACCTGTTCAACATCCGTTCCGATGAGCGTGAACGCGCCAATCTGGGTCCTCATCATGCTGAACGCCTGATCGCCATGCGCCAAGCCTGGGACGTCTGGGACGCCACCATGCCGCCGATTCCGACCGATGCGACGGTTAGTCTGGTGAGTTCGACCAAAGACATGCCGCAGCGATAAAGCAACACATCAAGAGCTTATCTGGCAGCGCAGCATGCCGGCCAACGAACGCATGGACTGGCTGGTAGAGAAGGCGGCTGAAATGGGTGTAGCCAGCATACAACCGCTGATGAGCGAGCGCAGCGTGCTGCGGCTTTACGCCAGTCACGCTGGGACCGCGGGTGCTGCGCGCCGAGACCGCCGCCTTGTGCGCCCTCGCGGCACTGCTGGTTTAAGCGCCGACACGCACCAGTTGACTGGCACAGCGCTAAAAAACAGAGTCGGTCGAGGGCGCGCCGCTGGCGGGCAGCCAGATCGTTACCGTGGTACCCAGACCAGCGGCACTGGTGACACTGACTTTGCCGCCGTGCAGGTTGACTATTTCCTGCACGATGCTCATGCCCAGGCCGGTGCCAGGGATCTTGCCGGAAGTATCGGCACGATAGAAGCGCTCAAAGACACGCGCCAGTTGCTCCGGCGTCATCCCCAGGCCGTGGTCAACGATGCGAATTCCCAGCGCTGCCGCACCACTCTCCAGAGGCGAATCGGTGCCGGGCGCGACCTGAACCATATCGAGTTCGACCACTTCACCCCCTGGTGAATATTTGTAGGCGTTGGAGAGCACATTGAGCACCGCCTGGATCAGCTTCTTGCGGTCTGCCTTCACCCATGCTGGCTGCTCGAAAAGGCGCGCGGGCGGCACGGCCCTGCCCTCAGGCGGCTTGAAGCCTGCCACAATTTCCTGCAGCAATTCAGCCACATCAACCTTGACGATCTGGAAGTCCGTGCCATGACGCGCTTCAATGCGCGCCAGATCAAGCAGTTCGTTGATGATGGACATCATCAGTTCCGTGTGCCGAAAGATGATGCGCAGGTAGTCTCGCCAATCGGCTTCGTCAAAATCTTGCGTCAGCAGCAGTTCCGTGAAACCATAAATGCTGGTCATCGGCGTGCGCAATTCGTGCGCTGCGGTAGACAAAAACTCGCTCTTCAGACGATCTACTTCGGTCTCGTGCGTGATGTCACGCAGGTACAGAATCGTCTTCACGCTTTCCGTGTTCTTTTCGCGCAGCCTGACTTCCAGCACCCGTTTGCCAGCGCCAGCCATTTCGATCTTCAGTTGCTGCCCACCAGCGTCCGGGGACTCCTGGCGTTGGCTGGCCGTCTTTTTGCTGCGAAGGGCTGCCAACCCTGGAAAGCCAGCCTCGGGTACACAAAGTTGCGCTAGGTGCCCCGAGAATTCGCTCTCATCGAGACCGACCAGTTCGGGCTGCGCCAGACCGGTCAGGTGGGTAAATGCGGGACTGAGGTACTTGACCCGGCCCTGTCCGTCGAACGAAACAAAACCGTCCGGACTGAGCTCAAAGATCGCCGCCAGCTGTTCCGCGTATTCACGTTCACGCGCCGCCAGCGCCCGGCGCTCGGCAATGTCGCTATGCGATCCCAACATGCGCACGGCTTGCCCCTGCGCATCAATCAAAGCGCGGCCACGATCCAGAATCCACTTGTACTCGCCGTTCTTGCAACGCATCCGATGCTCATTCTGGTAATACTCGGTTTCGCCGCGCAGATGACGCTGCACTTCGCTCATCGTCAATTCCAGATCATCCGGGTGCACACGCGAAAGCCACTCCTCCACCGAATTGCCGATTTCATCGCTGCGGTACCCCAGCATGGTCTTCCAGCGCTCCGAGAAATAGACCTGGCCACTTTGCGGATTCCAGTCCCAGATACCGTCGTTGGCGCCGGTCACGGCCAGTTCCCAGCGCTGTTCATTGTCGAGCAGCGTCTGCTCGAGTTGCTTGCGCTCGGTGATGTCGATCCGGTTGCCAACAATGTAGCCTCGGGGTGTGCGGTACTCAACAATCAGCAGCCAGCGTCCATCGGCCAGTTGTTGTTCGAGCACCTCACCGTTGGCCTGTTGATGCTGCGCCACACGCTGCCTCACCCAGGCATCCACATTGCCAATGGCTGCCGTGTATTGACCACGCTCGGCGCCCTTGCGCACAATCTCTTCGAAGGTTTGACCCGGGACGATCAGATCACGACTGGCTTCATAAAAGCGCAGATAGGCTTCGTTGCAAAGCACCAGGCGATCCTGTTCGTCGTAGATGGTAAACCCTGCGGAATGCTGCTGACCGCCTCGCGCAACAGGTTTTCGGCCTTTTCAGCCGCCTCGATCGCGTCGCGCCACTTGCTGTTTTCCACCTGCAACTGCTCGCGACTCTGGCTCAGTTGCTGCGCCATGGCATTGAAAGCGTTCGCCGTTTGTGCCAACTCGTCGTCACCCTTGACCGCAACCCGATGTTCAAAATCACCGGCCGCAAAATGCTCACTGGCCTGGCGCAGGGCCCCCAACTGGCGCACCAGATAGGTGCCGAGCAGCCAGGAAAAAAGCGCGACCAGCAGGATTTCGAGTGCGGCCACACCGGCGGCCCAGCGCTGCGCCGAAGCCAGCAACACCTGCAAGCTGCTGACCGAGACACCGATCTGCACTTCGCCATGCCGGATCCCGCCTGCCAGCACCGCTTGCGACTGTTCGAAGATGCCGTCCCGAGCCTGATCCACCGTCTCTTCCTGATGGAACGGAAGCCCCAGAATCGTCGCGTCACCGCGCTGTGCCAACACGGTGCCGTGCGCGTCAAGAATGCGCACATATTCCATTTGTCCGGAACCCATCGCCTCAACCACCAGGCTGTCCAGTGTCGCGAGGTCTTGCGAAATCACGGAGTCCTTGGCCGCCACCACCAGCAGCCTGGCACCCAGTTGCACCCGGCGCACCAGCGCCGCTTCGTTCGAGTCGCGCAGGATCGACAGGGCGCTAAGCACCAATACCGCCAGTAGCGCGATTTCGATCAGGGCAACGCCGACGATGGTTTTGGTGCGAAAGCGCATGGTGGACCGCTCTACAGGGAAGCGCCGCAGCTCATTGCCTGCCGTAACGCTCCAGCAAGTTGATATCCAGGGCCCGGATATCGCTCCACTCCTTGTCCTGCGCCGCCGTGATGCCCTTGAAGGCCAGCGGAGCGAGCAAACGCTGCCCGCTCTCATCGCCAGCCAGCGTGGCCATCGCCGCGAGGACCTTGGAGACAGCGAGCGGCGGCACGCGCGAATGGGCGGCAAAGGCATGCGGCGTGTAGGCCGGTGTTTCAGACAAGACACGCAAGGCATCGCGAATTTCCGCCGGCATCGCCTCGAAGGTACGCTGAATTCCACCCCCCGCTTCCTGCAGACCCGATGCCACGGCACGGTAAACAGAATCGTGGGATGCAACAAACCTGGCGTCAATCGCAATTTTCAAACGACCGAATTCGGCCTGCGGCAGGATGCTCGCGGCAAACGCGGCAGGCGCAGGAAAGACCACAGTCTTGCCTGCCAGGTCCGCCGGCTTGCGATAGGCGCTGTCCTTTCTGACGATGAGGATGCCCTTGAGTCTGCGATCCTGCTCCCTGGCAAAGGCCTGATAGCCGGCAGCCGCATGAAAAACCACATAGTGGTACGGATTCATGTAGGCCAGGTCATACTCGCCCTTGGCCAGGCGTTCTTCAAATGCCGGAATGCTGGGTGCCGTTCTAAAGACCAGCGTTACACCGGAGCGACGACTGATCTCGGCCAGCAGCGGCCCCCACTCTTCGGCCAGTCGGGTCGCTGATTGCTGCGGCACCACGCCAAACGACAAGGACTTCTGGGCTTCCTGCGCCAGCGCCTGCAAGCTCGTGCCAGCCAGACAAAGCATGACAAAAGAGCAGCGCAGGACAGTGAGCGAATTCTTGAACCAGTTCAGTAGGGCTTGCATCCCCGCAGTCTAGCGGATACGCGGCTCTGCCAACAGTTGTTCGGGCAAGGTGAAATAAGCGGCGGTGGCACCCCGGCTTTCCTTGGCTTGCGCCAGCTCGGCGCGTGCCACGCTGCGCAAATGCACTTCGTCCGGACCATCGAGCAGTTGCATGGCCCGGCCCCAGGTCCAGAAATAGGCCAGTGGCGTATCCGGCGACAAACCCATGGCACCAAACACCTGCATGGCGCGGTTCACCACCCGTGTCTGCAGCCGTGCCGTCACCACCTTGATCGCGGCCACATCAGCGCGTGCCTCTTTCTGCCGGCCCTGGTCAAGCCGCCAGGCGGCGCGCAGCACCAGCAGCCGCGCCTGGTCAATCTCCAGACGCGACTCGGCAATCCATTCCTGCACATTGGCAAAGTCGGCCAGATACTTGCCAAAAACGTGCCGCTCCAACGTGCGCTCGCACATCAGGGCCAGCGCCAGTTCGCATTGCCCGATGGTGCGCATGCAGTGGTGCACCCGCCCCGGGCCGAGCCGCGCCTGCGCCATCGCAAAGCCCGCGCCCGGCTCGCCCAGCAAGTGGCCCGAGGGCACCCGCACATCCCGAAACACGATTTCGCAGTGGCCTTCTGGTGTGTGGTGTTGCATGATCGCGATGTTGCGCTCCAGCGTCACGCCCGGCGTGTCCAGCGGCACCAACAGCATGCTATGGCGCTCGTGTTTGGCGACCTCGTCGTCGCCGCTACGGCACATCACGATCAAGAGCCTGCAATTCGGATGCGCCGCGCCGGTCACAAACCATTTGCGCCCGTTGAGCACCCACTCGTCGCCATCCCGGTGGATGCGCGTCTGCAGATTGGTCGGGTCGCTTGACGCAACGTCGGGCTCGGACATGGCAAAGGCGCTTCTGATTTCTCCCTCCAGCAAGGGGCGCAGCCAACGCCGGGTTTGCTCCGGTGTGGCAAACAGATGCAGCAACTCCATGTTGCCGGTGTCGGGTGCGCTGCAGTTGAAGACTTCCGACGCCCAGGGCATGCGCCCCATGATCTCGGCCAGCGGCGCGTAGTCCAGATTGCTCAGGCGCAAACCCGGCTCATCCTGACGCAAGCCCGGCAGAAAGAGGTTCCACAAGCCTTCTGACCGGGCCAGGGCCTTCAGGTCTTCCAGAAACGGTGGCGGATAAACACCCTGCGCCACCGAGCGGTGCCAGGCCGCGTTATAAGGAAGCACATAGTGATCGATGAATTCTTCCAGCCGCTGACGCAGCTCCAGCACCTGCGGCGAGTACTCAAATTCCATGACCGACCTTTCTGGCGAGGTGAGGACCGCCCTCACCAGAGCGCAGTCTGCCAAAGTTGAAGCACTTTGGCTGTCACTTTGGCGCTCGCCAAAGGTGGACAGTTGCTAACGGCAACCCATCGAGACGATCGTACCCTCGGCCCCCGCGGCACGCTGCTCGGGGCCGTTGCCGCAGCGATAGACGATGGTCAGGCGCTTGACGCGACCGGATGCCGGGTCCCCACACAGATCGTTGTTGACTCGCACATCGACATGCCGGCGCATGCCAACCATTTCCTGGATGGAACGATGCGCATCGCACACATCGCCGCGAAAGCCATACTTCGCATCCAGAACCACCATGCGTCCCCGCATTGGCTCCGAAGGACCATGCTGCTCTCTGGATGCCTCGATGGCATCGCGATACCCCTGGTCATAACCTCTTCTGTAGTCTGCCGTCTGTGCCAACGCCGACCCGGCCAGCACACCCAGCGTAGCAAAGACGAGAACCGAAACGACTTGTTTCAAAGGAAAGGGGCTGTTCATTCGGGACCTCCATGGATGGTATGGCTTGCAACTATACACAGCCGGCAAAAACCGCGTGCTGTCGCGTTTTTCAGGCTGCCGGACGGCACAAGGGGCGCCGGGAACTCAAATGTCCTATTGACAGAACAATAGGACTGTTCTTAGTATGCTGCCATGCCGCAGTCCATGCCCATGACCAAATACCACCAGATCTACCTTCTGTTGCGCGAGCAGTTGCACGAAGGTAAATTTGCGCAGGGACTGCCGGGCGAACTGGCGCTGATGAAACAGTTTTCCGTGGCGCGCGTCACGGTGCGCCGGGCTCTGGAGCAACTCGCGGCCGAGGGCATGATCTCCAGGGAGCCGGGCCGCGGCACGCGCGCACTCGATGTTTCCCCGGCCAACGCAGCGCCGGGTGCTGAAAAAGGGCAACGTGCGCGACTCACAGGATTGCTGGAGAACCTGGTCAGCATGGGCCTGCAGACCAAGGTCAGCGTGATCGAAGTGGAAACCGTGACCGCCTCCGCCAGCGTGGCGCAGGCCCTGCAACTCAGCCCTGGCGACCCGGTGCAGAAGGCGATTCGCGTTCGCAGCACCAGGGAAGGCCCGTTGTCGCACATCACCACCTACGTGCCGGGCGACATCGGCCGCAGGTTTGGTCGGCGCGAGCTCGCTCGCAAGCCGATCCTGCTGCTGCTCGAAGAATCTGGCGTCAAGGTGGGCCGCGCGCAGCAGACCATCTCTGCCAAGCTGGCCGACCTGCTGGTGGCCAGGCACCTGGACATCGCCGTCGGCTCCGCTTTGCTGGCCGTGCGGCGCCTGATCTACGATGAGCAGGAACGCCCGATCCAGTGGCTGCACGGCCTGTACCGGCCCGACCGCTACGAATACGAAATGCAGTTGTCCCGCGTTGGCAGCATCGATGCCAAAGTCTGGGTCAGCACGGAATTGTCAGCGCAATTTAACTAAAACCCAAGGAAACACCATGACCACTCGCCGCCAGTTTGTTACCACCACCGCTGCCGCCGCCTCGGCACTTGCCTTCCCTCTGGTCGGCGGCGCCCAGCCCAAGACCGTCAAGATTGGCGTGCTGCACCCGGTTACCGGATCCCTGGCCTACTCCGGGCAGCAATGCCGCGAGGGCGCCTTGATGGCGATCGAGGACATCAACAAGGCTGGCGGCATCAAGTCGCTGGGCGGCGCGAAGATCGAAGCGCTGCTGGGCGACGCGCAATCCACACCGCAGGCCGGCAGTGCCGAAATCGAGAAGATGAACGAGGCTGGCGTGTCAGCCGTGGTGGGTGCTTTTGCGTCTGCCATCTGTCTGGCCACCACCCAGGCTGCAGCCAAGTACAACCTGCCGCACGTGGTGGACGTCGGTGTGGCGGACCAGATTGTCGAGCGCGGCCTGAAAAACACCTTCCGCTTTGGCCCGGGTTACCGCAAGTGCGCCGAGGTAGCGGTGGCGAATCTGCACGTGCTCAACACCGCCGCCGGCAAGCCGGCGCGTACGGTGATGATCATTCACGAGGAGTCGCTGTTCGGCTCAGGCACTGCCAATCTGCTGGCGCGCGAGCTGCCGGGCTATGGCTATGAGGTCAAGGAAATCATCAAGCACGCGAATCCGACACGCGACTTCAACAACATCGTGCTGCGCATGAAATCGGTCAACCCCGACATCGTGATCCCGGCCAATTACTACAACGAATACGCACTGCTGGTGCGCACCATGCAGCAGCAAAAAGTCACGCCCAAAGCCATCTACTCGGTGCTGGGCGGTGCGGCTTCCAGCTACAAGTTTGTCAAGGAGTTTCCGGAAGCCGCCAACGGCATCATCGACTGCAACCACTGGTTCAACCCGAAAGACAAGCGCAGCGCCGATCTCAAGAAGCGGGTCGAAGCCAAGGGCCTGTTCTTCAGCTACGAGGTCTTCATGACCTACACCGCCATGCGGGTGCTGGCCGATGCCATCGAACGCGCCAAGTCAACGGATCGCGCCGCCATCATCGATGCGCTGGAGAAGAGCGCCTTTGCCGATCACATCATGCCTTACGGCGCTACCAAATTCGTCAACGGCCAGAACATGGGTGCACAGCCCCTGATGACCCAGGTCAGCAAGGGCGACATCAAGGTGATCGTGCCGCGCGAGTATCGCGAGATCGATCCGATCTTCCCGCTCAAGGCCTGATCCGCCGCCACTGATGCTTGATCTCGGGATCCTGTTCCCGTCGCTCCTGAATGGCCTGACGACCGGGGCGGTGTATGCCCTGATCGCGCTCGGCCTGACGCTGATTTACGGCGTACTGCACATCATCAATTTTGCGCATGGCGCCGCTTTGATGCTGGCACTCTACGGCGTCTACTTCCTCAAGGAGCAGCTTGGGCTGGACCCCTATCTGGCGCTGCCGCTGGTGGTCCCCGCCATGTTCGTGCTCGGCTATGGCCTGCAGCGCGTGGTGATCAACCGCGCCAGCCATGGTCGCGACGAGAACATCCTGTTGGTGACCCTCGGTCTGTCGATCGTCATGGAAAACCTGGCGCTGCTGTTCTTCAAGTCCGACACCCGCACCATCGACACCGCCTACACGCTGACCACGATCCCGATCAACATCGGCGTCGCCCAGGCCATGATTTCGCTGCCCAAGCTGGTGGCGTTTGGCGGGGCGCTGGTAGCCTCCGCGCTGCTGATTCTGATTGTCGGGCGCACCGACCTGGGTCGTGCCATCCGCGCCGTGGCCAAGGAAAAACATGGCGCCAAGCTGATGGGCATTGACGTCGACCATGTCTATGCCATGAGCTTTGGCATTGGTCTGGCCTGTCTGGGCGCCGCCGCCTGCTTTCTGTTGCCGGCCTATTACGTCAACCCGCAGGTTGGTAACGGCTTTGTGCTGGTGGCCTTCACCATTGTCGTGCTCGGTGGCATGGGCAGTTTCACGGGCGCGCTGCTGGGCGGACTGCTGATCGGCATGGTCGAGTCCCTCGGCGGTCTGATCCTGGGCGAATCGTTGGGTCAGATCGGCATCTTCCTGATCTTCATTGCGGTACTGCTTTTCAGGCCGCAGGGCCTGTTTGGGGCCAAAACATGACGGCCCTGCGCAAGGAGATGCTGCGCATTGCCCTTTTTGCGCTGGTAGTTACCGTCTTTCTGAGCAGCGCCTCTTCGGGTGTGGCTCTCAACTTCGTCATGATGGCCCTGTACGCCGCCCTGCTGGCGCAGGCCTGGAACATCCTGGGCGGCTACGGCGGGCAGTTCTCCTTTGGCCACGCGCTGTTCTTTGGCACTGGCGCCTACATGCAGGCGATCGCGCAGATGCAGGGGGGCCTGAACCCCTGGCTGGCGCTGCCGCTGAGCGCCATGGCCAGCGCCGGCGTCGGTCTTTTTGTCGGCGCCCTGAGCTTTCGCTACGGACTTAAGGGTTCCTACTTCGCGCTGGTGACGCTGGCTTTTGCCGAGGTCTTTCGCATTGTGGCGCTGTCGGTTCCCTTCACCGGCGCCGGTGTCGGCCTGATGGTGCCGCTGCGCGAGGGCTTTGCCAACATGCAGTTCGACTCCAGGCGCGGCTATGGGTTCCTGATCCTGGCGCTGGTGGTGCTGGCGCTGTCAGTCACCTGCTGGCTCCAGCATTCGCGCTTTGGCGCCTATCTGCAGGCGGTGCGCGACAACGAGGACGCGGCACGCGCCAGCGGCGTCAATCCGTTTCGCATCAAGCTCGGCGCGATTGCGCTGTCCGGCGCCTTCATGGGCGCGGGCGGCGCCTTCTACGTTCAGGTGTTCCAGTACCTCGACCCCGGCATCGCCTATGGTGCACACACCTCGGTGGAAGCCCTGGTGGGAGCCATTGTGGGCGGCATGGGCACGCTGTGGGGGCCGGTGCTGGGTGCCCTGGCGCTGCACACCCTGGCCGACCTGACACGCAATCTGTTTGGCCAGTTGCCCGGCATCAACATGGTGATTTACGGCACGGTGCTGGTGCTGATGATCATGTTCGCGCCGCGCGGCCTGAGCGGCGCTGGCAAGAGCCTGCGTGCCCTCTGGAAGGGACGCACACCATGAGCGCAAGCCTGTTGACGGTAAGCCATGTGTGCAAGAGTTTCGGCGGTCTCAGAGCCGTGCACGACGTCAGCCTGGCGGTGGCGCCAGGCAGCCTGACCGCGCTGATCGGTCCCAACGGTGCCGGCAAGACCACCCTGTTTTCGCTGATGTCGGGTTTCTATGTGCCAGACGCCGGCCGCATCGAATTTGACGGCCGTGACATCACCGGTCAGGCACCCGACGCCAATGCGCGTGCCGGCATGGCGCGCACCTTCCAGATCGTGCAGCCTTTTGCAGCGCAGACGGTGCGTGAAAACATTGCCGTCGGCGCCCACCTGCACGAACCACGACGACTGGCTGCGCTGGCGGCAGCGCAGTCGGTGGCCGAGCGGGTTGGCCTGGGCTCTCAGCTCGACAAGCCGGCGGCGGATCTGACCGTGTCGGGGCGCAAGCGGCTGGAACTGGGGCGTGCCCTGGCCACACAGCCCAAGCTCCTGCTGCTCGATGAAGTGCTGGCGGGCCTGAATCCGCAGGAAATCAGCGAGATGATCCCGGTGGTGCGCGGCATCGCGCAGTCAGGCGTGACGGTGCTGATGATCGAGCATGTGATGCAGGCCGTGATGAATCTGGCCGAGCACGTCTGGGTGCTGGCGCAGGGGCAGTTGATCGCCCAGGGTTCGCCGGCGCAGGTCACGTCGGACGGCGCCGTCATTGAGGCCTATCTGGGTCATGGCACGGCAGCCAAGCTGCGTCAGCTGGCCAGCGCGAGTGGAGCGGCAGCAGCATGACGGCACTGCTGGACATTCAAGGACTGCGCGGCGGTTACGGCGCGGTTGAAGTGCTGCGTGGCGTCGACCTGCATGTCAACGAAGGCGAGATTGTGGCCCTGCTGGGCAGCAATGGCGCAGGCAAGTCAACGCTGAACAACGTGCTGTGCGGCATCTACCCGGCATGGGCTGGTCGCGTGCACTTTGACGGGCAGGACATCAGTGGTGCGCACTACCGCGATGTGGTGAAGGCCGGTTTGATCCAGGTGCCTGAAGGACGCAAGATCTTCCCCAACCTGTCGGCCCTGGAGAACCTGGAACTGGGTTCGTTTACGCGGGCACGTGAGCGACGTGCGTCGAACCTGGAGCGCGTGTTTTCCATTTTCCCGCTCCTCAAAGAGCGTGCCACGCAACTGGCCGGCACCATGAGCGGCGGCGAGCAGCAGATGCTGGCGATCGGGCGCGGCCTGATGGCCGAGCCGCGTTTGCTGATCCTGGACGAACCCTCGCTCGGACTCTCGCCCTTGCTGGTGGAGGAGATGTTCACGCTGATCTCTCAACTCAACACGCAGGGGCTCGCCGTGCTGCTGGTGGAGCAGAACGTGGGGCAGTCGCTCGAAGTCGCGCAGCGCGCCTACGTGCTGGAAAACGGCGCACTGCGCTTTTCCGGATCGGGCGCCGAGTTGCTGGCCAGCGACACGCTGCGCCGCGCCTACCTTGGAGTATGAAAGAAGCATCATGGATTGCCAAGCCGCGCTCTTTATGAACAGCCCCACCCCTGATCGTCATTGCGGGCTCCGACCCGCAATCCATGGCTCGCGTGGCACTGGATCCCGGATCAAGTCCGGGATGACAAACTGCAAGCTCGTGCAAGTCGAGATCACGCGCTGGGCCAAGGTGGTCAAGTTCTCGGGGGCCAGACCGGACTGACGATGGCAGAAGCCTCTTCCCTGGCGCAAAAAATCATTGCCCGCGCCGCCGGATTGGCATCGGTGCGGGTCGGCGAGATCGTCACCTGCCAGGTCGATCTGGCCATGTTCCATGACTCCTCCGGGCCACGGCGCCTCAAGCCCATGCTCGAAGAGTTGGGCTCGCAGATCTGGGACAAGTCCAAGGTCGTGCTGGTGATGGACCACTACGTACCCGAGCGCGACGACGCCGCGCGCAGCATCGTGCGCCTGGCACGCGACTGGGCTCTGCAGCAGAAGCTGCCGCACGTTTACGACAGTCAGGGCATCTGCCACATCGTTGTGGCACAGCACGGCCACGTCCGGCCCGGCATGTTCTGCGTTGGTGGCGACTCGCACTCACCCACCGGCGGCGCGTTTGGCGCCTACATGTTCGGCATCGGCAGCACCGAGATGCTCGGCGTCGTGGTGACGGGCGAGCTCTGGCTGCGCGTGCCGCAGACCATCGCCATGCACTGGTCCGGAACACTCGCCAGCGGCGTCTGCGCGAAAGACATGATGCTCTTCATGATTCACCGCTTTGGCATGAATGGCGCCAATTACCAGGCGCTGGAATTCACCGGCAGCGCGGTGCGTGCGCTGTCGATGCCCGAACGCATGACGCTGTGCAATATGGGTGCCGAAATGGGCGCGCAAGCAGCGTTGGTGGCACCGGACGCGGTGACACGGCAGTGGCTGGAGCAAACCGGTACGGTGCAAGATCTGGCCGCCCTCGATTGGGCAGCACTGCAGTCGGACCACGCCAGCTTCGACGTTCAGCATGACTTTGACGCCAGCACACTGAGCCCGCAACTGGCCGCACCGCACAGCCCGGCGCATGGCGTTGCGATCGCCGATCACGCCGCCACCCGCATTGACATCGCCTACATCGGTGCCTGCACCGGTGCCAAACTCGACGATCTGCGCTTTGCGGCGCAGGTCTTGCAGGGGCGCAAACTGGCTGCGGGTGTGCAGCTGCTGGTTGCGCCAGCGAGCCTGCGGGACAAGGCCCAGGCCGAGAGGGAGGGCACGCTGCAGGTGCTGACGGACGCCGGTGCCACAGTCCTGCCCAGTGCCTGCGGCGCCTGCGCCGGTTACGGCGACAGCTTTGCCGGCGGCCAGACCGTGATCTCCAGCACCGCACGCAACTTCAGGGGCCGCATGGGGCCGCCCGACACCCAGGTCTTTCTGGCGTCGGCCTACACAGTGGCGGCGTCTGCGCTGCGTGGCTATATCACCGACCCGCGGACGGTCCTGCCATGAGTCAGTTCGACCCCACACCCACGGTCTGGCACAGAGTCTGGCGCCTCGGCGACGATGTGGACACCGACGCGCTGGCACCCGGTGCCTACATGCAGCATGGCATTGAAGTCATCGGCCAGCACTGCCTGGAGCACTTGCTACCGGCCTTTGCGCAAGAGGTACGCCCGGGTGACGTGATCGTGGCCGGGCGCAATTTCGGCATCGGCTCCTCGCGCGAGCAGGCCGCTGCGGTGCTGGTGCATCTGGGCGTGGCCGCCGTGATCGCCCCGAGCTACGGTGGCCTGTTCTTCCGCAACGCCTTTAACCTTGGCTTGCTGCTGCTGACCTGCGGGCAAGTCGATGCCCTGAGGAACGAGACGGAACTCGCCCTGGATGAGCGCGCCCTGTCGCTGCAACTGCGATCGGGTGAGCACCTGCCCTGCGAACCGGTCCCTGAGTTCCTGCTGCAGATGGCGCGCTCCGGCGGCCTGCTGGCCAGTTTGAAGCAACGGATGCTGCATTGTCATTGCGGGCCTGACCCGCAATCCAGTGGTGACGCAGCAATGGATCCCGGATCGGGTCCGGGATGACAGGTGTTTTGTCATTGCGGGCCACGACCCGCAATCCAGTGGTGGCGCAGCAATGGATCCCGGATCGGGTCCGGGA
>QYPX01000097.1 GCA_007280205.1 Comamonadaceae bacterium
GACACGCACAGAGGAACACACTGTCGTGCCGGACTCAGTAGCTGTCATCCCGGGCGCGGTAGCTGTCATCCCGGGCGCGGTAGCTGTCACCCCGGACTCAGTAGCTGTCATCCCGGACTCAGTAGCTGTCATCCCGGACTTGATCCGGGATCCAGTTGTACGCATGCACTGGATTGCGGGTCAAGCCCGCAATGACAAGGGGACCCGCAATGACAAGCGGACCCGCAATGACAATGCGGTATCCGTTGTTGTTGGGCGGTGTCATGGATTTCGGAAACATCAATAAGGGTAACCCGCGGTCAGTCAGACGCCGAGGTAGCCAGAAAGGGCTTCGTGGCTGGCGAGCGTGACGGAGGCTCCGCGCAGCACGACGCGACCTTTTTGTAGCACCAGGGCGTGATTGGAGCGTGCCAGCACCTTGCGGTAGTCACGATCCACAATCAGCGTGGCAATGCCGCTGGCGCTGATCTCGCCGATGACGCGCCAGATCTCGGCCACGATCAGGGGCGCCAGTCCTTCGGTCGCTTCGTCCAGCACGATCAGTTCCGGGTGCGTCATCAGCGCACGACCGATGGAGAGCATCTGCTGCTCACCACCCGAGAGTTGCCCACCCATCTGGGCAATGCGCTCGGCCAGCCTGGGAAAAGTTTCCAGCACGCGTTCAAACGACCAGTCATTGCGGCCATCGCGGCCGCTCCGCGCCGCCATCAGCAGGTTTTCCCGCACCGAGAGATTGGGGAAAACCCCGCGTCCCTCGGGCACGTAGGCGATGCCCAGGCGTGCCACCTGGTGCGGCTGCAGGTGTGAGGCCTCCTGTCCGAACAAGCCGATGTGACCATCGCGCTGCCGGACGTGGCCCAGCAGGGTGCGGATCAGTGTGCTCTTGCCCATGCCGTTGCGCCCGAGCAGACCCACCGTTTCGCCACGCCCGATCTGCAGGTCGACACCGTGCAGCACATGGCTGGAGCCGTACCAGGCGTGCACAGCGCGCGCATCCACAATCAGTTCACGGTTCATCGCTGGCTTCCCCCAGGTAAGCCAGGCGCACGCCCGGGTGGCTGCGCACAAAGTCGGGTGAACCGCAGGCGATGACAAGGCCGTTGACCATCACCGTGATCTTGTCGGCGATGCGAAAGACGGCATCCATGTCGTGCTCGACCAGCAAAATGGCATGGCTGCTCCGCAGCTCGGCCAGCAGGGCCAGCATGCGTTCGGTCTCTTCAGCGCCCATCCCTGCCAGCGGTTCGTCAAGCAGCAGTACCTCGGGGTCGGTGGCCAGACACATGGCAATTTCAAGCTGGCGCTTCTGGCCGTGCGAGAGCATGCCGGCGTTGCGCTCCAGCACGCTGCCCAGACCAGCGCGCTCGGCCACTTCGTGCGCCTTCTGGCTGCTTAGTGGGCACTTCTGCGCATCCTGCCAGAACGCCCAGGGCCTGGGATGCCTGATTTGCGCCGCAAGACGACAGTTCTCCAGCACAGTGAAGCTCGGATAGATGGTGTTGCGCTGGTAACTGCGACCCAGGCCGGCGCGGGAGCGACGGGGTTGTGACCAGCTGGTCACGTCTTGTCCCAGCAGTTCGATCTCTCCGGAAGACAACTCAATCTCACCTGACAGGATATTGATCAGCGTCGACTTGCCCGCGCCATTGGGTCCGATGACTGCATGCACGCTGTGACGAGCGAGTTCCAGCGATACCTTGTCCAGCGCCACCAGGCCGCCCCAGCGGCGCGTGATGCCAAGCCCACGCAGCAGGACTTCGGACTCACTCATCTTCAGGCTCCGCTTCGGGCGCCGCAGGACCGGCGTTGGAGCGCCCGAACAGGCGCTCGGCGATCTGCTGCGGCACGCCGACCAGCCCGCGCGGCAGCAAGGCGACGCTGGCGATGATGGTCAGCCCCAGTCCAAGTTGCCAGTGCTTGGCAAAGTCACCAAAGAGTGCCTCCGACTTGAACAGTTCCTGCAGCAGGGCGAAGGCGAAGGCGCCAATGATGGCGCCGCGCAACTGCCCGATGCCGCCCAGGATGATCATGATCAGCACATTGCCCGAGACGTGCCAGCTGATCAGTTCCGGATTGACATAACCATCCTTCACGGCAAACAGGAAACCCGCCAGTCCGGCAATACCGCCGGAGATCACGAACGCGGCCAGTTTGTAGCCAAAGGTCGAAAAACCGGTGGAGCGCATGCGCTGCTCGTTGACCCGTATGCCGGCCAGGGCGCGGCCAAAGCGTGAGCGCAGCAGCAGTGCCAGAAAGCCGAAAACCGCGATCAGGCTTGCCAGCGTGAAGGCATAAAGCGTGAGCGGCTGATCCAGATCGAGCAGACTGCCCAGCACCGGCTTGACGGTCATGTAGATGCCGTCGGTGCCACCGCCCAGCGGCGTGTCGTGTGCCACGTAGTAAGCCATCTGGGCAAAGGCCAGGGTCACCATGATGAAATAGACGCCACTGGTGCGCAGCGACAGCACACCCACCAGCAGCGCATAGGCCGCGGCGGCGAGCACGCAGACCGGCAACAGCCACAGCATGGAGGCGGCGCCGCCCTGTGGCGACAGCAACACCGCCGCGTAAGCACCAATGCCCAGAAACGCCGACTGCCCAAAGCAGACCAGGCCGGTGCCACCTACGAGCAACTCCAGGCTCAGTGCAAAGACGGCAAAGATCATGATCTTGGTGACCAGGTCGATGCCGTATTTTCCGGCGACCAGCGGAAACAGCGCCAGTGCGGCAAAGGCCAGGACGGAAAAAATGATCTTGCTGTGTTTCATGGGAAGCAGGCTGCGCCTAGCCGGCCTTGAACAGGCCGCTGGGTTTCCACAGCAGGATCAAGGCCATCATCACATAGATCAGCACGCCCGAGGCCTGGGGCACAAGCACCTTGCCAAAGGTGTCAACGACGCCAATCAACAGGGCGGCCAGCAGGGCGCCGCGGATGGAGCCGATGCCGCCAATCACCACCACCACAAAGCAGATGATCAGCACCGTGTTGCCCATGCCCGGATAGACCGATGAAACAGGGGCCGCAATCATGCCGGCGAAAACGGCCACGGCCATGCCGGCAGCAAACACTACGCGGTACAGGAACTTGATGTCAATGCCGAGCGACTGCACCATCTCGCGATTGGTGCTGCCGGCGCGGATCATCATGCCCAGGCGGGTGCGCGTGAACACCAGGTACATGCCGAGTGCCAGCAGCAGACAGACTGCCGAGATGAAGAGTCGGTACACCGGGTAGGTCATCAGATCGCTCAGCGGCAGTGTGCCTGACAGAATGGCCGGCGGCTGCACACCGTGCACGTCGTCACCCACCAGCATGCTGCGCAGTTCTTCAAAGACCAGGATCAGGCCATAGGTCATGAGCACCTGCTGCAGATGTTCACGCTCGTACAGAAAGCTGAAGAAAGCCCACTCCAGCACATAGCCCGCTATCACCGCCAGCACCAAACCGACCAGCAGCGTGGCAAAGAAGCCGCCACCAAAAGTGGCTGCCACGATAGGCGCCAGCGCGTACGCCATGTAGGCGCCGATCATGTAGAAGCTGCCGTGCGCCAGGTTGATAACCCCCATGATGCCGAAGATCAGGGTCAGGCCCGACGCCACCAGGAACAGCAGCAAGCCGTACTGCAGCGAGTTCAGGCACTGGATCAGGAAGGTGATCAGGTCCATGACAGCAGATAGGTGGTCAGGTCCATATGCCCGGTGAATTGCTGCGCTATTGATGCTCAGAGAGCTGGAAATTGCTGATATACCGTTGTCATGCCGGACTCGATCCGGCATCCATGCATTCGGGGCCATGGATTGCGGGTGCTGAAACCCCGGACCCCGGATCGAGCCCGGGGCAAGCTCTGATCCGGGGCCGCAATGACAAGCATTTTGTCATTGCGCGCTGCTGGTTTGTCATTGCGCGCTGCTGGTTTGTCATTGCGGACTTGATCCGCAATCCAGTGTATGCCTGGCACTCGATGCGCCTTCCTTACATCTTGCAGCCGCGCGCCGGATCGGCCAGTCCCTTGATGGCGATACTGACCAGTTTGTTCTCTTTGCCGGTGACCTGGCGCAGATAGATGTCCTGCACCGGGTTGTGCGCCTTGGACAGCATGAAGGGGCCGCGTGGGCTGTCGATCTTGGCCTTTTCAACCGCACTGGCAAACTCGGCTTTCTTGCTCAGATCACCTTTGACTGCCGCTGCGCCAATGGCCAGTATCTGCGCTGCGTCGTAGCCTTGCACTGCGTAAACATCGGGCTGCATCTTGTAGGTCTTGGCATAGGCCAGACGGAAGGCGGTGTCACGCGGCGTGCCCAGGCTGTCGGCATAGTGCAGCGTGGTGAACAGGCCGTCGGCGTCAGCGCCCTGGGCGTCGAGCGTACCGTCGGTCAGGAAGCCAGCGCCATACAGCGGAATGCTCTTCTTCAGACCGGCGGCTGCATAGTCTTTCACGAACTTGACCGCAGCGCCACCGGCGAAGAAGGTGTAGACGACATCAGGCTTGAGTGACGCAATCTCGGTCAGCAGGGCCTGAAACTCGACGCCGGGGAAAGGCAGGCTCAGGTCCTTGACGATCTGGCCGCCACCCTTCTCGAACGCCTCGCGGAAACCCTTGACGGATTCGTCACCGGCAGCGTACTTGTGGGTGATGGTCACGGCCTTCTTGGCACCCTTCTTGAGCGCGACTTCGCCCATGGCGTAGGCCGGCTGCCAGTTGCTGAAGGAACTGCGGAAGATGTTGGGTGCGCACATGGCGCCGGTCACGATATCGGCACCGGCGTTCGGAACGATCAGCAGGATGCCGGTGTCCTTGGCGACTTTGGCCATGGCCATCGCCACGCCCGAGTGCACGCTGCCCACCAGCACGTCGACGTTGTCGCGCTTGACCAGTTTGTTGACGTTGTCGGTGGCCTTGGACGGGTCGGATTCATCGTCGACCTTGACGAACTCGATCTCGCGGCCAGCGAGCTTGCCACCCTGTTCTGCTATCTGCAGCCGAAAGCCGTTTTCGATGGCGATGCCCAGTGCGGCATAGGTGCCGGTGTAGGGCAGCATCAGGCCGACTTTGATTTTTGCAGGCGTCTGGGCCAGGCTCAAAGATGCGGCCATGGCGCAGGCGGCAAGCAGGGTAATGCGATGTGCTTTCATGAGATGTCTCCTCGGTTGTGGTTGTGAACGAATTGTGTCACGGCTTTGATGACTTTTTCTGGCTGATCGCGGTGTGGTGAGTGGCCACAGTGGGCTAACTCCAACAACTCGGTCTGCGGCAGGCGCTCAGCGATGCCATGGATCTGGCGCAGCGTGCCGTATTCGTCATCGAGCCCCTGCAGCGCCAGCAGCGGGCAGCGGATGCTCGCGATCTCGGCCTCGATCGACCAGGCGCGAAAAACAGGATCCAGCCAGATCCGGTTCCAGCCCCAAAAGGGCGAGTCGGGCTCGTCGTGGTACTTGGCCAATCGATCGCGCAGATCGGTCTCCAGATAAGCCTGGCGTGCCAGTTCTATGCTGCTGACCGAAAGGTCTTCGACCAGAATGTGCGGCGCGGCGACCACGGCACCGGCTAGGGCGTCAGGGAAATGCGCCGCGTAGAGCAGGGCCATCGAGCCGCCGTCGCTGTGGCCATAGAGCCAGGGCGGCTGGGCTATGGTGTCGATGGCCAGCGCTTTAAGGAGGGCCGGCAGCACCTCGAGTGCCTGGCGGTGCATGAAATCGTTGTGCCAGACTTCATCACTGGCGCGTGGCGTCGAGCGGCCATAGCCGGGGCGCGAATAAACCAGGCCGCGCCAGCCGGCGGCGTCGCACAATTGCTGCGGGAAATCCTTCCACATGGCCAGCGAGCCCAGCCCTTCATGCAGGAAGACGATCAGGGGCGCGCCGACGCGCTCGGGCGAGAGCCAGACTTGCTCAATGCGCACCGGACGTTGGCGCCAGTCAATTTCAACGAATTCTGAGTCTATTTTTGCCATCGGTTGCACAATCGGCAAATATGAATTATTGTGCAGGGACGAACAATAATGACTCCATTCCTTCATGTCAAGCACGATAGCGCCTTTATCAGGGTTAACGACAGGTCAGCCTGAGGCGGCCTTGCAAGAGAAGAATCCCTTTCTGGCAGCGCTGGGCGAGCGGGTGCGTGCCCTGCGCTCGCGCCGGGGCATGACGCGCAAGGCGCTGGCGCTGGCGGCGGATGTGTCGGAGCGGCACCTGGCCAACCTGGAATACGGCGTTGGCAACGCTTCGATTCTGGTGCTGCTGCAGGTGGCGGGTGCCTTGCAGTGCTCGCTGGGCGAACTGGTGAGCGACGTCACCAGTTCCTCACCCGAGTGGTTGCTGATCCGCGAGTTGCTGGGCCAGCGTGACGAGGTGACGCTGCAGCGGGTCCGTATCATGATTGGCGAGATGCTCGGCACTGGCGGTGCGCAATCCGGAAAAAGCAGTTGCGTAGCGCTGGTCGGCCTGCGCGGCGCCGGCAAGTCAACACTGGGTCAGATGCTGGCCGAAGACCTGGATTTCCCGTTTGTTGAGCTGAGTCGCGAAATTGAAAAGTTTGCCGGCTGCAGTGTCTCTGAAATTCAGGCGCTCTACGGCATCAACGCCTACCGGCGCTACGAGCGTCGCGCACTCGAAGAAGCGATCCAGATCTACCCGGAGGCGGTGATTGCCGTCCCTGGCGGCCTGGTGTCGGACGCCGGGACCTTCAACCAGTTGCTGTCGCACTGCGCCACCGTCTGGCTGCAGGCCGACCCCGAGGACCACATGAAGCGCGTCATGGCGCAGGGCGACTTGCGCCCGATGGCGGCCAGCCTGGAAGCCATGGCGGATTTGAAGGGTATTCTGGCTGGGCGTGCCGCCTTCTACGCCAAGGCGCAGCTTCGCATCGATACCAGTGCACAGCCGCTGGCTGCCACTTTCCTGATGCTGCGCGAGCAGGTCAGACGCCTCTTGCAACTGCCGGCCTGAGCTTTTTGGGCTCACTGCACGAAATCGAATTTCTTGCTATAGTTTGCATTATGTTGCGTGTATCGATGCCAATTGATGCACTTTTGTGCTTGTAGAGAATGGAGAATCGCCCGTGAGCATTGACAACCGAGTTGAGTACCAGACCAGCCCTTCCCAGTACCGGCACTGGAAGCTTGAGTTTGATGGCCCGGTGGCCACTTTGAGAGCTGATTTCGATGAAAACGCGGGGCTGCGTCCAGGCTACAAGCTCAAGCTCAACAGTTACGACCTGGGTGTGGATATTGAACTGAACGACGCCATCAGCCGGATTCGTTTCGAGCATCCTGAAGTGCGTACGGTGGTCGTGACCAGCGCCAAGGAGAAAGTCTTCTGCTCCGGTGCCAACATCTTCATGCTGGGCGTGAGCAGTCACTCCTGGAAAGTGAATTTCTGCAAGTTCACCAACGAAACCCGCAACGGGCTGGAAGATTCGTCGCGCTACAGCGGTCTGAAGTTCCTGGCGGCCGTCAATGGCGCCTGCGCTGGCGGTGGCTACGAGTTGGCGCTGGCCTGCGACGAGATCATTCTGGTGGACGACCGCTCCAGCGCCGTCAGTCTGCCTGAAGTCCCCTTGCTCGGCGTCTTGCCGGGCACCGGCGGCCTGACCCGGGTCACCGACAAACGCCATGTGCGCCACGATCTGGCCGACCTGTTCTGCACCAACGTCGAAGGCGTTCGTGGTGAAAAGGCCGTGGCCTGGCGTCTGGTGGATGCCATCGCCAAGCCGGCGGTGTTTGCACAGAAGGTGCGTCAGCGTGCGCTGGAACTGGCAGAGGGCAGCGACCGCCCGGCGCATGCCAGGGGTGTGACGCTCAATCCGCTGCAGCGCGTGCTGGAAGCCGACGCGCTGCGCTACTCGCAGCTGACGGTGGAGATCGATCGTGCCAGGCGCGTCGCCACTTTCACCGTCAATGCGCCGACCGGTCCACAGCCCGCTGACCTGGCCGCCATCGAGGCAGCAGGTGACAGCTGGTATCCGCTGGCCATGGCGCGCGAACTCGAAGACGCCATCCTTTGCATGCGCACCAACGAACTCGACATTGGCGTCTGGCTGATCAAGACCGAGGGTGCCGCGGCCGATGTGCTGGCCATGGATGCGACGCTGCTGGCGCATCAGGACCACTGGCGGGTGCGCGAGACCATCGGTCTGCTGCGCCGCACGTTCAGTCGTCTTGATGTCTCATCGCGCAGCCTGTTTGCCCTGATCGAGCCCGGCTCCTGCTTTGCCGGCAGCTTGCTGGAACTGGCTTTGGCTTGCGACCGCAGTTACCAGTTTGTACTGCCCGACGAAGCGGCGATGGCGCCGCGCATCGCGCTGACCGAGGCGAATTTTGGTCTGTACCCGATGGTCACCGGCCAAAGCCGCTTGCAGCGGCGCTTCTATGACGAGCAGGCGCCGCTTGACGCCGTTCGCGCGGAGCTTGGCAAGGCCCTGGACGGCGAAGCAGCGCTGAAACTCGGCCTGGTGACTTCCAGCCCGGACGACATCGACTGGGCCGACGAAGTGCGGATCGCGATCGAGGAACGCGTCAGCATGTCGCCCGATGCACTGACCGGCATGGAAGCCAACTTGCGCTTCAACAGCCAGGAAAACATGTTCACCCGCATCTTCGGTCGGCTCACGGCCTGGCAGAACTGGATCTTTCAGCGGCCCAACGCGGTCGGTGAAAAAGGTGCACTCAAAGTCTACGGCAAGGGCGAAAAAGTCGCTTTTGACTGGAACCGCGTTTGATTATTTTTGTGACGACTCATCCCCCGGTTTGTCATGCCGGACTCGATCCGGCATCCAGTGGCTCGCGCGACATGGATTGCGGGTCAAGCCCGCAATGACGAAACCGCATTCAGTACTTGAACACTACCCAGGAGATAACCATGACCACCATCAATTACAGCGAAAAAATCCCCAACAACGTCAACCTCAGCGAAGACCGCACACTGCAGCGCGCGCTGGAGCAGTGGCAGCCCAACTACCTGCGCTGGTGGGGTGACATGGGTCCGGACGACTCGCAGAATTTCGACGTCTATCTGCGCACCGCAGTCAGCGTCGATCCGCAGGGCTGGGCGCAGTTCGGCCATGTCAAGATGCCCGACTACCGCTGGGGCATCTTCCTGAACCCGGCAGAGGCCGGACGCAAGATTCACTTCGGGGACCACATGGGTCAGGACGCCTGGCAGGACGTCCCCGGCGAGTACCGCGCCAACCTGCGCCGCATCATCGTCACGCAGGGTGACACCGAGCCGGCATCGGTCGAGCAGCAGCGTCATCTGGGGCTGACGGCACCCAGCCAGTACGACCTGCGCAACCTGTTTCAGGTCAACGTCGAGGAAGGCAGGCACCTGTGGGCCATGGTCTACCTGCTGCACAAGTTCTTTGGCCGTGACGGCCGCGAGGAGGGCGAGGCCCTGCTGGAGCGGCGCAGCGGTCAGCAGGACAACCCGCGCATCCTGCAGGCCTTCAACGAAGAAACGCCAGACTGGCTGAGCTTCTTCATGTTCACCTACTTCACCGACCGTGACGGCAAGTTCCAGCTCTGCGCCCTGGCTGAGAGCAGCTTTGACCCGCTGGCGCGCACCACCAAGTTCATGCTGACCGAAGAGGCGCACCACATGTTCGTCGGCGAGTCTGGCGTCAGCCGCGTCATTGCGCGCACCTGCCAGGCCATGAACGATCTCAAGACCGACGATGTGACCAAGCTGCGCGCCGCTGGCGTGATTGATCTGCCCACCCTGCAGCGCTACCTCAATTTCCACTTCAGCGTCACCATCGACCTGTTTGGCTCTGATGAGTCGAGCAACGCCGCCACCTTCTACAGCACCGGTCTGAAAGGCCGCTATGAAGAAGGCAAGCGCACCGACGACCATGTGCTCAAGGGCAGCACGTACAAGGTGCTGGCGGTGCAGGGCGGTCAGTTGGTCGAGCGCGAAGTACCCATGCTCAACGCACTCAACGAAGTGCTGCGCGACGACTACATCAAGGACTCCATCGGCGGCGTGCAGCGCTGGAACCGCGTCATCGAGAAGGCGGGCATTCCGGTGCGTTTGAACGTCCCGCACAAGGCCTTTCATCGCAGCATCGGCGCGCTGGCCAATGCCAAGGTGTCGCCCGATGGCCGTGTGCTGTCCGAGGCCGAGTGGCAAGCGAGCGTGGACCACTGGCTGCCGAGCGCGACCGACAAGGCTTTTGTCGCCAGCCTGATGGGCCGCGTCACCGCACCCGGTCAGTTCGCCAACTGGATTGCGCCGCCGATTGTCGGCATCAACCGCCAGCCGGCCGACTTCGAGTACGTGCGTTTCAATTGATGGCAGCAGCCATGTCGGACAACCTTGCCTTGCGCCAGCATCTGATCGACCCCGAGGTTTGCATTCGCTGCAATACCTGCGAGGCCATCTGTCCGGTGGCGGCGATCACGCACGACTCACGCAACTATGTGGTCGATGCGACGAAGTGCAATCTGTGCATGGCCTGCATCTCGCCCTGTCCGACCGGCTCCATCGACAACTGGCGCACGGTGGCGCGCGTGCAGGCCTATAGCGTGGAGGCGCAACTGGCTTGGGATGAACTGCCGGCTGAACTGAGCGCCGAACAGTTGGAGCAGCAGGGGCTCAGTGCTGCTGCCGTGTCGGCGCTGGATGAGTCAGCGGCATCTGCGATGGTGCTCGATACGACGGGGGCTGGTGAGGAATTCGGTGCTGCCCACTACGGCGCCACGGTACCGCCCTGGTCAGCGGCGCATGCCTATACCAATCTGTACGGCCCCAAGGCTGCAGAAAAGTTTGTCACCGCCACGGTCGCCGGCAACGTTCGCGTGACCAAGGTCGGACAGGACTACGACACGCACCACGTCGTGCTGGACTTCGGTGCCATGCCCTTTCCGTTCCTGGAGGGGCAATCGATCGGCATCCTCCCGCCGGGTTTGGACGCCCAGGGGCGGCCGCACCATGCGCGCCAGTACTCGATCGCCAGTCCACGCAACGGCGAGCGACCCGGCTACAACAACCTGGCGCTGACCGTCAAGCGCGTGCTGACAGACCAGCAGGGCAAGCCGGTGCGCGGCATTGGCTCCAATTACGTGTGCGACCTGAGTCCGGGTGACAAGGTGCAGGTCATCGGCCCCTTTGGCGCGAGCTTCCTGATCCCGAATCACCCGCGCTCGCACATCGTCATGATCTGCACCGGCACCGGCAGTGCGCCCATGCGTGGCATTACCGAGTGGAGGCGGCGGCTGCGGCGTGGTGGCGCCGGGCCGTCCCAAGCCAGCACAGCCCCCTCGGGGGCCAGCGACCCGCTTGGCGGTGGAGCGTGGGGGCCTGGTCCGGGTAGATTCGAAGGTGGCAAATTGATGCTGTTCTTTGGCGCGCGCAGCCAGGAAGAGTTGCCCTACTTCGGGCCCTTGCAGAAGCTGCCGAAAGATTTCATCGATATCAGCTTTGCCTTTTCGCGCACACCGGGCCAGCCCAAGCGCTACGTGCAGGACCTGATGCGCGAACGGGCTGCCGACCTTGCACTGTTGCTGGCGGATCCGAACGCTTATTTCTACGTCTGTGGCCTCAAGAGCATGGAGCAGGGCGTGTTGCTGGCACTGCGCGATGTGGCAGAGCAGGCCGGGCTGTCATGGGACAGTGTGGGTGCAGCGCTCAAGCGGGAAGGGCGCTTGCACCTGGAGACTTATTGATCAGACCGCTTTTCGATGCGCGTTAACGTACTCGCGTAAGGCAGCATTGATGCGACTCTGGTAGCGTTTTCCGGTGCCTTTAAAGAAACTGAGCACATCAGCGTCCACTCGAAGCGTTATTTGCTGCTTGTTTTCACTTGAAACCAACAAACCTGGCCGTGTCCACTTCACCGGATCAGTTTGGCGTGGTATATCGCTGTAGTCGATAGCTGCGTCTGGAATGGCGGCAACCGCTTGCAAGCGTCTACGCTGTTCAGCACTGACTCGCGGCGGATTGATTGGATCAAGCTTGAATTTCACGGTATTGTTTGCGCTCATTGGCGTCTGCCTTTCTCGCGGAAATCAAGCGGATGGTGTCACCCTCATCTCCACGAATTGTGTAAACAACCGCCAGCACGGCGGGCTCAACAAGACCTATGGTCTTCCATCTGTTTCTGTCGATTTGTTAGCGCCTTGTCCAGATCCCACTCGAATTCCATAGGCTGAATATACTACGTTTGTAGCTACAATATATTCACTGGGATTTGCCCTGCTTCTGGCCGCTGCAAAAGTTGTCAAAAGACTTCATCGACATCAGCTTTGCTTTTTCGCGCACACCGGGTCAGCCCAAGCGCTACGTGCAGGACCTGATGCGCGAACGTGCCGCCGATCTGGCGCGCCGGCGCCTTCAGGATCTGTAGAGCACGGCGCGGTTTCGACCGGAATCTTTTGCACTATAAAGCGCCGTGTCAGCGTGGCCCAGCAGCGACAGGTCGCCCTCTTTCTCTGTCGGGACCTGGCTCACGGCACCAACGCTCACCGTGACAAAGGGCGCTGCGTCCGATGCCTTGTGCGGCAAATCCAGAGCCGACACCGCTGCCACCACCCGCTCGGCCACCGCGATCGCACCTGCCTCGTCCGTGTCGGGCAGTATCACGGCCAACTCTTCCCCACCATAGCGTGCAGCCAGATCCGTGCTTCGTGTCAGCGCCTTTTGTACGGCTCTGGCGACGGCTTGAAGGCAGGCATCGCCCGGCTGGTGCCCATAACCGTCGTTGTAGCGTTTAAAAAAGTCCACATCGATCATCAGCAAACCAAGTGCCTGCTTGCGGCGGAAGGCACTGGCGCAGGCCTCGCGAAGGCGCGTATCAAAATACTTTCGATTGGCAATTTGCAGCAAACCGTCGACGCGTGAGTACGCCTCCAACTGGACGTAGGCCTGCTCCAGTTCCTTGTTTGTCTTCTCCAGTTCCAGGGTGCGCCGCGCTACACGCTGTTCCAGGTGCTGGTTGGCCTGCGCCAATTCTGTGTTCTGCAATGAAAGCACATGGTAAAGGTTGTTGATCAGCTTGAGCACCGCCTGCATGCCGTTGTCGTTGGCAAGGGTCTCGCGCTCAAAAGCTGCTGCGGCCGACAGACCTTGTCGGATGAGTTGGATCTGACGGGTCAGGGATTGATCGATACCCAGGATGTGCAGGCTCAGCCATGAGGTCAGAAAACCGACCAGACTCACGCTCGGGTCCGACATGGCGCTGCGGCGCTCCCACATGGACTTCACCTGGGCCACGAATTGCTTGTGCATTGCGTGGTGTGCATCCACATGCCGCGGGTCCACTCCCTCGGTCCGCATCAAGCTCTCTTCGTCCTGAAAATGGTAGCGTGTGTAGTCGAGCACTCGCTCGAAGGTGTCACTCACCAGGGTTTTTCGATTCGCGTCAGACAGGAACAGCGAATGGCTGAACTCGTTGAACAGGTTCACGAGTCTGTGATGCTGCTCATCAACCTGGGGCAAACCAGTGACGAAATTCTGATCCCAAACAAAGGTGTCCATGACGCGCCCCACGTCAATCGTCAGCCGCCTTCAGGCGTGCAGGCTTTCGTACTTCTTCATCAGCTGTTCCGGCGTCTCGACGAAAGCCGGATCGACGGAAATGCAGTCGGCCGGGCAAACCAGTTTGCACTGGGGTTCTTCTTCGGCGCCCACGCACTCGGTGCAGCGTGCCGGGTCAATGACGTAGAGCAAGTCGCCGGCAGCGATCGCTTCGTTCGGGCAAGCGGGTTTGCAGGCATCGCAAGCGGTGCAGTCTTCGGTGATGATCAAGGCCATGTTGGGTTCCTCCAGGTTCAGCGATCTATTGTGCCTGAAGGCGCCCCGCAAGGCTGGTGCCCGGTGCCCGGCCGCCAGCCATCAGTGTGGCATAGTGGTACGGTAATGCCGGAATTGATCAATTAAGGGGAACTATTTGCCAATGCACACCAGCGCGCCTGCCAGCGAGTCGGTCGACCCTTTCAAACTCGCCGTTGCCGACGAGACGCTGGCCGACCTTCGCTCGCGGCTGACCCACACCCGCTGGGCGGATCGTGAAACCGTCGGCGACTGGAGCCAGGGCGTGCCGCTGGAGCGGATCAGGGCACTGTGCGATTACTGGACGCGTGATTACGACTGGCGACGCTGCGAGGCACGGCTCAATGCGCTTGGCCAGTATCAAACCCGCATTGACGGTTTGGCATCCACTTTCTTCACATCCGTTCACCGAACCCCGATGCCACGCCGCTGATCCTGACGCACGGCTGGCCCGGCTCGGTGGTCGAGTTCCTTGACGTGATCGGTCCCTTGACCGACCCTGCTGCCCATGGAGGCGACGCCACGGACGCGTTCCACCTCGTGATTCCGTCACTGCCAGGTTTCGGCTTTTCAGACAAACCCAGCGGCATCGGCTGGGGGGTCGAGCGAATCGCCGCTGCCTGGATCACCCTGATGAAGCGGCTGGGTTACCGGCGCTATTTTGCCCAGGGCGGCGATTGGGGTGCCGCCGTGAGCACCGCCATCGGCATGATTGCGCCACCTGAATGTGCCGGCGTTCATCTCAACATGCCGCTGGTCTATCCGGGCCGGGAAGATTACGCGCAACTCACCGAGGCCGAGCAGGCGTCGCTTGCTTCCATGAAGTTCTATCGCGACAGCGACTCGGGCTACGCCAAGCAGCAACAAACGCGCCCGCAGACCCTTGGCTATGGCCTGACCGATTCACCCGCTGGCCAGGCAGCCTGGATTTACGAGAAGTTCTACGCCTGGACTGATAACCGCGGCGAGCCCGAGAGCGCCCTGAGTCGTGATGCCATGCTGGATAACATCATGCTCTACTGGCTTCCCGGCACGGCCGCGTCATCGGCCAGGCTCTATTGGGAGAGTCTGGCTTTCTTCAAGACACAGAAGTTGTCCCTGCCAGTGGGCGTGACCATTTACCCGAAGGAATTTTCACGCCCCTCACGGCGCTGGGCAGAGCAGCACTTCGCCCATATCGTGCATTGGAGTGAGGTCGACAGGGGTGGGCATTTTGCGGCATTCGAGCAGCCCGAACTGTTCGTGACTGAACTGCGAGACTGCTTTCGGAAGATGCAGCCTGACAGCTTGGGAGGCGGACAAAGGAGTTGTCATCCCGGAGCGGAAGGTTGTCATCCAGCACCAGGAAATTGCCATCCCGTACCAGGAAATTGTCATCCTGCACCAGAAAATTGTCATCCCGGACTTGATCCGGGATCCAGTGCCACGCATCCACTGGATTGCGGCTCAAGGCCGCAATGACAACCCTGCATGAATAAATAGGAAACGACAATGAAACAGGTACGCAATGTCATTGAGGGCCGCTTTCCCGGGCTTTACGCCAGCATCGAAAAGACGCTGGTCGACGCCGAGGCAGGCTATAACGCCCGGAGCGGCCAGGCGCCATCGGAATTTCTGCTCGAGCACACAAGACGCACCGCCGCCATTGCCCACAAGCTCTCTGCCATGGAAGGGGTCGATTCCTTCCTGCCAACGCTGGTGGCGCTGTTCCATGATGCAGGCAAATTTCATGAGGGCGCTTACCATCAGGACCGCCTGCCGGAAGAAGAGCATGCGGCACTGCTGGCGGAACAAATGCTCACCCAATTCGGTCTGGAACGCAGTGCGATCGAGACCGTGCTGCAGTCGCTGCGCGCTCTTTATGACGAGCGTCTGCCGTGCATCGGCCCGTCGCGCATCGTGCAGGACGCGGACCGGCTCGAAAAACTCGGGCCGCTCGGCGTCGGCGCCTTTTTTACCAAGGCCACCTTGCGCGGACGCGAACTCGTCGATGCGCTGGTGCATACGCTGAGCCGGGAACTCACTTACGCGCGGGCGGCTCCGCGCTCGATGTTCACCGCATCTGGCAAGCAACTCGCCCTGGAGCAGGCACCCAGGACGATTGCGTTTTTTGACAATCTGCTCGAGCAGATGGAGGACTGGGGCATCGCTTCGTTTGAGTGTCACACCATCGTGCTCGACGAAGACTTCCGCAGCCGCGACGGCGCCGTCGTGCACGGCATGGAGGTGAACATTGCCATGCTTCGCGTCTGCCCGGATTGCGACCAACCGCTGGCGCTGACGCACAAGCGAGAAAAAGGCGTCAAGTGCGAGCGCTTCACCGCCCGTTTCGAGTGCACGCATTGCAGCTACACCAGCGAAACCTCGCTCTGCCTGCCCCTGCTCGCCTGACCCGGCGCAAGGTCAAGCGGGCTGAAATTCTGAACCCTATGCCTTTGGTATTTCATCGCTTTATCGCGCTCTTGCTGTTCGGGCTGCTCGGGACCTTTGTTGCTGCCGATTTGCTGGCACAGGAAGCGAAACCCGCGCCTGCAACCCTGTCAGACGGACCCTATGTGCTTTGGCAGGGGAGGCAGGCAACGGTGTTGTCCGTGCACGATGGGATCCGCCATGAATACCGATTGACGGAGCCTTTTGAACTCGACTTGCCTGGGCTGACGCCGATACGACTCGATCCAGCCTCGCCCGGGGCCGCTGCTTCAGCTATTTCCGCGCCTGATCGCATCGCCGCTGTGAGCGACATCCACGGCAACTTTCGTGGTCTCGTCGCGCTGCTTCAGGCTCATCACATCATCGACGCGCAAAAGAACTGGTCCTTTGCTCACAACCACCTTGTGATCATTGGCGACATCTTTGATCGTGGCTCACAGGTCACCGAGGTACTCTGGCTGTTGCGCCAGCTCGAAGCCCAAGCCCAGTCTGCAGGGGGAAGAGTCCATGTCCTGCTCGGTAACCACGAGATCGGTGCGCTGCGCGGCGACGAGCGCTATTTGCATCCCAATTACGTCTTCTTGCAAAAAAAGGTTCTTGGGACGGATCAGAAAACGCTTTATGGTCCCGCTACGGAAATGGGACGTTGGCTGCGCAGCAGACCCGTGTTGCTGCGCATCGGTTCCTTTCTCTTCGCGCATGGCGGTCCTTCACCGGCCATGCTGCCGGAAGAACGCGAGATCGAGGCTTTCAATGATGCATTTCGCAAAGTGATCGATCTGGAGGGCAGCCAGCGACTTCTGGGCAGGGACTCACCGATCTGGTACCGTGGTCTGATCCCCGGCAAAGAGCTAAAGCGCCCGGACGCCAGCACCGAGGAAATCGAGCAGATCCTGCGGGCTTTCGGAGTCCGCACCATCGTGGTAGGGCACTCCACGATCAGGCGTGGAATCTCAACTTTCCACAGCGGTCGCGTCCATGGCATCGACGCGGATCTCCAATCTGGCGGAACTGGCGAGATATGGTTGTTCCGCAACGGGGCCTGTTTCCGGGGCCAAGGCGATGGTTCTTCCTCGCCGCTTGCCTTGTTCTGATCGTCAGTTGAACGATCGCTTCTTCAAGCAGTTCGCCCCGGCGCGCTGATTTTTCCTGCGCCCAGGTGAATGCCACCGTCCAGCAGCAGCAATTCGCCGGTCATGGTGCGCGCACCGGTGGTCAACCAGACGATCGCCTCGGCCACGTCTTGCGGAGTGCTGGCGCGCTCCAGCGGGGAACTCGCCTCCGTCAGCGCTTTCACCTTCTCAAAACCCGCCTGTCCCAAGCCGTCGACAAACCAGCGTGAGGTGATCAAGCCCGGGCAGACAGCGTTGACCCGGACGTCCGGTGCCAGCGCGCGCGCCAGATACAGTGTCATGGAATTCAAGGCACCCTTGGACGCGATGTACGGGACCGAAGAGCCAATGCCCAGCGAGCCCGCAATCGACGATACGTTGACCACCGAACCCTTGGTGGCTTTCAGATGCGGTGCGCAGGCCCGCACCATCTGGAACGCACCGACGGTGTTGACCGCATAGATGCGCGCAAAGGTTTCCATGTCCAGAACGTCCCAATTCGACGCTCCGGTGAAGGTACTGACGCCGGCGTTGTTGATCAGCGCATCCAGGCGGCCCCAGCGGTCGATGGCCGCCTGGGCCATTGCCTTGCAGGCCGCATCTTCGGCCACGTCGCCCTGCACCAGCAGGGTGTCCGCACCCGCGACGTCACAGGCCGCTTGCGACGCTTTGGCCTCGGCTTGGCTGCGCGAATAGTTGATCACGACGTTGTAGCCCTGTTGGGCCAGCAGCAGGGCCGTGGCGGCGCCGACGCCGGTGCCCGAACCGGTGATGAGAGCAACTTTGCGGTCTGTCATGGCAATGGCCTGGTTGGGTTGAAGAAGCTCATCGTGGAGTGACAGCAGTATCGTCGGAACTGGCCAGGATTGTTTCGTCCTGGGCCGCCATGTCTACCAAGGGCGCTGCCCCGCGTGCTTACACCCTTTATGACTACCCTGGTTGTCAGAGTTGGAGCCAATTTGACCTGAGTTGACTTGGGTCAGCACTTCCGAAGTAGATCATCGTTAGTACCCCTATTGAGGCTGGCGACAGATTCAGTTGTTCTCAAAGTGGTCGTAATGATGTGTACCGGATATTGACCCACGATGCCAAGCGGACACTGCGCGGACGCTTGGTGGCATTCCGGGCAATTGACCTTCCATGGACGGAGCAGACATGAGCGAAGCAATGCAGGTATCGGCCAGTTCGGCCAAACAGGGGCCCAGTGCCGACACTGCGCCGCAAGAGTTTCTGACCTTTACGCTGGGCAAGGAGGAGTACGGCATCGAGATCCTCAAAGTCCAGGAAATCCGCAGCTACGAGGTGGTAACAACCATCGCCAACGCGCCCGACTTCATCAAGGGCGTGGTCAACCTGCGCGGCACCATCGTGCCGATTGTCGACATGCGCATCAAGTTCAACCTGGGCGAGGTCGACTAC
>QYPX01000225.1 GCA_007280205.1 Comamonadaceae bacterium
GAAAGGTGCTTTGGTCATTTTTCCACAATAGCCTTTGACAATTTCAATCTTGCGCCCATCCTTGATGGTCAAAGATTGAAGAAATGCACCGGTGCTGCGGTCCAGCGTAAACTGTTCGCTGGTTACCATGGTGCCGAAACGTTCAAACATGGCTGGTCGGCTGACTGTTGCCTTGGTTCCCTTGACCACCATGACGCCCTTGCGCGTCTCTGAAATTGAAAACACGCCCTGGTACCAGCCAACCATGGTTTTGTAGTCCAAACCAGCGGCCATCATTTCCTTGTACTCCTTGGGTGTTGCGTCCAGGGTGTTTCCAGGCATGGTGTAGTTTGCTTCGCATATGAGCGTTATGTCTTCGTCAGAGCGCTTGGTTCTTTCTGCCTTCAATCGTTCTTCGGCAGACTGTGCGGCTGCTCCTTTGAATCCGATCCAGCCACTGGCATAAGCCAGCCAGCCTGTGGCCATGAACACCGCAGTGACTCCGAGTACGGATATCAAGGCAATTCGGAGTGAGTCGTTCTTTTGCATGATGATGGATTTCCTGCCGATCAATTGAAGAAATGTGCGCATGCCACTTCAGGAAAGTGGCGACGCTTTTCCCTGAATCTGTCGCCACAATGCAATTTCGGTGCTTGTCAGGCGATCATTTTTCAAAGCCGCGGGTTCAAATTTGTCGCTATCCGTCATGATGCCAAGCTGACGAATTTGCGAAAGCAATACCTTAAAGTGCTCAACAGCATGCTCTGGCGTGGCAGCAATTTTGTGCAGCGGCAGAATGGCGACGTCATCTTTGAGTTCCCGTTCTCGTTTGGCCTTGTCGATCATTCGTTTGACTTCTTCATCGCTCAAATGAAGACGCTTGGCTTCTGCATTGAGGACGCCAGCCTCGTCTGCTGAAATGACACCATCGCTCAACATGGCATAAACATGCTCTTTCAAGCCCTCGCGTTCGATGCGTAACTGGTCGCTGAAGGCTGACGACAGCAGGGCGGCCGGGATGGCGAAGATGCCGATGCCCAAGAGCGCCAGGATGATGGTCATGACCCGACCCATGGGCGTTATGGGCGAAATATCACCATAACCCACGGATGCCAAGGTGATGACGGCCCAATAAATGGATTGCGGGATATTTTCAAATTTCTCAGGTTGTGCTTCATGTTCAAATAGATAGCCCAAGCTGGCTGTCAGCACCACCAGCAACATCATCACGAAAGCCGAGGCTGCCAATACGGGCCATTCGCGCACGATCACTTTGGTCAGGGTTTTTGTCGCTCCGGTATAGCGCGTGAGTTTGAGCAAGCGCAGCAGACGAAATACTCGCAAAAAGCGCAGATCGAACAAGTGGTGCAGGAAGGCCTCCAGGTAGAAGGGGAGGATGGCCAGGAAGTCGATCACCGAGGATGTCTCCCCGGCCTGCTTCAGGCGTCCGCCCAAGGCGTGCTGGAAACGTGGTTCTTCAACACAGCAGTACAGGCGCATGCAATATTCGAGGGTAAAAACCCCTACCGCAACCGCATCGAGGATGATGAACTGAATGTTCAGCAGATAGTGAATGCTCTGAACTGACTCCAATACCACTGCCACCACCGAGATAACCACCCACAAGGCGATAAAGGTGTCGAAGAGACCGTGCAGCGCGCCGCCGAATTCACTCGGAAATACAAGGGCATGCATCTTCTGGCGGAAAGTCCGCCCTCGATTGGCAACAACAAAATGTTTGATCGCGGGTATCAGCACGCGGAAAAGCTTCAGGATTCGAAGCAAACGCAAGAATCGCAGCATCCGCAGATCCACCGGAATAAAGGCTTGCAGGTAAAACGGAGCTACTGCCAGGAAGTCAATGACGGCAAACGGACTGAAGACGTAGCGCAAATGGGAATGGCCCTTGCCCTTGAACTCGTGGTCTTCTGGCGCCAGGTACAGTCTGAGAAAATACTCGACGGTGAATATCGCCACCGAAAAGATGTCGAATGCATGAAACAGAACTTTGTTGGGTTCATAGATCGCGGGAATGTGTTCAAACAGGAGAGCAAACAGGTTGGTAACGATGAGGATCGCGATCCAACGGTCTATAGTCTTTTGGTAGTTTCCCTCTACATTGGGATCCAGTAGCCAGCTGTAAATCCACTTGCGCAGGGGCAGGCCGTGCGGGATCACGGCCCGGTGGTTGAAACCATGAATCTTCGCGATGTTGTTGGTGGGTTCCATGGTTTGTCCCTCAGAATTCGAGTTCCGCGATCCGGATGGGATATGCGCCCTTGTCGCATACCGTGATCCGGATTTGCATCTTCTGGTCGATCGGATCGGATTCAGTCAGTGGTGAATTGATGGTCGGGATGGCTGAGCCGGGCGGCGTTGGCTGTATTTTTTCCAGTACCAAGCTGCCGGCGAGCTGCCTGTCAGTCATATCACATTTGACAACCAGGGCCATCGGCTTGTGGCTAAACGGATTGACCATATTGGTCAACGGTCCACCCTGTGTCGTCAGCGCTTTCAGGCAGGGCCCCCAGGTACGCGGCGTTGCTGCCAGCGTTGGGCTGGTGGGTGACATCGGCGTCAGTGGGTCGGACTTCACAACGGATTTGACTTCGGCATTTGGTTCGGCACTGGGGCTGGGATTGACGGGTGCTGCTTGCGTCGCCACCGGCGTGACAACCGGCAGGGCGCTAACACTGCAGGAAGCCGGCTCGTAGCCTGCTTTTCCGCGATCCTGGGCGGCTTGCGCAAACCACTTTGCCCACAGTTCTCCGTTGCGCTTGGTTCCTTCGTTGTGCATGCCCTCCTGGTAGGCCAGACGCCCAACCAAGGCCACGCAGACCATGCAAAAAAGAAGAAAGGCCAGAAAGGTCATGTCAGGCAGCGTCAGCACTTTGACCTGTCGGGGTTTTGTGTCGGCTAAATCATCCATAGGGTCGCTCCAATTCACTGGCCTGTGCAGCTCAATCGCGGTACCGGACCGTGATATTGATGCGGCGATTTCGAGGATCTTTGGGGTCGTTCGGGTTGTAGGGTGCGGTGTCTGCTACGCCTTCAATGTGCGAGAAGCGGGTCGGACCGACGCCACGGCGCTCCAGCAAGGCACGTGTAGACTCAGCGCGTTCGGCTGACAGAGACCAGTTGTTTCGAGTTTGTGAACTGGTGAATGGCACGCTGTCCGTATGCCCGCGCACACTGAGCTTGTTTGGCACCGTTGCCAGGGAGCGTGCAACCTCTTCGATCAGCGCCAGGGCGCGAGGCTGGAGTTGACTGGTCCCTAGCGAAAACATCGCGAAATCCGCCTTGTCGATGATCTCGATGCGCAGACCTTCCTTCTCCCGCACAAACTGCACCTGCTCACTTAACTTCTGCAGACTCGGATTCTTCTCAAGCACCTCGCGAATTTCTTTTTCAACTTTGTCAAAATTGTTGTTGTCCGCTTCTTCGATACTCTTGCGCTTTTCAGACTGAGTCGATTGATCTGTGTCTCTGGCGTTTTCGCTGTTCGGCGAAGGATCGTTCTCGGTCGGACCTCCCTCTGATCGAGGCGTCAGGCGTTGCAGAGGCGCGGTTTGCTTGGCGGTGTAGGGAAACCCGTCGGTGTCGACGATGGATTTCCCGCCCATGATGCCGTTCGATCCGGCGAGTTTTCCCATCGTGATCTCGCTGTGCGATGTCGGCTTGAAGTAATCTGCAACGCTTTTTCTTTGAGATTCATTGGTTGCACCCAGAATCCACATGAGCAGGAAGAACGCCATCATGGCTGTCATCATGTCGGCCAGCGCGATCTTCCAGGCGCCACCGTGGGCGCCGGCGTGACCTGGCTGAATCTTCTTGATGATGATGATAGGCGCCAGCGCCTCGGGACCGGCGGGCTTGTCCGCTGGCGCTGCAAGCTCCGGAGCTGGAGTTGCCGCAGCAGGCGCTTGCTGGGATTCTTCCGAGTCAGCCATCGTCACTTACCTCTGAGTCCGTCAAAGACTTCGGCAAAGCTTGGCTGGTTATGGTGGCTGATACCGACGCGCGCTGCCTCAAGAATCAGTGGCATGGGATGCCCATGCATGGTCCCGATAATGATTTGCTTGACCACGCCATAAATGGCAGATTCATCTTCAATGATCTGACCCAGACGCTTGGCCCAGGGTTCGACCAGGCCATAGGCCAGGAAAACCCCAAGAAAGGTTCCGACCAGCGCGGCGCCGACCAAGCCGCCCAGAATCGCCGGCGGTTGATCGATGGCCGCCATCGTTTTGACCACCCCGAGCACGCACGCCACAATCCCCAGGGCGGGCAAGGCGCCCGCCAGTGTGGCCAAGGCGTCGGCATTTTTCAGTTCGTCGTGGTGGTGGGTCTTGATGGAGTTTTCCATCACCTCTTCGACTGCATGAGGACTCAAGGTGCCTTGCGAAACGACCATCAGGCGCACCGTGTCGGTGATCAGGTGCAACAGGGCGTGGTCCTTGAGCAGTTTGGGGTACTCGCTGAAGATCGCGCTCGACTCTGGTGTCTCGATGTGCGCCTCAAGTGCCACCGCCCCTTCGCTCTTGAGGGTCTTCATCACCTTTGAAACACAGAAGATGACGTTGAGATAGTCCTGTTTCTTGTATTTGGGCCCGGAGAAAGTCTTGCCAATCCCGCTCATGGCACCTTTGATCACCTGGACGCTATTGCCAATCAGCAAACCACCCACGCCCGCTCCCACGATGACCAAACCTTCGATTGGCGCAGCATGAATAATGGGCGCCATCGATCCGCCGCCCAGGATGTAGCCGCCAAAAACACAACCAAACAGAATTACCAAACCTATGATGCCGAACATAATGATCCCCAAATATCGCGACTGCTGTCGAAACCAGACGCGCGAGCACTGGTCTGTGGGAATGGTCCCGGTTCAATGAAAAGTAGCTAGGGTCTGGGCTGGAAGCAGTGACGGAACGTCCTGCCAGGCCTGGCGAATGTCACTCATCAGGCCAAGCACCTCAGCCACTGCTTGCGCGTCGTTCTTTGCGTTGGCATGTATCAGCCGACGCGTTACATAGCTGTAGAGTTCATTCAGGTTCTGTGCCAACTCACCGCCTTTTTGAAAGTCAAGCGAGCTTTGCAGACCAACCACAATGCGGCTTGCACGCGACAAACTCTTGCCTTTTTCCTGGATGGAGCCGCGTTGCAGGTGTCCTTGCGCCGCTGTGAGGCTTTCAATCAGCCCATCGAAAAGCATCTGGATCAGGTCAACACGATTGGCGGTTGCCGCCTGCGACGCCAAATTGCCAGCGCCATAGGATTCCGTGGCATTGAAGTGAACACGCATGATTTTGAGCTCCTACTGAAATTCTGTACACAGGAGGAATCGGACCATGGTCGGAAAACTTAAGACCGACAACAAAAACAGCGAAAAAACAGTCTTCAGCGAGGCGCTGGGCGCGTTTTTGATGGTGGCAAGTCACCAATTTGCAGGGTGCTGCGCAGTTTCTTGACGGTGGCGGAAAGGAGTTGGCTGACACGGGACTCGGTTACGCCAAGGGTTTCGCCAATTTCCTTGAGGTTGAGTTCTTCGACATAGTAGAGCGACATCAGCAACTGTTCGCGCTCCGGTAGTTCTGCGATCGCTCCCGTCACGGCTTGCATGAACTCCTTGTGCTCGAAGATCGCCTCAGGTTGTCTTGAACTCGCATCGGCGATGTTCATCACCTCTTCAGACATGACTTCCATGGAAAACGTTTCGAAGCGCTTGGCCTTGCCCCGCTTTTTTTGGAAGACATCC
>QYPX01000209.1 GCA_007280205.1 Comamonadaceae bacterium
CTGCGCCGCATGCGACAATTCCTCACCGGTAGCATGGATCGCGTGCTGAACTGACTGTCAATCGAAGAGGAAGATATGGGATTTTTGAGCGGAAAAAAACTGCTGATAACCGGTGTGTTGTCCAAGCGGTCCATTGCTTACGGCATAGCGCAGGCTTGCCACCAACAAGGTGCCGAACTGGCATTCAGCTACGTCGGTGAACGTTTCAAGGAGCGAATCGTCGAGTTTGCGGCAGATTTTGACTCCAGATTGGTATTTGATTGTGACGTGGCCGATGATGCGCAGATCGAGAAACTGTTTGCCGACCTGGCGCAGACCTGGCCGCGCTTCGACGGCTTTGTGCACAGCATTGGCTACGCGCCGCGTGAGGCGATTGCCGGCAACTTTCTGGATGGACTGAGCCGCGAAAATTTCCGCATTGCGCACGACATTAGCGCTTACAGCTTTCCGGCCATGGCCAAAGCAGCCCTGCCCTATCTCGATAACAAGGCGTCCCTGCTCACGCTGACCTACCTGGGCGGTGTGCGCGTTGTACCGAGTTACAACACCATGGGTCTGGCCAAGGCATCGCTGGAATCTTCGGTGCGCTATCTGGCCGATGCCGTGGGACCGCAGGGCATTCGCGTCAACGGACTAAGCGCCGGCGCCATCAAGACCCTGGCGGCAAGCGGAATCAAGGACTTTGGGCGTCTGCTGTCGATTTCAGCCAATGCCTCGCCACTGCGGCGCAATGTGACGATCGAGGAGGTTGGCAATGTTGCGGCATTTCTGCTCAGCGATCTTGCCTCCGGAATGACCGGACAGATTTCCTATGTTGACTGCGGCGTCAGCCAGACCGCGGTGGCCGTCGTCGAAACCCCGGCCGGCTGACGGAGCTTTGCGCGTCAGCTAGGCCGCGACGCAGTCTGCGTAGTAGTGGCGTTGCCCGTCGCTGTCTTCTTCTTCCACAAGCCCGTGGATGTCGGTCTCAAAGCCGGGACAGCGCGCGTTGAACTCGCGTGAAAACTTCAGATAGTCAACGATTTTTCGGTTAAATACTTCGCCGGGTATCAGCAGGGGAATGCCGGGCGGGTAAGGTGTAACCAGACCAACCGTGATGCGGCCCTCAAGATCGTCAATTTCGACCCGTTCGGTCTTGCGCAGCGCAATATGGGCGTAGGCATCGCTGGGCTTCATGGCTGGCGTCAGGTCGCTCAGGTACATATCCGTGGTCAAGCGCGCAATATCGTACTTGGCATAAAGCTGGTGAATATGCTGGCACAAGTCGGCCAGCCCCATGTTTTCGTATTTCGGGTACTTTTGACAGAACTCCGGAAGAATCCGCCACATGGGCTGATTCTTGGCATAGTCGTCCTTGAACTGCTGCAAGGCCGTCAACATGCTGTTCCAGCGACCCTTGGTGATGCCGATGGTGAACATGATGAAGAAACTGTAGAGGCCGGTCTTTTCAACCACAACGCCGTGCTCGGACAGGAACTTGGTCACAACACTGGCCGGAATACCAGTCTTGGCAAACTTGCCAGTCAGGTCCATGCCAGGGGTCACGATGGTGGACTTGATCGGATCGAGCATATTGAAGCCCGCTGCCATCTTGCCAAAACCGTGCCAGTTGACGCCGGCCTTGGCCTTGGCTGACTCGCCCTTGATGATCCAGTCGTCTGCGCGACCGATACCCTCGTCGACCAGCTTGTCCGGTCCCCAGACCTTGAACCACCAGTCCGCGCCGTACTCTTCATCAACTTTGCGCATGGCGCGGCGAAAGTCCAGCGCTTCAGCAATGCTCTCTTCGACCAGGGCGGTACCGCCCGGTGGCTCCATCATGGCCGCCGCAACGTCGCAACTGGCAATGATGCTGTACTGCGGACTGGTGCTGGTATGCATCAGGTAAGCCTCGTTGAAGAGGTGTTTGTCGAGTTTGACGGTCTGCGAGTCCTGCACCAGGACGTGACTGGCCTGACTGATGCCGGCCAGCAATTTATGCAAGGACTGTGTGGCGTAAACCATGGCATGCTTGGGACGAGCCCGGTTCTTTCCCATCGCATGGTAGCTGCCGTAAAACGGATGGAAGGCGGCATGCGGCAGCCAGGCTTCATCAAAGTGGATGTTCTCCACATAGCCATCAAGCAGGCCCTTCACGGTCTCGGTGTTGTAAAGCACACCGTCGTAGGTTGACTGCGTGAGCGTCAGTACGCGCGGTTTGATCTTGCCGACATCGGCGTCCTGCAGGTGCTGGCGAATCAGGGGATTGGTCCGGATCTTGTTCCTGATCGCCTCGGGCTCAAATTCGCCTCTGGGAATCGGCCCGATGATGCCGAAGTGGTTACGCGTAGGCTTCAGGAAAACCGGAATGGCGCCGGTCATGATGATGGCATGAAGGATCGACTTGTGGCAGTTCCGGTCGACTACCACGACGTCGTTGGGCGCCACGGTGTGATGCCACACCATCTTGTTGCTGGTGCTGGTGCCGTTGGTGACGAAGAAGCAGTGGTCGGCATTAAAGATACGCGCTGCATTGCGCTCACTCTTGCCAATCGCCCCGTCATGGTCCAGCAACTGACCCAGTTCCTCGACCGCGTTGCAAACGTCGGCGCGCAACATGTTCTCGCCATAAAACTGGTGATACATCTGTCCGACCGGACTTTTCAGGAAGGCAACGCCGCCAGAATGGCCGGGGCAATGCCATGAGTAGGAGCCGTTTTCAGCGTAGTCGAGCAATGCCTTGAAGAACGGCGGCTGCACGCCTTCGAGGTAGCTCTTGGCTTCGCGGATGATGTGGCGGGCGACGAATTCCGGCGTATCCTCAAACATGTGGATGAAGCCATGCAGTTCGCGCAGAATGTCATTGGGAAGATGGCGCGAAGTCTTCGTTTCACCGTAGATGTAGATCGGCACATCGAGGTTCTTGCGTCGCACCTCCTCGATGAAATGACGCAAGTTCAAGACCGCGGGATCCAGATCGGGCCCGGGCGTAAATTCTTCGTCGTCAATGGAGAGAATAAAGGCACTGGCACGGCTCTGTTGTTGGGCGAACTGGCTGAGATCGCCGTAACTGGTCACCCCCAGCACCTCCAACCCTTCAGATTCAATCGCCTGAGCCAGTGCGCGAATGCCCAGGCCGGAGGTGTTTTCCGAACGGAAGTCTTCATCGATGATGACGATGGGAAAACGAAACTTCATTGAAATCTCCAGCCAGGCGCACAAAAACACATAAACAGGCGCGAAGTGTAAGGACTAAATCGGCCTTGTCCTGGAGGCGCGGGAGCTTTTGGCGCAAAATGTGGCGATACCAACACAACTGAGGCAAAAATGAGCCAATCCACACTCTGGTGGGTGTTTGCAGGGGTGCTTGTTGCCACCGAACTCATGACGGGCACGTTCTACCTGCTGATGGTCGCGCTCGGCCTGGTTGCCGCTGCGATCGCGGCGCATCTGGGCGCCAGCCTGGCTGTCCAGTGGTTGGTCGCTGCCGCCCTTGGCGGTGGCTCGGTCATCGCGTGGCGCTTTTATCGGCAGGTCCAGCCTGCCGCTACACCGGCCACTGCCAATCATGATGTGAACCTTGATATTGGCGGGACCGTGCAGGTTGACGCCTGGGACAGCGACGCCAACAGCAAGGTGAAATACCGGGGAGCCAGCTGGAATGTTTCTCTGGTACCTGGTGCCAGTGCCGCGCCGGGCAAGCACATCATCGTGGAAGTGATCGGCAGCCGTTTGATTGTCAGAAAACTGTGACAGGAGAAATTGATGGAAATCGCCCTTGTTTTGTTCGTCATCGCCGTCGTTTTCATTACGCAGTCGGTCAAGGTCGTGCCACAACAGCACGCCTGGGTCGTTGAGCGCCTCGGGAAATACAACGGAACACTGAGTCCGGGTTTGAGTTTTCTGATGCCGTTTGTGGACAAAGTGGCCTACAAACACGTGCTCAAGGAGATCCCGCTGGACATCGCAAGCCAGGTCTGCATCACACGCGACAACACACAGTTGCAGGTCGATGGCATCCTGTATTTCCAGGTAACCGATGCGATGCGCGCCAGCTACGGATCGAGCAACTACATCACAGCGATCTCGCAGTTGGCGCAGACCTCGCTGCGCTCGGTTATTGGCAAACTCGAGCTCGACAAGACCTTTGAAGAGCGCGACATCATCAATGCCCAGGTCGTACAGGCTATCGACGAGGCTGCCCTCAACTGGGGCGTCAAGGTGCTGCGCTACGAGATCAAGGACCTGACGCCGCCCAAGGAAATACTGCACGCCATGCAGCAGCAAATTACTGCAGAACGCGAAAAACGTGCGCTGATCGCCGCGTCCGAGGGACGGCGTCAGGAGCAGATCAACATTGCCACCGGCGAGCGCGAGGCTTTCATTCAGCGTTCCGAAGGCGAAAAGCAGGCCGTCATCAACCGGGCGCAGGGAGAAGCGCAGTCGATCACTGCCGTTGCCCAGGCCACCGCGGAGGCGATTGAGAGAATTGCGGCCGCCATCCGTCAACCCGGCGGTGCCGAGGCTGTGCAGCTCAAGGTAGCCGAAAAAGCCGTTGAGGCCTATTCCAAAGTCGCATCAGATGCCAGTACCACGCTGATCGTGCCGAGCAACATGACCGAAGTATCGGCGCTGATTGCCTCGGCCATGAAGATGGTTCAGGCAATAAAAAGCTAGTTGCGCTCACCGGCCTTTCGTCGCCTCCAATGCGTCAAACGGGAGGCGTTTGAACAGTTGAACTGTCTAAGTGAGGTTGCGATCCAGTCCAACCAAATGATGGTTGAAGCGTCCAAATCGTTGCTGGTTCGCAACACAAACAAGCCCTAACGCTATAACAATGTGAGCGGCGATTGACAGCAGTAGCGGGTCGGCGTCAATATCGGGCTGTCTAAATATGCGGAGTGCACCTGTACAGTACAAATGGTTATGTTGAGCAGTCTGGAAGTCATTGAAACATCAGGCATCTCGCGCGCTACATTGCACAATTACGTAGCCCTTGGTTTATTGCCGAAACCGATAATCCGAAATCCGGATGACAGTTCCAACACGCGCGCCAGACAACTAGGCTATTTCCCACCAGACGCCATTGACCGTATTGAACGCATCAAACTTATGAAAAAAGAAGGACTCACCATGGCCGACATCTTCCGTCATATGTCACGCGAAGGGTTTGAAGCTTCGCCAACGCAGACCACAGCCACGCCTCGCTTTGAAAGAGAACGCGACAGCCGCTCGGCAGACAGCGCTGTGTCGCGGGCGACAGCGGCTCCCATGGCCGAAACGGGTTCGCTGCGCCTCACCATAGACAAACTGCCCTACCCGGCCTACATGCTTAACTACAACCTGGAACTGGCCTGGTACAACGAAGAAGCCAGGGTTTCCCTGCTTGGCGATTTTGACCGTCTACCTGCTGATACCAAGGAACGCTACGTTCTGGATTTCTTTTCCCGTGGCGTCTATGGCAAGAGCGTGGAAAATTTCGAAGCGTTTAGACAGTTGCACAAGCAGTTGGGGCGTGAACGTTCGCCCGACACCATGAATGTCGGATCTCGCGAATCAGACAAGGCCGCCCGCTCCATCACAGAGTGGCCGCTCTGTCTTCGTTCGCCAGACGGCGAGAACGAGCACTATCGCGTTTACACCTCCTACTTCCGGGAAGGCATACTTGTTGTCTTTACCGACGATGTGGATAGCCACCAGGGGTTACTGGGGCTGTTGGAACGACGCGATGACGTGATCCGTAATTTGCTGAAGAAGCGTTTGCCAGTGCTTACCGATGTTGCGGTGATCGTGGCAGATTTGCAAAATTCCGTTCGCATTTGCTCAGAACTTCCTCCGGAAGAATATTTTGAGCTGATCAACCAGATTTGGGCGACCATGGAGCCCATTTTCCGCAGTTACTACGGTACCCACGGCAAGCACGTTGGTGATGGCTTGGTCTACTACTTTTTCCCACAGCCGGACAGCAATTACATCTACAACGCCCTGCGTTGCGCTAACCAGATTCGCGAAGCGATGCGCAAGATCAGCAAAGAATGGCAATTGCGAAAGAACTGGGTAAACGATCTGTACCTGAATACCGGAATCAACGAGGGGCAGGAATGGTTGGGGATCTTTCACATCGAAACCAAGGTTGAGTTTACCGTCCTGGGAGACACCATCAACCACGCCGCCAGACTGTCTGACATCGCTCGCCACGGCTCGATGTGGGCCACCAAGAATTTGATGGCGAAATTGACTCCTGAAGAACGCAAGACGGTGCGCTTTGGTGTCAAACGGCAGAACCGGGAAGAGCACGAGGTATTCGTCCATGCTTCCTATTCGCGCGTATCTGAATTGGTCGACCTGAATTCACCGCGCCATGAAAAACTACGCGACATTGCTGCCCTGGCAGTAACAGAGATTGTCGAAATAGCTTAGCTGCCAGCAGCTGCCAGGAGCCGACACAGAGGACATTTCCTCTGTGCAGCAGCGAGAACGATTCAGGCCCCTACCGGGCGCGCTTCAGGTAGCGTCACCTTCTGGTCAATGCTGAACTGGTAGTCCTTGAAGATGTGTTCCGCGCTCAAGGTTTGGTAGCTACCGTCTTCCAGGCGGCGCGTCGTGTCTTTTAACCGGTACGTGGTCTGCCCGCAGGTCCAGCAATTGAAGTTGCGCATATGGGTACACAGGCAGGTCTTGTCCATGACTGAAAGTGTCTTGAGATCCGGGTGCAGCGCGACCTCACGGTTATAGGCGTTGATATAAGCACAGCTACCGTTTCCGTCGAGCAAGTAGCCATAGGCTTCGCAGTTGGGACGCGTGCCAGCACCGATGGCCGGCGTGTTGCGCAGCATGCGCATGGGATAACCGGTAGGCGAGACCGTGTTGACGATGATGTCTTCTTCACTTGCCTTGAAATATTCCTGCTTCACCTTCTTCGGTAGTCCGCATTCATCCGCCACCGTAAAACGGGTCGCGACCTGCACGGCCGCAGAGCCGGCTTCCAGGAAAGACACTGCATCGCTACCGGTAAAAATGCCGCCAGCGGCGATCACGGGAATAGCGAGTTGTTCTGTCTGCAGATACTGCACCACCTCGGCAATGATGGTCGCCAGGTCGTACTGCGCCCAGTCGGCACCAAAGCCAAGATGTCCGCCAGCCAGCGGACCTTCGACAACCACATAGTCGGGCAGGCGGTTCAGTCTGGCGTTCTTTCGCAGGAACAACTGCAGCGCACGCACCGACGATACGATGATGCCGAGCTTGGCATCCCGAAATCTGGGATGCTCGGCAAGCAGCCCAAAGGATCCCAGATGAAGACCAGCGCTCAAGGTGATGCCATCAATACCGGCGTCCAGCGCAGATGCCATTCGCACCTGCAAGGTTTCGCGTGGTGCATTCATCGTCAATTTTTCCATGCAGTTGACAAAGATCAGGCCCTCACCCGTCTTCGCCTGCATGGTTGACTCGACATGCCGGCGCGTTGCCTCGGCCAGCGCACCCAAATCAAACTTGATAATCGACTTGTCTGAATTGTGAATGTTGTGCTTGTAGATCCGCAACTTGTTCTTGACAAACTTGGTGTCAAAACGTCGGTCCGATACATCGGTCACCATGGCGTCCGAGATGTGCCCTACACCGCCGAGCCGGGCCGCCTCCAGCGCCAGTTCGGCGGTTGAAATATCAACGCCCATCCCGCCAATCATGATTGGCACGAACTCTTTTTTTCCGAACTTCAGGCGGAAGTCATCTACACGTTTCATTCAAATCCTTGGGCCCATTGGCAGACCTGGCTACCGTCTTGACAAATTGCCCAAGCAAGCCCAGGGAGAAAAATCGTCGCGAACCTGACTGGTCTCGCATGCCGCGAATTCTACCTCTCTGCCCTTCATTTTTTGCCTGAAAAGCGCGTAGGCGACAGTCCTGTCCCTCTCGATACGGTAAATTGGTACGGCTGCGTGTTAGATTCCATCCGGTCGCACCAGCCAGGCTCTTGATTACACCGCATCGTCAAATACCTTTTTTCAAAATGGCTACTCCATCCACCCTCCAGAACCAAGCACTCAAGGGGGTACGTGTTCTCAGTCTGAGCTTGAATCTGCCAGGTCCGGCGGCCCTGATGCGATGTCAGCAGATGGGGGCAAGCTGCGTCAAGCTTGAACCACCGGCACCGGCAGGATCAGCGCCTGGCGCTTCGGGCGATCCGATGGGTTTGTACAACCGCGCGGCCTTTGATGTGTTGCATCGCGGCATTCGATTGCTGGTGGCCGACCTGAAAACCGAAAAGGGTCAAAAGGCACTGCAGCGCGAGCTGGCCAAGGCAGATATTTTGCTGACCTCGTTTCGTCCCTCGGCTCTGAAGAAACTGGGACTAGAGTGGAAGATCCTGCATAAGCGCTACCCCACACTGTCGCAAGTCGCGATCGTTGGCGCACCTGGCCCCCGCGGCGAGGAACCGGGGCACGATCTGACCTATCTGGCGGAGAACGATCTTGTCAGCGGCCTCGAGTTGCCTCCTACCCTGTACGCCGATATGGGTGGCTCACTGATGGCGTCTGAAGCTGTCCTGCAAGCCGTGCTGATGCAAAAGCGCGGCAAGAGTTGCTACCTTGAAGTCGCGCTCTCGTCAGCCGCGGCTTACCTTGCCTTGCCTCGCAACTGGGGTCTGACTCAGGCCGGAGCAGCCGTTGGTGGCGGCCATGCGGGCTACCGTGTCTACGCCTGCAAGGACGGGCGCGTTGCCATCGCAGCACTTGAACCCCACTTTGCCAGATCACTGTGCAAGGCAGCGCAGGTTCCCTATGTCAACGTCCTGACCATGCTGTCCACACCAACCCATCAGGCCATCGCAGCCTACCTGCAGGGCATGTCTCGCAAGGCACTTGACGCGCTGGCAAGGGAGCAGGACATCCCGCTCTTCACGCTGCCAGCTTAGGCGCTGGTCGGCCCCAAGGGGGTCAGCAGCACGACAGCGCGCGCTTCGATCGCCTGCCCCAGGCCCACGGGTCCCATTTTCTCGGCTGTCTTGGCTTTCACGTTGACCTGATTGACCGAGATCGCCAGGGCTGACGCAATCTGTGCACACATCGCGGTGCGGTAGGGCAACAGCTTGGGGGCCTGCGCTATCACCGTGCTGTCCACATTGCCGATCTGAAAGCCACTCTGCCTGACAAGGCGCGCCGCCCCTGCCAGCAAGAGCATCGAGTCAGCACCCTTGAAACGTTCGTCGCTGTCCGGAAAATGCTGTCCGATATCACCGAGCGCTGCTGCGCCCAGCAGTGCATCCGTGATCGCGTGCAACAGCACATCGGCATCGGAGTGGCCGAGCAGCCCCAGATGAAAATCGATGGTCACCCCTCCGAGGACGAGTTTGCGCCCCGCCACCAGGGCATGCACATCCCAGCCCTCGCCAATTCTGAAACTCATGCCATCGCCCCTTTTTTCCCGCTTGCCGGCCGACTTCCCGAACCATCACCGCCTGTCGAGCGCGCCTCCAGCAGCGCCTGCGCCAGCGCAAAATCTTCCGGGTAAGTCAGCTTGAAGTTCTGTGCGCTGCCCCGCACCAACAGCGGTTGCAGTCCCAGACTTTCAACAGCACTCGACTCATCGGTCACCTCCGGGCCGGCATGGGCCAGTGCCCGCCTGAGCAGGTCGATGCGAAACATCTGGGGCGTTTGCTCCAGCCACTTGTCGCTGCGCCTGAGGGTCGAAGCCACCCGCCCGTCAAGCTCGCACTTGAGCGTGTCTGCCACTGGTTGCGCCAGCAAACCACCCACCGGATCGGTCTCACAGGTTTCGATCAGCATGTTGATCTGTGCGGGCGTAATGAGGCAGCGCGCTGCGTCGTGTACCAGCACCCAATCGTC
>QYPX01000253.1 GCA_007280205.1 Comamonadaceae bacterium
AGCTTGCGGGAAGCACAGTTAATTTCAACGGAAGTTAATCGAAGAGACTCGCGATGGTCGCCATTGGCAAAAACAGCCTGCTGGTCGACAGGTTCAAGGGTATGAATCCGAAGTGCTGATAAAAATCAGCAGCCAACGCATCTTTCGCATCAACCACAACAGCCATGGCAGCAATACCGCCGGCGGCTTGCAGGCTGCGGCGCAGTGCATCCATCAGCAAAAATTCTCCCATTCCTTGACCTTTGAGTCTTTGATCGACTGCCAATCGTCCCAGTAAAGTGACGGGCAATTGTGGATAGCGAGGCAGTTTGCGTGCCAACTCTGGAGGTACTTCATTGGCATAGATGGTTGACGCCGACAATGTGTAGTAACCCAGAACCTGGGAAGCGGGGGGTTGAACTAGCGCAAATACGGCGGCAACCCGTTTCTCGCTGTCTTGGCGCGCTTGGTTTTGGAGATAACGATCAAGCGCGGGGCTACCACACGTGAAGGTCTGGCGCTCATGTACTTTTTGCAGCGGCAGCACCCGCCAAGAGGTGACGTGCACGGCTCTATGTGCCCGATGTGCCCGTCATGGTGCGGTACTGCATACCGGCTTGGTGCAAGCGATCATTGGGTTCTGGTGGATTGAGCAGGGCCTGGACGAACCGTATCTGATCTTCGCGCTCCAGTCGAATGGTTTCATGCGCTTCAATAATTCGGATCGCAGCCTCTTGGGCACTGGCGACCACAAACTCACTCAAAGTTCGGGTGGAAAGCATAGCTGCTTGCTGGAACAACGCTTTTTGCTCGTTGCTAATGCGCGCCTCAAGGCGTGAGCCTCTGGCCTTGGTGGGAGAGTTGATACTGGTTTGCATGCTCTTCATCTTTCAAGGAACAAAGCATTTTGAATTTTTGACGGCTAAATTGTACGCCAATTGTCCGTACGTTATCTCAATCAATACATCGACAATTTCTCTTGTTTAAGACCCGTTGCCAGCCATCATTGGCTGTAAATAGCCGAAATCGATGACCGCAATTGGGCAGGCCAATTGAAAAGGACTACTACCGCAACGGGGCACTCAACAGAAATACCTGAACGACCGCTTGTGCGGCCACAAGCAGTCTTATGACCCATAGCGACGATGACGCCATCGTTGTCAGAATCGATGCATCACGAGTTGCTGCGCTTTTTCAACCATCGCATCAGGCTGCCGATCAGAGGCAGCTTTTCATATAGCTCTTCAGCCGCATCCCAGTAGTCGCGGTGCAGGGTGATGCGACCATCATCGTCGAGCATCAGATGCGATCCACCCAAAATGCACTGTGGCTGTCCCGGCCTGAAGCGCCTGAAAGCAAAGTGAAACTCCCAGCTCAGGAAGCACTGCGCATCCTGCTCGATGCGCTCGGTAATGATGAAGCGAGGGTTCTCCAGATTGACATACATGTGGCGAAAAATGCGCGCAATCTCGGCCGGCCCGCGCACATCGTTGAACGGGTCCTTGAAGCGTGCGTCGGGGGCGTAGATCGTGTCCAGCGTTTCCACCCCGGCCGGGGTGAGCGTCTGGAAGACGTTGACGATGCGGTCTACAGCGGTGTTCATGGAGTGTCTAGGTTTGTTGGAGCCGACGCGTGGCCGCAAAAAATGCGGGGTAAGGCAAGAGCTGCAGAGCTTTCATCCAGCGCGTAAAACGCTTGGGGAAGTGGATTTCAAACTCGCCGCGCGCCCAGCCCTGCAGTATCTCGCGCGCTGCCTGCTCCGAAGTGATCAAGGCGGGCATTCTGAACTGGTTCTGGCGGGTCAGGGGGGTCTCCACAAAGCCGGGGTTGATAAGCGATACACCCACGCCTTGGGCATGCAGATCGAGGTACAGCGTCTCTGCCAGGTTGATGAGCGCGGCCTTGGTCGGGCCATAGGCCAGGCTGTTGGGCAGGCCCCGGTAGCCCGCCACACTGCCCATCAGGCTGATGTGGCCGCGCTGACCCGTGCGCGCATCGGGCGTCTGCGCCAGCATGGGGGGCAGCACTGCATCAAGCAGGTTCAGTGCGCCCAGGTAGTTGATCTGGTTGTGGCGCAGCATGTCAGGCAGATCGATGCGGGTCGCGTTCATGGCGTGGTAGTGGCCGGCGCAGTACAGCACGCAGTCGAGCCGGCCCCGCGCAGTCAGTGTTTGCGCCGCAGCCTGCAGCGCCGCCGCGTCGCTTACGTCCAGCGGCAACGCGGTGGAACCGGGGTGGGCTTTCGCAAAGGCATCGAGCGCGGCGACGCTGCGGGCCGACACCACCACCGTAGCGCCGTGCGCGTGCAAAGCCGACGCGGTGGCGCGGCCGATGCCGCTGGACGCGCCCACCAGCCAGACGGTGCGGCCAAGCCAGTCGGCCATGCGCGGGTTCAGTGCCATGGCGTAGCTAGCGCTTGACAAAGGAAAGCGTCACTTCGCCCAGACCGACGCCCCACTTGCGCATGGCAGCCTTGTTGAGCATGACCTTGTCGTTCATCAGGTACATCCAGTCGTCAAACTGAACCTCAATCACGCGGCCGTCCACCGGCAGCGCCATCGTGTAGGTCCAGTTGAATGCATTGCCGCTTTGCTGTCCCTCGGCACTGCCCACGACGTCATCGGCCTGCCCGGTGTAGCGGCCGTTCGCTTGGCGCGTGAGGCGCCAGATGCGCCGCTGGGTGCTGCCGTCCGAATAGCTGAAGGCTTCGTCCAGCGTGCCGGCGTCGCCTTGCCAGCTGCAGTTCATCACCACCGTGAAGCGTTTGACGACCTTGCCGGAACGGTCGGTGAAGATGCCGTAGGCGTCCAGCGTGCCGTTGAAGTAGTCGCGCAACTCAAGCACGGGCGCTTCTTTGGCGTAATCCTGAACCTGTGGTGTACTGCATCCGCCGAGCAGGGCGGCGCTGGCCGCAGCTGCGAGCAGTGTGCGGGCAATGAATGTGGAGCGGTGACGCCCGCGTAACGCGTGAGGGTTCATGGTTTGGGCGGCTGAGCCGCAGGTTGGAGCAAAAGGAAATGCAGCGAAGCTGCGGCCACGGCTTTCAGCGCGCAGGGCAGCAGGCAGTAGGCGCTTGTCAGCAGCGCCAGCGCGTGGGAATCGCGAGCGCCCGGCGCGTAGCCCAGCCACCCCAGAAGTGGCAGTGCCAGTCCGGCGGCCAGGGCCAGATTGATCTTGGTGGCAAAGTTCCACCAGCCAAAGTAGCTGGCGTCGGCGCGGCCCCGGTCTCCCGCGGTGTCAATCACGCCGGCCAGCAGCGCGCCGGGCAGGGCCAGGTCACTGCCCAATGCGGCGCCCGACAAGGCACACACCAGCAGGAACCACAGGGCGTCACCCGCGCCCAACTGGCTGGCGCCCAGAAACGCCGCAATGGACAAGACCATGCCCGCCTGCCAGCTACGAGCCAAGCCAAGCCGCCCTACCAGGCGCAACCACAAGGGCATGGTTAGTGCGCCACAAAAGAAGTAAACCCCCAGCGCGGCCGACTGCCACACCTCGGGGGCCTGCAGCCGGTCCTGCACAAAAAACAGCACCAGCGTGGCGGGAATGGCGCTGGCGATGCCGTTGAGCAGATACACCAGCAGCAGGCGGCGAAACTCTGCGTTACGCCAGGGGTGCCAGAGCGCACCCGGGCCAGCCGGCGCGCCCTGACGCGCACGCAGCGCGACCACGATGGGTCTGGGAGAACGGTTCCACAGCCAGCAGCCAGCAAACAAGCCCGTCAGCAGCAGCGCCAGCATGGCGCTCACGCCCCAAAGCGCAGGCGCCAGCGCTGCCAGCAGCACACCCAGCAGGCCCAGCCCCTCGCGCCAGGCGACAACGCGACTGCGGTACAGCGCATCCCCGCCCAACATGGCGCCCCAGGACTGGTGCGCCACCGTCAGGGCACTGTAGGCGCCATAGGTCACCACCAGACAGACGCCAGCCCACAGCAACAGCATCGAGGGCGCGCGCGGCAGTGGCATGAAGAGCAGCGAAAAGCCCAAAGCCAGGGCCAGCGCCGCCAGCGCGCCCATGCGCAGCACGGCGCGCAGCGAGGTGGCGAACAGACGATCAATCAGGCGGCCCAGCAGCGGGTCAATCACCGCATCGAGCAGGCGCACGCCCAGCAGCAGCGCGCCCAATGCGGCCAGCGACACACCATGCTGGCGTGCGTACAGATTGGGCATCAGCACGTACAGCGGTAGTGCACAAAACGCCAGCGGGAATCCCATCATGCCGTAGCGCAGACCGTCGCCCACGCTCCATGCTGGCGCTGCCACGGCAGCGCTCATGGTGTGCTGCCGCCCGTCATTGGCCTGGCCTTGGCCAGCAGCGCCTGGCGCAGTTGCGGCTCGGAGGTTTGCGGCGCCAGCCAGATACCGAAAAAGAGTTTGGCAAACGTGCTGTCGCGGATCTCCCCCAACCGGCGGCCATTGCTCCAGAACTGGGCGCCGGTTCCGGGCAAATGCACACCGGTAATGCGGTCACCCGCTTTCACGTCCGGGAACAGCGCTCGCATCCGGGCTTCCCAGCGCGCCTGCAGTTCTGCCTCCAGCGGCGTCTGGCGACGCATTTCAGCAATGGAACGTGCGGCAATGTCAGCACCTTTGAAGTCGCGCCGGTAGCCAAGCTCGAGCGCAAAAGCACTTTGCTCGTAAGCCGAATCGACAAAGCCGGGTGCCACCCACAAGGTCGCCTGATAGACCTCGAAGCCCCAAAACGTCATGCTGGCCTGCCCCGACAGCAGCGCCACCGGCAGCGCCACCTGCAACTCGGGTGGCAGCGTGGCAGCTTGTGACTGCAGAAGAAAAAGTCCGCCACTGCCCGCCAACAGCGCGCAGGCAGCTGAATGTTTCATGGCAATTGCGCAGCCGGTTTGACCAGCGTGTACTGCACCAGGCTGATGTCGCCGGTGTCAAACGCGGCTTCGCAGTACGCCAGGTAAAACTCCCAGATACGCATGAAGCGTTCGTCAAAGCCCAGCGCCGCCACTTCGGCCTTGCGCGCCAGAAACTGCTTGCGCCAGCGGCGCAGGGTTTCGCCGTAGTCGGCACCAAAGGCAAACTCGTCCACCACCTCCAGCCCGGCCGCCTTGGCCTGGCTGCGGAATTCACGCGGGCAGGGCAGGCAACCACCCGGAAAGATGTACTGCTGAATGAAATCTGTGGAGTCCACGTAGCGGTCGAACAAGGCGTCGTCAATCACGATGCTTTGCACGCAGGCACGGCCACCTGGTTTGAGCAGTCGGCTAACGGTCTTGAAGTACTGAGGCCAGTAGGCGCGCCCGACCGCCTCCACCATCTCGATGGAACAGATGGCGTCAAACGGAGCATCCTGAATGTCGCGGTAGTCCTGCAGACGCAGGTCGGCTTGCCCACCGGCACCGGTGCTGACACCCAGACGCTGCAGGCGCGCGTTGGCATGGTCGAGTTGCTCGGTGCTCAGGGTCACGCCCACCACACTGGCGCCCAGTCCGACGCTGGCCTGCTCGGCCAGGGCGCCCCAGCCGCAGCCGATTTCGAGCACACGCTCGCCCGGCTTCACCCCGGCCATTGCCAGGGCACGCTTCACCTTGGCGTCTTGCGCCTGCGGCAGGGGACGGCTCAGGTCGCCCTCGAACCAGGCGCTGGAGTAGTTCATGGTTTCGTCCAGCCACAGCCCGTAAAAGGCGTTCCCAAGATCGTAATGGGCGTGGATGTTCTTGCGGCTGTTGGCGCGGCTGTTGTGTTGCAGCAGGTGCTTGACGCGGTACAGCAGGCGCCCCAACCAGGTGCCGAAGATCATGGCGTCGACCTGCTGGCGGTTCGCTGAAAAGACTTTCAGCAGTTCGGTCAGATCGGGCGTGGTCCAGTCGCCGGCGATAAAGCTTTCAGCAAAGCCGATGTCGCCGGACTTGAGCGCTGCGCCGAACACGTTCCAGTTGTGCAGGGTGATGCTGGCACTGGGATGGTTCGGGCTGTGCATGGCGTGCTGCTGCGGATGCTCGCCAAAACGGCGCTGCGACCCATCAGGCAGGTGCAGCGTGAGCGCACCGTGGCGCAGGTTTTGCAACAGCCTCAAGGCAGTGCGGGCAGCGGCAGGGGCGCCCTTGGGAAAGGTCTGACCGGGTCGGGTGGTCGTGGCTGTGTTCATGGTTGGCTTCCTGGGTTAAGGGCTAGCGCGAGACAAAGGCGGTGGGTGGTGGCGGCTTGCGAAAGAAGGGCAATCCTCTGAGCCACAGGCGCAGGGCCTGCGTGTGGATGTGCAGCAGCACGCCCAGCGTCATGGCCGGATAGCGCCACAGCGCGCGGCGCAATACGCCAGGCGTGATGGCTTGCAGCGTGCCGCTGACGCTGGTCTGCAGCAATGCGGTCTTGCTGCTGTCGGCCAGTTCGCTGCTGTAGTAGTCAATGCAGGCTACGGTGCGCTCTTGCCCACCTTGCACGGTGCGCATGAAGCGGAAGCGGTAGTGGCCCTCGACCGGGTTGAAGGGTGACACGTGGAACACCTTGCTGGCGCGCTGCTCCACGCCGTAGCGCGGCGCGTCGAGCACATAGCAGTGGCGCTCGCCAAACGTGTTGTTCACCTCCACCACGATGGCGCGCAGGGCGCCGCCCTGGTCGTCAGCCGCTCGGTGGCAGTACCAGAAACTCACTGGTTTGAAGGTGTAGCCCAGCACGCGCGGGTAGGTATGCAGCCAGAGTTCACCGGTGGCGTCATGGATGCCTTCGCGCTGCAACAGCTCGTCGATCCAGGCGACAGCGCCGCCCTGCTGCGGCGCGCGACCGTCCCCATGGTCGGACTCGAAGAAGCTCAGCGGCCCGGCCTGGTTGATGGCCCAGCCTGTGTCCTTTGCAGCCGCTTGTTGCAGGCTGCGCAAGGGCAGCATCAAAAAGTAGGTGGGGTAAGCAAAGGCGTGATGTTTGGGTCGCTGTCGCGTGTGGCGCACCTGGCCAAAACCGATGAGGGCGGTGCTGGCTTTCACGCCGTCGCCTCGGCTGCGCCTGCATCGGCCAGCAACTGGGCGGCGGCCGCCAAGCCGGCCTTGAGTCCGTCCTCATGGAATCCGTAGCCCATCCAGGCACCGGCATAGTAGCGGCCCTGCTGTCCCTGCAGTGCGGGCATGCGGCTTTGCGCCGCCATCGCAGCCAGGTCAAACACCGGGTGCGCGTAGTCGTACTCACCCAGGACTTTGTCCGGCGCTATGGCGCGCACCGGGTTCAACGACACCAGCACCGGCTGCTGCCACGGCAAGGGCTGCAGGCGATTCAGCAGGTAGTGCAGGCAAACGCGCGTGCGCTCGCGCCCGGGCGCTGCGGCGCGCTCGTAATTCCAGGCGGCCCAGGCCGCCTTGTGGGACGGCAAGACCGACGCATCGGTATGCAGCACGGCCTGGTTGGACTGGTAGCGGATGGCGCCCAGGGTGTCACGCTCTTGCGCAGTGGGTTCGGCCAACAGCTGCAGCGCCTGGTCCGAGTGGGTGGCGATGACGACCTTGTCGAACAGCTGACTGCCCGTGTCGGTATGGATGCGCACGCCGGTCTGGCCGGTGGCGCCACCAGCCAGGTGTTCGATGCGGCGCACCGGTGTGTTCAGATGCTTGTCCGCAATGCCGGCGGTGATTTTTTTGACGTAATGCCTGGCACCGCCCTGCACCGTCCACCACTGAGGCCGGTTGGTGATTTGCAGCAGACCGTGGTTGTGGCAGAACCTGACCATGGTGGACACGGGGAACTGCAGCATCTGGGCCGTTGGGCAACTCCAGATGCAGGCCATCATGGGCAGGAAGTACCACTCGCAAAACGCGGTACCAAAGCCGTGCTCGCGCAGAAACTCGCCCAGCGGCTGTTGCAGCTGGGCTGTGCTGCCGCTGGCAGCCATGCGGGTGCTGAGGGCATTGAAACGCAGGAGGTCGCGCAACATGCCCCAGAAGCGCGGGTTGACCAGGTTGGCGCGCTGGGCAAACACCGCATTCAGACTGGTGCCACTCCACTCCATGTCACGGCCGCCGGCAAAGTCATTGGCCTGCACCGAAAACGACATGTCCGATTTGGCAGTGGCCACGCCGAGATCGGCCAGCAGGCGAATCAATTGCGGGTAGGTGCGCTCGTTCAGGACCAGAAAGCCGGTGTCCACGCCGTGGGTGACCGGCCCTTTCGGCGTCGGCAGTGTCACGTCGACCGTGTGCGTATGCCCACCAAAGTAGTCCCCTGCTTCGAGCAGCGTGAGCTCGACCTTGCCCCGCAAGGCATGGGCTGCGGCCAGGCCGGAAATGCCCGAACCCACGATGGCAACTTTGATCGACACACGCACTCCTTCAAAATGATGAAGCGAATTCTAGACCAATTAGTTCACTTACATACTGTACGGTCTTATTTAGTACTTGCAAGTATTTATACCGACCAATTAGGCTACAATTTCTCCATGGCGACACTGATCAACCCCAAAGTTTCTTTCAAGGCGCAAATGCTGTTGGCGCGTGAAGACGCCATCATTGCGTCGGTCAACCGCCTGCTGGCCGAGAAGGGATTTGAAGCCATGACGGTGGACGAAGTCGCCGCCGATGTGGGCATTGCCAAGGCCAGTCTGTACAAGCACTTCCCGAGCAAGGAAGACCTGGCTGCTGCGGCCATGGTGTCGGTCATGCGCCGGGCACAGGCTTTTCTGGACGCATTGAGCCCGGAGTCATCCGCCGTCGAGAAGCTCAGGACGGTGGTGCAGTGGACCATGGGCCTGAAACTTGCCGGCGAGATGCCTTCACTGCCGAGCCAGAACTCCAGCCTGCGCAGCACGCTGATGGCAAACCAGGACTACATGCAGGGGCTGATGGACGTCAGCGACCGCCTGGGCGCCTGGATCGAATCCGCGCAGGCCGAGGGCGAGCTCAACCCGAAGCTGCCCGCCATTGCCGTGCTCTACACGCTGTACGCCCGCGCCTGCGACCCGGTGCTGGAGTTCCTGAAAATAGGCGACCTGTACAGCAACGAAGAAATCATTGCCCTGGTGCTCAGCACCTGCTTTGACGGGCTCGCAACGCGCTAGTGCATGCCAGCTGTGATGCGCCTTACTTGAACCCGAAATCCTCTTCCATACTGACAGCCGGGTAATGAAACCGGACCGGACCATCCGGGCGCTGATTGACATATTGAAACACCAGCGGATCGGTACTCTTGCGTACTTCGTCCACGCTACCCTGGAACGCAAGCCGTCCACTGTCGAGAATCACAACGTGATCGGCAATTTCAAGCGTTTGCCTGATTTCATGCGACACGAAAATACTGGTCAGCCCCATGGAATCATTGAGTTGCCGAATCAGGCGCGCCGTGACCAGAACTGAAATCGGGTCCAGACCGGAAAAGGGCTCGTCGTACATCAGGAATTCCGGGTCCAGCGCTATCGCGCGCGCTATTCCAATACGCTTGGCCATACCACCCGAGACCTCACTGGGCATCAGATCGCGGGCGTTTCGCAGGCCCACCGCATTGAGTTTCATCAAGACGATGTCGCGAATCAGCGACTCAGGCAGATCCGTATGTTCACGCAAGGGGAACGCAACATTCTCAAAAACACTCATGTCGGCAAACAGGGCTGCAAACTGAAACAATATCCCCATGCGCCGTCTGACGGCAAAGAGTTGTTTCTGGTTCATGGTGCCAATATCTTGCCCGTCAAACAGCAGCTGCCCCGACCGCGCGCGGTACTGGCCACCCATCAAACGCAGCGTCGTCGTCTTGCCACCGCCCATCGGGCCTACCAGTGCTGTGACTTTGCCACGCGGTATCTGAAGCGATACATCCTGCAAGACGGCCTGCTCCCCGTACCCGAAAGTCAGATTGCGCAATTCAAGCAGTGATGTGTTGGAGGTGGCTGGCATAGGAAGTGATAGAGGATCCGGCAGGGGCTGCCTTTGGTCAAACGCTGGTCAGCGCAAATTTCCGGTGTGCCCCAGGGAGTAACGCCCGGGCTGCGGCCAGACGGTCAGGCCATGCGGCTCCTGCCCCACCTTGATTTGATCCACCTTGCCATTGCTGGTATCAAATCGGTAGACCACATCATCAAACCTTCCGGACAACCAGAGCCATTTGCCGTCATTGCTCACGTTCCCCATATCCGGACTGCCGCCGCCTGGAACGGGCCAATTGACGATGGGCTTGTTGCTGGCAAAGTCGATGACGGTGACACTCCCCGGGCCCTTCTTTTTGCCATGAATGGAATGTGATCCCCGATTCGCAACAAAGAGAACTTTTCCATCGCGACTGGGATACAGACCGTGCGGCGCCACGCCGGTCACAACGAAGGCCACTTCCTTGAAGCTTTCCCCATCAATGATGTGAACACCGTCGACGGCCATGTCAGCGACGTAAAACAATTTGCCGTTTGGCGAGATTCTGATGTCCTGCGGCATGCCCTTGGAGACCGTGCAAATCTCGGTCTCCAGGGGATTGGGCGACGGGACGCTGTCCTTGAACCGCGTCTTGGGCACCGTCAGCTTCAGGTAGCCCATCAGACTCTTGTTGATCAGATCAATCTTGACAATGGTCCCGGCGAACTCGCAGGTAAAAATGGCGTAACGACCATCGATTGAAAAATCGCCGTGGTTAAGCCCGCCACAGTTAGGCGTCTGAATGGAGTACTGCAAGGCCAGCGTCTTGGGGTCCCTGAAGTCCAAGCGCCGTTTGGCCTCGGCAACAACGATGGCCGAACGCCCGTCAGGGCTGAAATACAGGTTGTACGGGTCATCGACCGCAATCGCCTTGCCAGGCTTGCCCGTGCGGGGATCGATCGGCGTCAAACTTCCATCGTTTCCGCGTTCTGCGTTGTTGGCCACCCAAAGCGTCCGCAAATCCCAGGAGGGAACAACGTGCTGCGGCGAGCGCCCCACCTTGAACCGATCAATGACTTTCAAGGTCTTGGGGTCAATCACCGAGACATCATTCGACCTGAGGTTGGGCACATAAACGCGCTGCAGATCATGCTTGACCTCTGGCTCGAGTTGGTCGATCTTTGTCTCGCTATACAGATTCCCGGAATCGACAACCGGCGGCATGCCACCGACAGTGCTGACCGTGGCACCCGAAGCACCCGCCATGGCGCTTGGGATCAAGACCGCAGCGCTGGCAATCAGACACTGATATTTGGGATTGAGTTTCATGGATTTTTCCGTTGCCTGATGGCTTCCTGGATCGCCTGGACCGACCTGTCCACAATGATCTGAACGCCGATTTTGCCCAATTCAGGCGAGGACTGTCTCGGGTCACCAGTCACCCCACTGGCCTGACCTGTCTTGAAGCCCTCAGCCAACAAATCCGTACGAACCAGTGACTTGTCTATCGCCAGAGTCAATGAAGTGTCGGACAGTCCCGCATGGCTACCAATCTGCGCATCAGTGAAGCCCTTGCTTCTCAAGACCTGAGTGAATGGAGCCTGCGCGGATTCATAAAACGCCGTCAGGGCGTACGCACGAAAACTGGCGGTTGAGCCCAACTTTTTGTTGATTCTGTTGGCCGCGCTGACTTCGTTCCTTTGGTATCCCCCATGGTCACCAAGGAAGATGACATCATGAAATCCGTGCTGCCGGAAACTGTTGGCGCTTGACTCCAGCATACTTTCAAACGTTGACTCCGGTATCGAAATGGTTCCGCTGAAGCGCATGTGCGACGCAGGCGGAGAGATGGCACCTTCAGGCACATAGGCAATGACGGGGGCCACGACCGCGTTACCCAAACGCTGCGCAATCTGTCCGGCCAGAAATTTGACGCGCACATTGTGTTTCCCAATGGCCATGTGAGGGCCGTTTTGCTCAGTCCCACCGATCGGAATCAGCACGGTCGTCGTGCCAGAGGCGACCCTTTCCTTCAACTCCGGCGAGGTGAGCTCCTCAACAAAGACGCTTGTGGGCGCTGCCCCGGCTGCCATCGCGCTCGAGCCAAGAGCCAGAGCAATGCATGTCCAGAACCGAGCACAAGGTCCAGGTAATTTCAAAGCGCGCACCAATACGCTCAGGCATCAACCATGCCGCTCAGACGCTGGCGGATGATCTCATCGGCTTGCGCCATGATGCGGTCAATCAGCTCCTTGACGCTGGGGATGTCATGGATCAGTCCGGCCACCATGCCGCAGGACCAGACACCCGCTTCCATATCGCCCTGCTGCATGATGCGCGGATAGACGCCAGCTACCTCTTCCATGATGTCGTCAAATTTGAGGTTGGCGCCCAGGGTCCGCTCCTTGGCCAGCAGACGATCGGTCGCCGCGTTGTGCAGCACGCGCTCGGTATTGCGCAGCGGGCGCATCACCAGGCGCGTATCGAGTTCGCTGGCAGCCACGATGGCCTGCTTGACGTTTTCGTGCACCGGCGCCTCTTTGGTAGCGATGAAGCGTGTGCCCATGTTCATGCCGTCCGCGCCGAGCGACAGCGCGGCTACCAGCGAGCGGCCATCGGCCATGCCGCCGGAGGCGACAAAAGGAATCTTCAAGGACTCGGCCGCACGCGGCAGCAGGATGAAGTTGGGCACGTCGTCTTCACCCGGATGGCCACCGCATTCAAAACCATCGACGCTGACGGCGTCGCAGCCAATCGCTTCGGCCTTGAGCGCATGGCGCACCGAGGTGCACTTGTGAATCACCTTGATGCCGGCTTCATGCAGAATCGGCATCCATTTCTGCGGGTTGTTGCCGGCTGTCTCCACCGCCTTGACGCCACCGTCGATGATGGCGCGGATGTAGCCAGGGTAATCGGGTGAACTCACCATTGGCAAAAAAGTGAGGTTGACGCCAAAGGGTTTGTCGGTCATGGCGCGACAGCGCGCAATCTCTTTGGCCAGCAACTCCGGCGTGCGCAGCGTCAGGCCCGTGATCAGACCGAGTCCGCCCGCGTTGGAGACGGCGGCGGCCAGTTCGGCCAGCCCGACAAAATGCATGCCGCCCTGAATGATGGGGTGCTGGATGCCGAACAGTTCAGTGATCTTGGTCTTCATATCAGGTCCTCAAAACAATCTGCTTGATGATAGTTGACTTGGCCGGCGCTGCTACTGAAGAACCAGCACGTTGCTGCGGCGTTCCATTGGCCGCGACAGGCGCAAGGCCAGCACATTCTGGCCCGCAGTGCGCTGCATCAATGCGTCAAATGGCAAACGAGCATCCGCTGGCATTGCTTTCACCGCGCTTTGCGCCATTTGAAACAGCCACAGACCATGCATGGCGCTGGCGCGTTGCACCTGCACACCGCGCCATGGGTAGCTCACCATGCCCAGTGTCGGATGCACCAATCGGCTATCGCTCCTGTTTATCAAGTGCCCTGCCTCCAGGTCAGGATGTGCCTCCAGCCATTGCTGGTAGCAGGCAGCATCGGCGACCAGCTGCGGCCCCCAGTCCTTGAACATCAAGGCCAGCACCGGCTCCAGTGTGGCAGGAATGGCGTCATCGGGCAGCCAGTCGGCAACGTGCGCTGCATATTCACCATCCGGTGTGTTGGGCAGCTGCATGCGCTCGACCCAGCGAGCAACGTTGGGCGCGCGCTTCTTCATCAGCGCTGTGGGGTAAGGATCACGCCCGAGGTGCGCGTACATCGGCGCAATCAGGCCCAGATCGGCCATGCTGACGCGCCAGCCCAGCACATAGGGGTAGCTCTGGAAGTGAAGGTCAAGCGCTTCCAGCAGTTCTGCGTAGGCAGCCTCAATGACGGGAATCGTCTGCGGCGTGATCCCGAGTGCGGGCAGCGTGGAACTGAAAAATTCCATGACGCGCCGGCCGGCGGCACGCCGTGCTTCGCGGTCCGCGCCAGCATAGAGTCCACGCCCAAACTCGGTCTGCAAGAACAGTTCCTGCTCGTCGCGGTAGCTCCAGCGGTAGTGCATGGCGACCTGCAACATGCCTTCGAGGCCAAAGCCATCGACCAGTCTTGCCACCGCCAGTTGCACCGGTGTGGCCGGCGTCATCGACCTGGCGGGCGCGCCGTTGTCGAGCGCGTCCAGGTAAGTGACGATGTCGGTGGAGTCCTGGATGAATTGACCCTCCGGCGTTTCGAGCACCGGAAAAGTCACCAGCCCGACCGCCGGGCGCACGCGCGCTTTGTAGTCCGGGTGCGAGGGACAGCGCTCCAGGAAGGCCAGCCCTTTCTTGATCAGGCAGGAACGCGCTTTGCCTGTGTAGAGCGAGTGCGGCGTGCCCCACAGGATGTGAGGATGCGTCGCCTCTGCAGAGCGATGAGCTGCAGTGTTCATGCGCGCGGCGCCATGCCCCGCACCATGGTCAGAAACTCCAGCGGAGCACCGGCACGGCGGTGCTCCGACAGGGCCTGGTACTCGGGGTCGGCATACCATTGCCGCGCCTGCTCTTCGGATGGAAACTTGAAAATGATGACGCGTCCGGGGCGCGGCGTGGAGCCTTCAAAAGTATGCGGCTTGTCATCGTAAGTGACGAACTCGCCGCCATGGCGTTTGAGTATCGGGAAGAATCCCTTTTCGTATTTGCGGTACTCGGCGGCATCCTGCACCACCAGATTGGCCAGGACGAAGACAGGAACATCAGACATCGTTGCTTCTTTCATCTAAGTGTTGAAGACCAGGCCAGGCCCAGCTTACCATTGGGGTGCAGGCGGCTACCCACGCCGCAACATCCCGGTCACATCCACCTTGCGCAGCGCGGCAAGTTCAGCCTCGCTGGGCTCCGCAATCAGGGCTGCGTGCGCGGCCGTGCGCAGCTCCCAGCCGGTGTGTTCCCGGATCTCCTGCGGGCTGGAAAAGGCAAACCAGCCATCGAGCAGGAATTCCTTGCTCTGCGGATCCGGCCGCAGAATGCCCAGTGTGGTGACGATGGCGCAGGGCCCGCCGCCGACAAAGCCGTAGTGCTCGCGTGCCGTGCCACCTTCCAGATACCCTGGAGAGGAGATGTAATCAACGCGCTCGGCAAAGCGCTTCTTCTCGTGCGTGGCCATGATGACGACGCGCTTGGCACCGCAGGCAATGTCATTGGCGCCGCCGCTGCCGGTCAGGCGTGTTTTGGGTGGCTCCAGGTGTTTGCGGTCGGGGTGGCTCCAGATGGCGGTGGTGTTGACGTTGCCGAACCGGTCGACCTGCGCGGCGCCAATGATGCCTACATCGCAGCGCCCCGAGGCCACCATGAAGCCCAACGCATCCAGCCCGTTGGTGAAGCTGGTGGCGTTGGCCGAGATGCGGTTGCACTCGATGCCCCAGGGCAGACCGCCGATGGGTGTCGAGCCGTAAATGCCGCCTTCGGTCATAGCGCGCACGCGCGGTGCGTGGCAGGCTTGCGCAAAGTAGCCCGCCAGCATCGACAGACCCACGCCGAAGATCGCCAGTTCGCCGTCGCGGATTTCGCGGCCGGTGGCAATCGCCATCATTTCCTGGCGCGTGTAGTTCATGCGCTGGCTCCGGCGGCGGTCAGCGCGTCGATCTCTGCATCCGGCAGGATCCACTGGCGATAGGGGTCGAGCAGAAAAGAGGTCGGCCCCTGGCGAAGTGTTTCGATCAGGTCGCGGCCAATCAGATCCAGGTACTCGTCGCGGCTGCGCCAGGAATAGACAAACTCATCGAGGTAACGCGCCGTGCCCTCGGCGGTGGCCAGCGCCTCGTTCATGGCCTTCATGTGCGCGTCGTCGCTGTCGTGCACGCCGCAGGAAGCTTGTGGCCAGGCGGTGAAGGGCCAGTACACAACCGCCTCCACCAGCAGGCCCGGTATGCGCGCCAGGTTCGGGTACTGGCGGATGCAGGCGCCGTCCACAATGTGATCGGCCAACAGCACCACTTGTTTGGCAGCTCGCGAGAGTTCGAAGCGGCTCCATTCCGTGCCCAGCATGATGGCATTGCCCTCCACGTCGGCCATGGTGACGTGGATCGCGGCCAGATCGGGGCGCAATGGCGAGAGGGCACCGACGACGCGCCCGCTGAACGGGTCCACCACCTCAGGAATCTTGCGCTGCGTCGGGTATTCGCCCGGCGTCTGAGCGCTAAGGTGCTGCAAGTCGGAGCCGATGTTGGACGTGACCGGCACAAAAGGCCAGTTGAAGGCACCACCGAGCAGGCGCAGCGGCAAGGACAGGTTGGAGTAGTCCTCCAGCAGCATGGCGCCACTCTCCACTGCGCGACGCAGGCCGTTGGCAAAGCCAAACCCCTCCAGACCGGTAAAGCCGCATTCGGCCACGCTGACGGCACCGGCGGCGGCGAGCAGATTGAGCTGCTGCGTGTTGCAATGAAAGATCGCGTGCAGCTGCCGGCGCTGCTGGCGCAGCAACTCGCGGCCAAAGACGATGGCGTCGGAGCCCACCGGCAGCGCTGCGCCACTGGCGTACTGCATGCCGTCGTACGTGTAGCGCTGCACAGCGGCTTCGAGGGTAATCAGTTTGTGGGTCATGCTTGTGACGGTTTATAACATCGCAAAATTGCTGATGAGTCGCCCGGCGTTGATGCCTGCCAGCGCTCGAAAGGGTGGGCTCAGCTCCGGCAAACCGGCAGCCCGCTGCCAGAAGTCAATCGCCCATTGCCTTGCCTGCAGCGCCTGCGCATCGAAACCATCCAGCGGCACGGGGGGCTGCAGCGGTGTCAGATCCAGAGCACCATCGTGAATGCCGGGGCGCCACTGCATCGGCAGCATGTCGTAGACCGGCGTTGGCAGCAACACGGGCCGGGTGACGTCGTCCACAAAAAAGGACAGGTTGCCAAAATGCATGTCGGTATTGCCAATGAACTGGCCAAAGCAATAGACACTGGCGACGCTGGCAAGGTGCTCTGGCGCCAGCATTTTTTGCGCGGCCAGCGCCTCGCAGCTGGCAACCCAGTGGCGCCGGGGCGCGCGCACAAAGGCGTCGTGCAGGGCCGACGCGGCGACCACGTGGCGCTTGCCGGATACGCCGTCGCGGTCGAAGCGAGTCGATTGCAAGAAGGTGCGGCGCGGCGTCTGAACCACTTCAGTCTGGGCACTGGCAATTCCCTGGTCACGCAAGACCTGATTGGCCAGATGCTCCAGATGCAATAGATCATGCCAGCGCTCGCCAAACGGGGTGCCGCGCGGCGGTGAATATTTGACAATGACCTGGCGGTCTGCCTGCAGCGCATCCGCCTCATCGCGCACACGACAGATGAATTTGGGTTGTTCGCCACCGGCGGAGGACCCGGTGGGCAGCCCTTGGACCAAGGCATCGGCCAGTTGGTCAAATGCATCGCTACGACCGGCTTGCGTAATCACCTGGCTGGCAAGGGCCATGTCCGAAGGCTGCCCGTGCGTGCCAAGAGAAAAAGCACCCGGCGGATCAGAGAAATGATTGGCGGCGATGTACAGGACTTGGCTCACGCTCCATCGGTCGGGATCCGGCGCGAAATCCGGCCGCAGCCGGGTGAATTGACGCCCCAAAAACCCCTGTGGGCGCAAGCTTGACAGCCACCACGGCAAGGCGCCCACGGTCAACCATTCGCTCTTGCGCGGACCCTGCGCAAAAACCTGCTCACCCGCCAGGAGCGTGAGCGCGCCGAAGCGGCCCTGGTCGGCATGGGGCGTGGCCAGATGAATCGGTTGACGCGCGTCCAGTCCAAGAATTGGCTGCGTCAGCGCGTAGCGTGTGCTGCGCGCGGCTCCCATTTTGCAGACCTCCTGCCCCAACTTGCCCAGCGCCAGCGAAACACTGGGCTGGCTCTTGCCGGTGGCTGTTTGCAGCTGCTGCGCCGTCAACGGTCCACGCTCGGCCAGCAGCGAACGCAACTGAACCGTCAACGCAACGGTGTCGGACGAAGAACCATTCATTAATAGATACTTTTTTGCAAGTGACTGTTTTTAAATGATTTTAGTGAAATAAGCAATAGATAAACCAATAGATAATTAATCAAGGAGGGTGGCCACACATCGAATGCCTGCGTCTTGCATGCCAAGCAAGGCCATGGCTTTAGACGGTTCTCGTTATTTAGAACTAAAAATTAAGTCGTTTGAGATTCCCTCAAGCGCCATTAGAGTCGGGTTCTGATCGAAGAGACACGAAACAAGGACCATCATGCCCCACATCTACGCCGACAACTCACTCACCATTGGCCGCACGCCGCTGGTCAAGCTCAACCGAATCACCGATGGCGCTGGCGCCACCGTGCTGGCCAAGATCGAGGGTCGCAACCCGGCCTACTCGGTCAAGTGCCGCATTGGCGCGGCGCTGATCTGGGACGCCGAGAAGCGCGGCGTGCTCGGCGCCGGCAAGGAACTGGTCGAGCCGACCAGCGGCAATACCGGTATTGCACTGGCCTTTGTGGCCGCCGCACGAGGCATCCCGATCACACTGACCATGCCCGAGACCATGAGCATTGAGCGGCGCAAGCTGCTGTTGGCCTACGGTGCCAAACTGGTGCTGACCGAAGGCGCCAAGGGCATGAAGGGCGCCATCGCCAAAGCCGAAGAAATTGCTGCCAGCGACCCCAAGTACGTGCTGCTGCAGCAGTTCAAGAATCCGGCAAATCCGGCGATTCACGAGGCCACCACCGGACCCGAGATCTGGGACGATACCGAGGGCAAGATTGACATCCTGGTCTCTGGCGTAGGCACCGGCGGCACCATCACCGGTATCTCGCGCTACATCAAAAAGACCAGGGGCAAGGCCATCACTTCGGTGGCGGTGGAGCCGACCGCCAGCCCGGTGCTGACGCAAACGCGCGCCGGCGAAGAAGTCAAACCCGGACCGCACAAGATCCAGGGCATTGGCGCCGGCTTTGTGCCCGATGTGCTGGACCTCGCGCTGGTCGATCAGATTGAACAGGTCAGCAACGAAGAGGCGGTGGAGTTTGCGCGGCGGCTGGCCCGTGAAGAAGGCATTCTGTCGGGCATCTCCTGCGGCGCTGCCGCTGCGGTGGCGGTGCGCCTGGCCAAACGGCCTGAAAACGCGGGCAAGACCATCGTCGTGGTCCTGCCCGATTCCGGCGAGCGTTACCTGAGCTCGGTGCTGTTTGATGGCGTATTCGACGCCAGTGGTGCGGCCGTCGCAACGACTTGACGAACCGTAGCGGTTGCCCCCTAAACTTTTTGTTGGCATAATTGCCAACATGCAAGCCCATTTGGTTACCCGATTCAGGAACGTCACGCCAGACGGTGGTGTGATTGAACTGGTGATCTGGAAAGTGCCGGCACCAGTGCCTCCCACAGAACACGGCTACAAATACCGCGCCGTGTACGCCCGAAATGGGCTGCGCATTGTTGGCTTTGACAATGAGCGCGGTAAGGGCGATCACTGCCATCTGGACGGGCAGGAACAGCCCTACGCATTTGTCAGCGTCGAGCAGTTGGTTGAAGACTTTATTGCGGCCGTCACCGCCCGGAGAACACCATGACCGATCGTTACCTCACCATCACGATGCAAGCCGACTGGCAGGGCGCCTTGCGCGCAGCGGGCCGTGCGGCCAAAGCTGGCAACTACCAGGGTGAGGTTTTGAACTTCGAAAGCCCAGGTGATTTCTTTGGCCAGTTGTCTGAAAAGCGCTGGGAAGTTGTGCGGGCCTGCCAGGGCAGGGGTGAAGTGTCTGTGCGGGAACTGGCTCGATTGGTCAAGCGCGACGTGAAACGAGTGCACGAAGATGTGACAACGCTGGCCGAGTTGGGCCTGCTTGAGCGCACCGAGAGCGGCGGAGTGGTGTGCCCCTTTTCAACAATGCACATCGACATGTACCTGAAAGCAGCCTGAGTAGACGAGCCTTTTCACTTGGGTGTAGGTGAGCCCAGAAACCGGCTAAGCGCCAGCGCCCACGCCGCCAGCGTCCAGACAATCACGGCACCCGAAGGCAGGTCAACCAGCGCTGACAAGGTCAAGCCGCTGGCATAGCCCAGGGCGCCAATGGCATAGGCCGTGAAGTGGCGACGCCGTCCTTCCAACTGGCGCGTTGCCAGCGCTGGAATGATGAGGCTCGAGAACACCAGGTAAACCCCCACCAACTGGACTGAAGCCGTGACGGCGAGCGCGAAGGCGGCGTAAAAACCGAAACGCCCGAGGCGCTGCACCCAGCCCTGCCAGAGTGCCAGCAAGAGCAGGGCGGTGACGCCTGCGAGCCACAGCAACTGCGTCGTGTTGACCCACAGAATCTGCCCGACCAGAAGCTCTTTCAGGTGCTCGCCCCCGTGCGGGTTGCCTGCGAGCAGCAGGATGCCGGCGCAAGCCGCCAGAATGAACATGACGCCAATCAGCGCCTCCTGTTGCTGCGGCGCGCGCCGTTCGGTCCAGGTCAATAGCCAGGCGCCGAGCAGGGCGGCAGTGACTGCGGCCACCTGCACCGCAACACCGCCTTCGGGCAGGCCCAACGCGTCTGCGCCGATGACGCCAAGCCCGGCGATCTGGGCAATCGCGAGGTCGATGAAAACAATGCCGCGCGCCAACACCTGGCTGCCCAGCGGCACGTGGGTGGCCAGCACCAACAGCCCGGCGATCAACGCCGGGCCAAGAATGCCCCAGTCCAGCGCCTGCCAGTTCATCGCTTGGCGCCCGCTGCCAGCAAGCGCGCCAGCGTGTCGTCGAACAGGCTGAACAGGTCTTTTGCCTCGTCGGTGCCACCTACCGTGAACGGGATCTTGACGGCCGGCACACCGGCGTTGGTGCTAAGCCACTCGGCCGGCTTGGAACTCTGGTACGCCGAGTACAGCGTCATGCGCGCCGGCGTGTTCTTCAGCGAGGCCAGCACCGCCTGCAGATGCGAGGCGCTGGGCTCGACGCCGGGCTTGGGCTCCAGCACCGCCACTTCTTTCAGGCTCAACCAGTCGTAAAGATAGACAAAACCCTTGTGCTGCGACACCACGGCTGCGCCCTTGAGCGGCGCCGCCTGCGCGCTCCAGCGCACGATCGCCTGCTGCCAGCGCTGCGAGAAATCGGCCAGCCGTTGTGCATACTGGCCGGCGTTGGCCGGGTCCAGCTGCGCCAGACGCGCACCCAGCGCCGTTGCCACCAACGCGATATTGCGCGGGTCGGTCTGGATATGCGGGTTACCGGCCGCATGCACGTCGCCCTGCGAGCGGTCCAGCTGGCGCGGCACATCAAGCTTGCGAACAAAGTCTGCCGCCGCAAAGTTGCCGCTCTGCCCGGCCTGAACCTTGGCGTTGCCGGACTGTTGCAACAACAGCGGCAACCAGCCAACTTCAAGCTCGGCACCGGTGCAAAGCACCAGATCGGCGTTGCGGGCGCGCGCGATCAGACTCGGCTTGGCCTGGATTTGATGCGGGTCTTGCAGGGCGCTGGTGGCAACCGACACCTCGACCAGCTTGCCGCCGAGCTCCTGCGCCAGCGCGCCCCATTCGGGTTCGCAGGCAAAGACCCGCAGCGCGGCTTGGGCCGGCAGCGTCAACACGAGCAGACTTGCAAGCAGTACGCGGGAGACTGTTTTCTGATTCATCATGGATGTGTTCCTCGAATTCATGGACTTCAATAGCTGTGGCCACCGTGCGCACCCAGGCTCATCTGGTACTGCAGAAAGATCTGCCTGTCGGTCACGCCTTCTCTGGACCTGTCCTGCGCCAGTTGCAGGCGCAGACGCGAGAACTCGCTCGGTGTGAAATCAAACATCAGCGTCGTCTTGCTCGGCTGATAGGCGGTGCCCGAAAGCCAGGCGGCGTTGCTGGCGTAGTCCGGCGTTCCCGGGTTCAGACGCTCACTGCGCAGACCAACGCGCCAGCCCGGCATGAACTGGTAGATGCCTTGCAGGTACCAGCCCGACTGCACGGCGCGGTAGGCGTCCGTCAGATTCAGGCCATTGAGGTCGTAAGTCAGACTGCCGCTGCGCGTGCTGTGCAGGTACTCGCCCTGCAACTTGAAGCTGGTGTGCGTCGCGTTGCCGCTGGGCGCCCACTTCCAGACGCCATCAAGCACCCAGACCCGCGTGTTGCCACTAAAGGCGTTGCTCACCATGCTGTCGCTGGAGTCCGTTGCCATCAGGGCCTGATCGCTGGCCTTGGCTGAGAGCCAGGACAAGCCGGCGCGCCAGTTGTGACTGTCGCCCAGATCGCCACCGGTATGCAGCGTCAGTGCCCTCATGCCGGCGCCATTGGCGTCGCTGTCGCTGCCCGGAAAGCTGCGCCCGCGCCCCAGTTCCGCGCCCAGCTCGATGTACTGATCGGTCGGTGCCAGCCAGCGCAGTTGCAGGCCGTCGTCGCTGTACTGCGTGCCCAGCAGGGCCTGGTAGGCCAGCGGGTTGTCAACAAAGTCCCAGGCATGGGCGTGGTGCGAGTTCAGGTAGCCAACGCCAGAGAAAAAGCGACCCGCCTTCAATGCCAGCCCATGACCCAGCGCAGTGGTCTGGACAAAGCCTTCTTCGACGGAGACGGCATCGTCGGAATGCAGCGCCAGATTGAGGGTGCCACGCCACCAGGGGTCGATGCTGGCCGTGAGCCCGAGCTCGGATTCGCCCAGCGCAAAGCCTCTTTGACCCGGGCCCACCTCGGATCCCGCAGGCAACTGAAAGCCGCTCAGGCGGTAGCTGGCCGGATCGCTGGAGAGCTGGCTGTAGCCGCCCGTGAGAATCAAAGAAATTGCCGGA
>QYPX01000157.1 GCA_007280205.1 Comamonadaceae bacterium
GGATGGGGGAAGAGCCCTTAGTTTTGAAAAATGCGTCGCCAGCGACAAACACGTACCGAGGGAACATGGGCTCAGAGGTCAGCCTCATTTGTGAGCGCTGAATCTTTTGCACCATGAGGGTGGGCATGAAGCAGCTGTATCCCTGGCGCTGGAGATTTTCAATCGCCGTTTGCTCTTGTCTTGATTTGGTATGCACCAAATACCAAGTGGGCACATGCGCCAGTGCTGGCAGTGCTTGACCCTTGTGCGTGTCATTGGTCAACAAACCGTCAGGCGACTCGGTTTGTTTTCGCTTTAGCGCAGCTGGAAGGTCAAGGGTGGATGACTGTGTTGGATTTTCGCTTGTGGGCGCAACTAATTGCCCTGCGATGTAGAGCCGTGTCAGTCCACTGACTTGAGCCATGCGCGTGAGTGTTGCAAGGGGCGATTGGCTTGCAAGCACGCGTTCCATGACTTTGAGTGCTTCGCTGCGCTCGAACGCTTGAATATTTTCGGCGCTATAAAAAAGCTTCAGGCCATCTTGCTCAATGGGCAACTCGCCCGTTTTAAGACGCAGTTCAGCCAGATCGCTGGTGGAGATGCCAAGTCGGCTTGCGACATCACGTGTGCTCAGTTGTGCATCTGACATGGTTTGCATGTCAGTGGCCGAACAAGCGTTCGCGTTTGGTTAATGGAATATTTGCATCTGTCAATTTCTGTGCTCCTTGCATGAGCGCAGTTTGTTTTCAGATGCTGGATAGGACAACCGCAGTGGAGCCAAGTCCCGAAAGTCTGGCGGTGTTTTGGTTGACTAAATTCTTTTATGAAGGGGCAAAGAAGGCCGGTCAGCTTGCAGGGGGTGAGAAATTTTTTTTGCCAAAGCTGCAAGCGCGAATGGCCGCTGCGTTTGAAGCTCTAGGATGTTCAAATGCAACAGTGCTGAAAGCACGTAAAAGCAGTCAGCAAGTGCGCCAGAAAAGACCCATGCGTGTGACTTTTGTCAAAACCAAATGGAGCGCACGGAGGACATGCGCGGTGTCCGCCCAGTGGGGGCGAGTGCTATGGCGGGGGCGAGTTACATTATGTAACTGCACAAAAGTAGCTAGTGGCAGGCCAATTATTCGTGTAATGACCGTGTAATTGATATTTTAGGGTAGCAGTGTGCTGCAAGTCGTTGATTTAAAACGACATTTTGGTAGTAAAAATGGGGATTTGTCTGATGCCGCGGACTTAACAGTCCGGCGCTCTACCAACTGAGCTATCGAGGAACAAGCCGCGAATTATAGCGGCAAAAAGTTCAGATTCGGCTCAGTCGAACTCTGGTGTTTCAACCCCCAGCACCTTGTGCAGCTTGGGGCTGGTGGTGGTGTACTGCAAAAAGACTTTCTTCTCTGGCGTGATGATGGACATGGCGCCGTAGGCGGCCAGCGCGCATTCGTGAAAGCCGCTCAAAATCAGCTTCTTCTTGCCGGGGTAGATGTTGATGTCGCCTACCGCAAAAATGCCGGGCTCGCTGGTAGAAAACTTCTCGGTATCGACCTTGAGCTGCTTGCGCTCAATGTCCAGCCCCCAGTCGGCGATCGGTCCGAGCTTGGGTGAGAGGCCAAAAAACACCAGCATGGCGTCCAGCGGTACCAGGCGGGTTACGCCATCGGCACCGGTCACTTTCACATGGGTCAGTACGCCGTCTTTCTCTTCATAGCCGGAGACCTGGCCGATCATGAACTGCATCTCGAGCGCGTCACACAACTCATGCATTTTGGCTACGTTGGCGGGCACGGCCTTGAAACCGTCGCGCCGGTGCACCAGGATCACGCTCTCGGCCTTGTAGGGGCTGTCTTTGACGAAATCGAGCGCCCAGTCGATGGCGGAGTCGCCACCGCCCACAATCACCAGGTTCTTGCCGGCAAAGTCGTCCGGATTGCGGACGCGGTAAAAAAGCTGCGAATCCTCGAAGCTGTCGAGCCCATCGACCTTGAGCGTGCGCGGCTGAAAGGCGCCCACGCCAGCGGCGATGAAGATGGTTTTGGTCAGAAAGCGAGTGCCGCGGGACGTTTCAACAAAGAAGCGACCATCAATCTGCCGCTCCACCACGGTAATTTCCTGTCCGTAGTGAAAGGTGGCGCCGAAGGGCTTGATCTGCTCAAGCAGGTTGTTGGTGAGTTCGCGCCCGGTGCACACCGGTATCGCCGGTATGTCGTAAATCGGCTTGTCGGGGTAGAGCTCAATGCACTGGCCGCCCGGGTAGCCAAGCGAGTCAACCACATGGACCTTGATTTCAAGCAGGCCAAGTTCAAATACCTGAAACAGCCCGACCGGGCCGGCGCCGACGATAACCGCGTCGGTCTCAATGGGAGATGAATGCTTGCGCACAGCCGATTCTTACCGGACCAGCTGCGAGAGCTTGCCGGTCTTGTCCTTCCAGTCGTCGGCATCGGGCAGCGGCGCCTTGCGCTTGCTGATGCCTTTCCAGCTCGGCAGCAGCGCCAGCTCGGCATTGAGCTTGATCATGTGCTGCTGGTCGGCTGGCACGTCTTCCTCGGCGTAGATGGCGTTGACCGGGCACTCTGGAATGCAGACGGCGCAGTCGATGCACTCGTCCGGGTCGATGGTCAGAAAATTGGGGCCTTCGCGAAAGCAGTCGACGGGGCAGACGTCGACGCAGTCGGTGAACTTGCACTTGATACAGGCTTCGGTGACGATATGTGTCATGTTAGAGGGCTTGCGGGGATAGGTAGAAGGCGTGATTTTAATTGATCAGCTACGCGAGAAAACGATTCACCTCGGATTGTGTGGGTATGCTGGACTGCGCGCCGACTCGTGTACAGGCCAGTGCGCCGGCCGCGCTGGCCTGCCGCAAAGCCTGCTGCCACTCGTCACCACGCGCTAGCGCCGCCACCAGCACGCCACAAAAGGTGTCGCCAGCGCCGGTGCTGTCGATACAGTTCACCTCGAAGGCGGCCTGGCTGAGCATGCTGTTGCCGATGCGCGCGCAACTTCCCTGTTCGCCGAGCGTGACCACGATGCAGGGCACCTCAATGCGCGAAAGACACTCCGCAAGACTGCCGGGTCCACCAGCGAGTACTTCCAGTTCGCCCTGGTTGACCACCAGCACATCGATCAGTTGCAGCAGTTCGGCTGGCAGCGCTTGCGCCGGCGCCGCATTCAGAACCACTCTGACGCCTTGCGAGCGCGCTGCACGGGCGTAGGCAAGGACCGTGGGCAAGGGTATTTCGAGCTGCATAAGCAGGTGGCTGAAACCGGCCAGCGCCGGCAGATCAGCCGCAGTCAGGAAAAAGTTGGCGCCGGGCGCCACTGTGATGGCATTCTGCCCATCTTCTGCGACGCAGATGAAGGCGGTGCCAGTGGCTTGATCGCTCACCCGCACGATGTGCAGCTGAACACCGGCAGACTTCAGCGAAGCTTCCAGCGGCAGCGCATAGGCGTCAGCGCCGAGAGCCAGCAGCATGTGGGTGGCAGCACCGCCAGCGCGTGCGCAGGCCAGCGCCTGATTGGCACCTTTGCCGCCGGGATAAGTCTTGAACTCGCTGCCCAGCACCGTTTCGCCGGGTGCGGGAATGTGCGAGGCACGAACGACAAAATCGAGGTTGGCTGAACCGGCAACAAGAATCATGCTGATGGATGCCGCAAGGGGCGCGCTAACAGACGCCGATCGTTGCTAGTTGGCGGGTGGCACGTAGCCTTGAGCGGCGTCAGCCCCCTGGCCAAAGAAGTGGTTTTCCATTTGCCGCGCCAGATACTGGCGCGCCTGGATATCAGCCAGATTGAGCCGGTTTTCATTGACCAGCATGGTTTGATGCTTGAGCCATTCCTGCCACGCGGCCTTGCTGACGCTCTCCCAAATGCGTTTGCCCAAAGGGCCGGGGTAGGGCGGAAAATCCAGGCCCTCAGCCTCCTTGCCGTACTTGATGCAATTGACAATGCGTGCCATGTGGTGCCTTTTCGAGTCTTGGTAAAGGGCTTAACTTTAGCAAGCTTTGTGCAGACCCTGTGCGCTGCGCTAAAATGCGGGCTATGGCAAAAGCTGACACTAAAACAAAAATGCTGGCCGACGGCCTGCGTTACAAGTCCAAAGTTTCGGGGTCACCGTTCACGGCGGCCACCTCCTTTGGCGCCGCGACCATGTCGTGTTTCCTGTGTGGCAAGCATCGAGCGCGCTCCCTGATGGTGACGCGCAAGATACTTGGCAAGTCGCAGGCGGTGTGTTCACCGTCGTGCAAAGCGGCCGACGAAGCCGCAAGCTGACTCCCCGAGTTTGAAGATGCTGCTGGATTGGCTGCAAAGATCGCCACGCTCGGCGCTGGCGCTGCTGTGCCTGGTCTGCGTTGGCATGCTCGGCTTTGGCCAGTACCTGCAGCATGTGGTGGGGCTGGAGCCTTGCCCCATGTGCATCGTGCAGCGCTACGCCGTGATTCTGGTGGCCCTCGTTGCTGGTTTGACGAGCGCTAGCAAGGGCCGTTTTGCACACATCAGCGGCTCTGTGCTGCTCGTCCTGAGCGCTGCCTTTGGTGCCTACGTGGCGGCGCGGCAGAGCTGGTTGCAGTGGTACCCGCCTGAAGTGGTGAGCTGTGGCCGTGATTTTTACGGAATCGTGGATACGTTTCCGCTGCAGCGCGCCATTCCCATGATTTTCCGGGGCAGCGGCGACTGCAGCAAGATTGACTGGACCTTTCTTGGTGGCTCCCTCGCCAACTGGTCATTTCTCTGCTTCAGCGCCTTTGTTGTCTTCGCCGTGACGCTGCTCTGGCTGCAAGTCAAGCGCCGCTGAGTTTCTTTACCAGCACCTGGCTTTTTCGATCTGCGTTGTATTTGCGTTTGCGCGCCTCGGGCAGCCAGTCGGTGTCGGCCAGGGTAAAACCACGCTTCAGGAACCAATGCGTGGTACGGGTCGTCAGGACAAAAATACTGTCCAGCCCGGCCGCCCTGGCCCTTTGCTCGATGCGCTTCAAGACCCGCTCTCCATCACCCTGACCCTGCACCTGCGGTGAAACCGTCAGTGCGGCCATTTCTGCGGTGCGTGCCTCGGCATAGGGGTAGAGCGCGGCGCAGGCGAAGATCACGCCGTCGTGTTCGATGACGGTGTAGTTGCCAACGTCGCGTTCGATCTCGGTGCGGCTGCGCTTGACCAGCGTGCCGTCCTTCTCGAACGGCTCAATGAGTTGCAGGATGCCGCCAACGTCGTCGACCGTGGCTTCGCGCAGACTCTCCAGTTTTTCATCGACCACCATGGTGCCGATGCCGTCGTGCACATAGACCTCGAGCAGGATCGCGCCGTCGACGGCAAACGGAATGATGTGGCTGCGCTCGACCCCGTTCTTGCAGGCTTTGACGCAGTGCTGCAGGTAGAACGCAGCGTCGGTCGGTTGGCTGGCCGTCGGCAGCGCGGCCAGCAGTTTCTCGGCGGCGTCCAGCGGTAACTCGGTATCAATCGGGTTGTCTTCAGATTCGGGCTCGTTCGGCCGCATGCGCAGGCCCGGGATCTCGGTCACAAATATCAGCTTGTCGGCCTGCAATGCCGTTGCCACTTCGGTGGCAACTTCCTCCATGGTCAGGTTGAAGGCTTCACCGGTGGGCGAAAAGCCGACCGGCGAGAGCAGCACCATGGCACCGAAATCGAGCGTCTTGAGGATGCCGGCGGTATCGACCTTGCGCACCAGGCCGGAATGCTGGAAGTCCACGCCATCCACAATGCCGATCGGCCGCGCTGTAATAAAGTTGCCCGAAATCACCCTCACGGTGGCGCCCGCCATCGGTGTGTTGGGCAGGCCCTGGCTGAAGGCCGCCTCAATTTCGTAGCGCAGTTGCCCGGCGGCTTCCTGCGCACAATCGAGCGCCACGCTGTCGGTGATGCGCATGCCGTGCGAGTAACGCGAGGCGTGGCCCTTGGCGGCAAGTTGCTCGTTGACCTGGGGTCGAAAACCATGCACCAGCACCACCTTGACGCCCATGCTCTGAATCATGGCCAGGTCCTGCGCCAGGTACTGCAGTTTGCCCGCAGCGATCGCCTCGCCCGCGATACCCACCACAAAAGTCTGATTCCGGAACTTGTGGATGTAGGGAGCTACCGAGCGAAACCAGGGCACGAAAGTGAAATTGAAAACGGAGGACATGAAGTTAAAGCAGGTGCTTGCGCAGATAATTGGCGGTTGCCGTCTGGATCATTTTGACCGAAGTTTCCCTCTTGTCTGACATTCCCCTAAAAATCGAGTTTCCAGAGTCGCTGCCGGTGTCGGGTAAACGCGACGAGATCATGGCGGCGCTGCGCGCGCACCAGGTCATCATCGTCTGCGGCGAAACCGGCTCCGGCAAGACCACGCAACTGCCCAAGATTGCACTCGCGATGGGGCGCGGCAAGCTCAATTACCCGCCGGGCCAGGGCCGCCTGATTGGCCACACACAACCGCGCCGCATTGCCGCCAGCAGTGTGGCCAAGCGCATCGCCGAGGAGTTGAAGACCACGCTGGGCGACGTGGTGGGCTTCAAGGTGCGCTTTCAGGACCGGCTGAGCCGCGACAGTTCGATCAAGCTGATGACCGACGGCATTTTGCTGGCAGAAACGCAGACCGATCCGCTCCTGAAAGCCTACGACACGCTGATCATCGACGAGGCTCATGAGCGCAGCCTCAATATCGATTTTCTGCTGGGTTACCTGCGCCAGATCCTGCCGCGCCGGCCGGACCTGAAGATCATCGTGACCTCCGCCACCATCGACGCCCAGCGTTTTGCGGACCACTTTGCGTCCAGGACCAGGCTGGCGCCGGGCCGCCCCAAGCCAGACGACGCCCCCTCGGGGGGCAGCGACGACGCGCAGCGCGAAGCGTGGGGGCCTTTGATTCCAGCTCCGGTGATCATGGTTTCGGGGCGCATGTTCCCGGTGGAGCAGCGTTACCGGCCGTTTGAGGAATCGCGCGACTACGATCTGAACTCAGCGATCGCCGACGGCGTCGATGAGTTGTGGCGCGATGTGCACAACAGTGGCGACATTCTGGTGTTCCTGCCGGGTGAGCGTGAGATTCGCGAGGCGGCGGACCATCTGCGCAAGCATCTGAGCCATCAGCCGCTGTTTCGGCATGCTGAAGTGCTGCCCCTGTTTGCCCGGCTCTCGCAGGCCGAGCAGGACCGTATTTTTGACGCTCACAGCGGCCGGCGCATTGTGCTGGCCACCAATGTGGCCGAGACTTCGCTGACCGTACCGGGGATCCGCTACGTGATCGACGCCGGCAGCGCGCGCCTGAAACGCTACAGTTTTCGTAGCAAGGTCGAGCAACTGCTGGTCGAGCCGATCAGCCAGTCCTCCGCCAACCAGCGTGCCGGGCGCTGCGGCCGCGTTGCCAATGGCATCTGCATCCGGCTTTACGAGGCCAAGGATTTCGATTCACGGCCACGCTTTACCGATCCGGAAATTCTGCGCAGTTCGCTGGCGGGTGTGATTTTGCGCATGAAGGCGCTCCACCTTGGCGTGGTGGAAGACTTTCCGTTCATCGAGCGCCCCTCTGCGCGCGCCATTGCCGACGGCTACCAACTGCTGGCCGAACTGGGCGCAGTCGACGATGACAACGAGTTGACGACGGTGGGTCAGGAACTCGCCAAACTGCCGCTGGACCCGCGTGTCGGCCGCATGATCCTGGAGGCGCGCGCCCGGGGTGCACTCGATGAAGTGCTGGTGATTGCGGCGGCGCTGAGTGTGCAGGACGTGCGCGACCGTCCGATGGAGGCGCAAACCCAGGCCGATCAGGCGCATGCCAAGTTTGATGACGAGAAAAGTGAGTTCAGCGGTTACCTGAAGCTCTGGAAGTGGATCAACGACGCCAAGGGAGGCGCTACCGCATCGCACAAGCTGTCGAATCGTCAATACGAACAACTGCTGCGTCAAAACTTCGTCAACCTGCGCCGCGTACGCGAGTGGCGCGACATCCACTCGCAGCTGCACACCGTGGTAGCTGAACACAAATGGCGGCTCAACACGCTGCCGGCAAGCTACGAACAATTGCACCTGTCGATGCTGGCCGGGTTGTTGGGCAACATCGGTTGCAAGCTGGAGTCTGAAGGTACTTCGGGCGAATACCTGGGCGCGCGCGGCATCAAGTTCTACCCGCATCCTGGCGCCCATCTGGTGAAGAAACCGGGGCGCTGGATCGTGGCGGCCGAACTGGTGGAGACCACGCGCCTGTTTGGTCGCGGCATTGCCGCCATCGACGCGCCCTGGCTGGAGCAGGTCGGCGGTCACCTGCTGAAGAAGCAATTGCTTGATCCGCACTGGGAGAAGAAAGCAGCTGAAGTCGTGGCGCTGGAGCGCGCTACGCTTTACGGCATCGTGATCTACAGCGGCCGACGCGTCAACTTCGGCCGCGTCGATCCGCACGCCGCACGCGAGATCTTCATCCGTCAGGCGCTGGTGGATGGCCAGTGGGAGACCAAGTTGCCGTTTCTCACTGCCAACCAGAAGCTCATCCGGCAGGTGGAAGACCTGGAGCACAAGGCGCGCCGGCAGGACGTGCTGGTGGACGATGAGCTGATCTTCGCCTTCTACGACCAGCAACTGCCGCAGGATGTCTGCAGTGCCTACAGTTTTGAGAACTGGTACCGCGACGAAGTCAGGAAGCAGCCCGCGCTGTTGCTGCTGACACGCGAGGAGTTGATGCGCCACGAGGCCGCTGGGATCACGACCCGGACCTTTCCGCGCACCCTGCGGCTGGGCGGCATCGACTGCGCCTGCGAGTACCTGCACGCGCCGGGCGATGCCAAGGACGGCCTGACCGTGACGGTGCCACTGTTCGTTTTGAATCAGGTTCAGGAGGAGCGCTGCGAGTGGCTGGTGCCGGGCATGCTCAAGGAGAAGATTCAGGCGCTGCTGAAAACCTTGCATCAGCGTCCGCGCTCGCGCCTGGTACCGCTGCCCGAGAGTGCCAGCAAGATGGCCGAGACGCTCAATGTGCCGGAGGTGTTCGGCCAGGGCTCGCTGCTGGACGCGGTGCTCAAACTGGTGCGGCTGGCGACTTCGCTGGATCTGGTTCGGGCCGACATCAAGGCCGACATGCTGTCGCCGCACTTCTTCATGAACTTCCGGGTTGTGGACGAGCACGGGCGCCAGCTTGGGACCGGCCGCAATCTGGGCGCGCTCAAGGCCGAACTGGGCGCCCAGGCGCGCGGTGCCTTCCAGGCGCTGGCTGGCCTGAAGATGGCGCGTGATGCCACTCCCGCGGCTCCTGCCACTGCTGGTGCACCGCCGGCCAAGGGCAAGGCGTCGCAAGCTGATGTGCCAAAGACTCCGACGCCAGCAACACCAGCTGGTCAGCGTTACACCGACTGGACTTTTGGCGAGTTGCCGGAACTGCTTGAAATTCAAAAAGGGGGCCAGACGCTGATTGGCTACCCGGGCCTGATTGACCTTGTGGAGGCGGTGGCGATCGAAGTCTTTGATGAACCCGATGTGGCAGCCGCCCGGCACCGCGTCGGGCTGCGGCGTTTGTTTGCGCTGCAGATCAAGGATGCCCTCAAGTACCTGGAAAAGAACATTCCGGATCTTCAGAAGATGGCGGTCCTGTACACCCAGGTCGGCAAGACAGCCGACGGCAGTGGCGGCGGCACGCTGGAAGAATTGCGCGAGCAGATCATTGCCGTGGCACTGGAGCGGGCCTTTCTGCTGGAGCCGCTGCCAACCAACGAGTTTGACTTCAAGCGCCGCATTGATGAGGGCAGGGGACGCCTGACCCTGATTGCCAACGAGGTGGCACGGCTTGCCGCCACCATTCTGACGGAACATGCCAGCGCGGCGCGCAAGATCAAGGACAGCAAGAGCGCGCAGGAAGCCAGCGCCGATTGTGCGCAGCAGCTGGCGCGCCTGATGCCCAAGCGCTTTCTGACGCAGTCACCCTGGGGCGCGCTGCAGCACTTTGCGCGCTACCTCAAGGCCATCACGGCGCGACTTGACAAGTACCGCGCGGATCCGGCGCGCGACGGCGCCAAGGCAGGCGAACTGCGTCCGCTGGAGCAGCGCTACTGGCGTTTGGTGGCCGAGCGCAAAGGCGTGCAGGACGCGCGACTGCAGGAGTTCCGTTGGTTGCTGGAAGAACTGCGCGTCAGCTTCTTTGCTCAGGAACTGCGCACGCCGCAGCCGGTGAGCGTGAAAAGGCTGGACAAAGCCTGGGCTCAGCTCAACACCTGAGCATTGCTACAGCTTGGCCAATCGCGCCAACGCCGCATTCAGTGTCTCGTCCTTCTTGGCAAAGCAGAAACGCACGACGCGCTGGTCAAAACCATCGCCGTAAAAGGCCGACAGGGGTATGGCCGCAACACCGATCTCGGAGGTGAGCCATTTGCAGAACTCGGTCTCGCTCAGGTCGCTGACCTCGGAGATATTGACGCACTGGAAATACGTGCCTTCGCCCGGAAGCAACTTGAACCGGGTGCGCGCCAGGCCCGAGCGGAACAGGTCGCGCTTGCGCTGGTAAAAGGCGGGCAACTGCTGATACGGAGTCGGATCCGCCATGTAAGAGGCCAGTCCGTACTGCACCGGCGTATTGACGGTAAACACATTGAACTGGTGCACCTTGCGAAACTCTGCGCTCAGGCTCGCGGGCGCAGCCACGTAGCCGACTTTCCAGCCGGTCACGTGGTAGGTCTTGCCAAAGCTGGAGACGATGAAGGCGCGCGCCGCCAGGTCTGGAAACAGGGCTGCGCTTTGGTGCTTCTGGCCGTCGAACACCATGTGCTCATAAACCTCGTCGCTGATCAGCAGAACCTGGGTCGGAGCCAGTATTTCCTGCAAGCGGAGCATTTCTTCGCGGGTCCAGACCGTGCCACTCGGGTTGTGCGGTGAGTTGATCAGGATGGCGCGGGTCTTGGGTGTGATGGCGGCGCTGATCTTGTCGAAATCCGGGCGGAACGTGCCCGGTGTCAAGGGCACGCGCACCACGACACCGCCAGCCAGTTCGATGTTGGGCACATAGCTGTCATAGCAGGGCTCCAGCACGATCACCTCGTCACCCGCGTGGACGACGGCCAGAATGATGGTGATGATGGCTTGGGTAGCACCAGCGGTGATGGTGATCTCGCTGGCCGCGTTGTACTGGCGACCGTAAAGCGCAGCCACCTTGGCTGCGATGGCTTCGCGGAGCACCGGTACACCGGTCATCGGCGGGTACTGGTTCAGCCCCTGTTTCATGGCGTCGGTCACGACATCGACCAGTTTGGGGTCGCAGTGAAAGTCCGGAAAGCCCTGACCCAGGTTGACGGCGTTCTTCTCCGCTGCCAGCGCCGACATGACGGTAAAGATGGTGGTGCCAACAGCGGGCAGCTTGCTTTGGAGGAGGGGAGTTTGGTGCGTAGTCATCGCTTGATTTATCGATTGGTGCTTTCGAAAATGGTGGCATTGCCTTACGTATTGTCATTGCGTCGTCGAATTGTCATTGCGGGCTTGACCCGCAATCC
>QYPX01000204.1 GCA_007280205.1 Comamonadaceae bacterium
CCTCTTCCGCCCGGCGGGGCGGGAGAGGGCGGGGGGAGTGAGTGGGGGAAAAGCAAGAACAAAAGTAAAAGCAAATGCAATTAAGCCCTAACCACCTCCAATCCCATCTGCAAAAAGGTCTGAAGAGCCTCTACACCCTGCATGGTGACGAGCCGCTGCTGATCCAGGAGGCGGCCGACGCGATCCGTGCGGTGGCGCGCAGCCAGGGCTTTACCGAACGCAGTTCGCACATCGTCAGCGGCACCCGTTTCGACTGGAGTGCGGTGCTCGCCGCCGGTGGTTCGATGAGCCTTTTTTCCGAGAAGCAGCTGCTGGAGCTGCGGATTCCTTCGGGTAAGCCGGGCAAGGAAGGCGCACAGGCTGTCACGGAGTTGGCGCAGCGTTCACGCGGCTCCGACGACACACTCACGCTGATCCTGCTGCCGCGGCTGGACCGGGCGACCCAGAGCAGCGCCTGGTTTGGCGCGCTCGATAGTCTGGGTGTGACGCTGCAGGTCGAGTCGGTCGGGCGCAACGCCTTGCCGCAGTGGATAGCGCAGCGGCTGGCGGCGCATGGCCAGCGCGTGCTTGCCGGGGAAGAGGGACAGCGCACCCTGCAATTTTTTGCCGACCGGGTGGAGGGCAATCTGCTGGCTGCGCATCAGGAGATCCAGAAGCTGGCCTTGTTGTTTGCGCCCGGCGAGCTCGGTTTCGAGCAGGTCGAGAGTGCGGTACTGAATGTCGCGCGCTACGACGTTTTCAAACTGTCGGAGGCCGTGCTGGCGGGCCAGAGCCGCCGGGTGGCTCGCATGCTCGAAGGTTTGCAGGCCGAGGGCGAGGCCGAAGTGCTGGTTCATTACAGCTTGAGCGAAGACATTCGAGCCCTCAAACGGGTCAAGGATGCAGTCGGTGCCGGGCGGCCGCTACCGCTGGCACTGCGCGAACAGCGTGTCTGGGGTATCAAGGAGCGCCTGTTTGAGCGTGTGCTGCCGCGGCTGAGTGATGCTACGTTGGCCCACTGGCTGCTGGCGGCGCATCAGCTGGACGGCATCATCAAGGGGCTGAAGCGTCCTGACTGGCCACTCGATAACTGGCAGGCTTTGCAGCGTCTGGCACTCATGGTGTGCCACGAATGTCAACTACCACCGACAGCGCAGCGCGCGCGCTGAGCGTCACGGTCTCGTGAGAGAATGAAAGCATGACGGTGCTCAATATTTCGGACTACACGCAGGAGCTTGGCGGCAAGGCAAGAGCGGCCTCGGTGCAGATGGCCAGCATGCCGGCCGCGCGCAAGAACAGTGCCTTGCGCCGCCTGGCTGAACTCTTGCGTTCCAGTGTGCAGACATTGCAGGTCGAAAATGCCCGCGACGTCGCGCGTGCTCAGGCAGCCGGTCTGTCCGCGCCGCTGGTGGATCGACTGCGATTGGGTGCCAAAGACATTGAAACCTGTGCCCAGGGTTGTGAGCAACTTGCGGCGATGCCCGACGTGATCGGAGAGATCATTGGCATGAAGCAGCAGCCCAGCGGTATCCGGGTCGGGCAGATGCGGGTTGCGATCGGTGTTTTCGCCATGATTTTCGAGAGCCGACCCAATGTCACGATCGAGGCCGCCAGCCTGTCGATCAAGAGTGGCAATGCCTGCATCCTGCGCGGCGGCTCCGAAGCCATTGACTCCAACAAGGCGCTGGCCTGTCTGGTGCAACAGGCGCTGCTCGACCGTGGTCTGCCAGGCGATGCCGTGCAACTGGTGCAAACCACCGATCGCGCGGTGGTGGACCAGCTGATCAGCCTGCCGCAGTACATTGACCTCATCATTCCGCGCGGCGGCAAGGGCTTGATCGAGCACATCAGCCGCTCGGCCCGGGTGCCGGTCATCAAGCATCTGGACGGCAACTGCCATGTCTATGTCGACGATCCCTGTGACATCGAGATGGCGGTGCGCGTGGTTGACAACGCCAAGACGCAAAAGTACAGCCCTTGCAACGCGATGGAAAGCCTGCTGGTAGCGCGTGGCGTTGCGGCGCAGTTCCTGCCGCGCATCGGTGCCGTGTTTGCCGCGAAAGGCGTGCAGATGCGCTGCGATCCCCAAAGCATGGCCATGCTGACGGTGCTGCCAGGTGCCGACCGGCAAGCTGCCAGCGAAGAGGATTGGTACCAGGAATATCTGGCACCCGTGGTCAGCATCAAGCTGCTTGATGGTGTGGAGCAGGCCATCGCCCACATCAACCGGTATTCGTCGCACCATACCGACGCCATCATCACACGTGACCACATGCATGCCCAGGCTTTCCTGCAGCAAGTCGATTCGGCCAGCGTCATGGTCAATGCCAGTACCCGCTTTGCGGACGGTTTTGAGTACGGGCTGGGTGCTGAAATAGGCATCAGCACCGACAAGTTTCACGCCCGCGGCCCGGTCGGTATCGAGGGCCTGACTTCGCTCAAGTACGTGGTGCTGGGAAATGGTGAACTGCGTGCCTGAACCCTCGTAGCGATTGGTCCAGATTCCCTAAAATCCAGGCAGATTTCCCCCTAAAATTACCTCCGAGGACCGTATGGTTCCACATCTCGTCACCGCACTTACCGGACCCATCAATGAACTCGAGCAACGTGTGCTCGATTCCATGCCCGCCATCGAACGCTGGTTTCGTCTTGAATGGATGGAGCACACACCGCCGTTTTACAGTTCGGTGGACGTCCGCAATGCCGGCTTCAAGCTGGCGCCAGTGGCAACCAACCTGTTTCCTGACGGTTGGCAGCACTTGACCCCGGAAATGATGCCGCTGGCGGTGCAGGCGGCCATGGCGGCGATCGAAAAAATCTGCCCTGAAGCGCGCAATCTGCTGCTGATTCCGGAGAACCGCTCTACCAGTAGCTCCTACCTGTCGAGTCTGGCGCAGTTGCGGCGCATTTTCTACATGGCCGGTCTCAACGTGCGCATGGGTTCCATCGACCCGGCCATCAAGAAGCCAACCGCCTTTGCGCTGGAGAACGGCGAGACGGTGACGCTTGAGCCGGTCCTTCGCGGCAAGCGGCGTCTGGGCGTGAAGGATTTTGACCCCTGCACGATTCTGCTCAACACTGATCTGGCGGCTGGCGTACCCGGCATACTGGAAGAAATTCACGAGCAATACCTGCTGCCGCCCTTGCACGCGGGTTGGTCGACGCGGCGCAAGAGCAAACATTTCAAGTGTTACGAAGAGGTGGCCAAACGCATGGGCAAGTTGCTCGGAGTCGATCACTGGCTGATCAACCCGATGTTCGACAAGTGCGTTGGCGTCGATTTGCTGCAGGACCCGGGCCTGGAGAGTCTGGCCAGCCAGGCTGATGCACTGCTGGCAAAGATTCGGCGCAAGTACAAGGAATATGGCATCAAGGAAAAGCCCTTTATCGTCGTCAAGACGGACGATGCGGCGCCCGGCCTGGGCGTCGTGATTGTTCGTGATGCCAAGGAGTTGCCAGCGCTCAGCCTGACCGTGCAAGGCCGGCTGGCCGCTGGCAAGGTGCTTGGGCACAGCCACGATGTGTTGCTTCAGGAAGGCGTATTGACGAGGGAGCGGATCAACGATGCGGTGGCCGAGCCCGTCGTGTTCATGATGGATCGCTACGTGGTTGGCGGCTTTTACCGCATTCACCCCGATACCGGCGTCGACGAGAATCTGAATCTGCCGGGATCGAGCTTTGTACCGCTGGCCTTCGAGCACAGCACGCACCTGCCGCAGCCTGGCAGCAAGCCTGGCGCCAGTGCCCCGAATCGCTTTTACATGTACGGCGTGGTCGCGCGCCTGGCCATGCTGGCCGCCAGTTATGAACTCGAGGCGACCGACCCGGATGCAGAGGTCTATGCGTAGGCGCTGCGTGGGTCTGCTCAGCAGGATGGAGTGAAGCCGTGGCAGCGTCCAAGTCATCTCTCACCGCACTGACCCTGGGCGCGGTTGGCGTCGTTTACGGCGACATCGGCACCAGTGTGCTGTACGCCGTGAAAGAGGTTTTTGGCTCCGGCCATGTTCCCTTCACAGCCGACAATATCTACGGCATCCTGTCGATCTTCTTCTGGACCCTGACCGTCATTGTCTCGCTCAAGTACGTGGTGCTGGTGCTGCGCGCCGACAACAATGGCGAGGGTGGTCTGGTGGCCATGCTGGCGCTGGCCTCGCAGTCGGTCAAGGACAGGCCGCAACTGCGGCGTGTGCTGCTGCTCGTGGGTATTTTCGGCACCTGCCTTTTTTATGGCGATGGAGTCATCACGCCGGCGATCACCGTGCTCGGTGCGGTCGAAGGTCTGGAGGTGGTCTCACCTGCCTTCAAGAAGTACCTGGTACCACTGGCACTGATCATTCTGCTGGGCTTGTTCATGGTGCAAAAGCGCGGCACGGCCAGCATCGGGCGCTTCTTTGGACCGGTCATGGTGGTCTGGTTCCTGGTGATTGCCTTGCTGGGGGTGGTCAACATCGCTTCCGACCCCAAAATACTGTGGGCCCTGAGTCCGCATTACGCGCTGGGTTTTGTCTTGAATAACCCGGGCATCACCTTTGTCATTCTGGGCGCGGTGGTGCTGTGTGTCACCGGTGCTGAGGCGCTTTACGCTGACATGGGCCATTTTGGCAAAAAGCCGATCCGTCTGGCCTGGTTTACGGTGGCCATGCCGGCGTTGACACTCAACTACTTTGGTCAGGGTGCTTTGCTGCTGCATAACCCGGCGGCGGTCAAGAACCCCTTCTTCATGATGGCGCCGGACTGGGCCTTGCTGCCACTGGTCGGACTGGCCACGCTGGCGGCAGTGATTGCGTCCCAGGCACTGATCTCGGGCGCGTTCTCGGTGACCAAGCAGGTCATTCAGCTGGGTTATCTGCCGCGCCTGCAGGTGCAGCACACCAGCGTCAAGGACACCGGGCAGATTTACCTTCCGTTTGTCAACTGGGGCCTGTTCGCGACCATTGTGCTGGCGGTTGTGATGTTCAAGTCCTCCAGCAACCTGGCGGCAGCCTACGGCATTGCGGTGTGCACCGACATGCTGATCACGACCATCCTGACCTTCTTCGTGATTCGCTACAGCTGGCACTATCCTTTGGCACTGTGTGTTGGCGCAACCAGTTTCTTTCTGGTGGTCGATCTGGCGTTCTGGGCCTCCAACCTGCTCAAGCTCTTTGATGGTGGCTGGTTCCCCTTGCTGATTGGCGGCGTCATCTTCATGCTCATGATGACCTGGAAGGACGGCCGGCGTCTGCTCAACCAGAAGTTGCAGGCCGACGCCATTGACCTCAAGAGTTTTCTGGAAGCGGTGTTCGTCAGTCCGCCGCTGCGGGTTGATGGGACGGCGGTATTCCTTACCGCCGGTCCTGGCACGGTGCCCAATGCGATGCTGCACAACCTCAAGCACAACAAGGTGCTGCACCAGAACAATCTGTTCGTAACCGTGCGCAACCACGAGGTGCCATGGATCGGACTGGACAAGCGCGTCGAGATTGAATCGCTCGGACACGACTGCTGGCAGGTCGTGATTCACTACGGCTTCAAGAACGACCCGAATATTCCGAAGGCACTGCAGCAGATCAAGGGCCATGGCTGTGAACTTGACAGCATGACCACCAGCTATTTCCTGTCGCGCGACACGGTCGTTCCGACCATCGATAGCGGCATGGCGCAGTGGCGTGAGAAGCTTTTCTCGCAGATGCATCACAACGCCAGTGCAGCGGCCGACTTTCTCAAGCTGCCCAACAACGCGGTGGTCGAACTGGGCTCGAAGATCGAAATATGAACCTTCTTTTTGTTGCTGATCCCCTGTCCTCCTTCAAGATCTACAAGGACACCAGCTTCGCCATGATGCGCGCGGCGCAGTCGCGTGGGCACCAGATATCGGTCTGTGAGCCGCAGCACATTTCCTGGCTCTGCGGTGGTTTGGTGCAGGCGCATGGCAGCAGTATCGGGCTGACCGGCGATGCCGAGGTCTGGTACCAGACGCAGAACGAGTGGCTGCGTCCCCTGCGCGAGTTCGACGCCATCGTGATGCGCAAGGACCCGCCGTTTGACAGCGAATTTTTCTACGCCACCCATCTGCTGGAACAGGCCGAGCGCGAGGGGGCCCGGGTATTCAACAAGCCGCGCGCCTTGCGCGACCACCCGGAAAAGCTGGCGATACTGGAGTTCCCCCAGTTCATCGGAGCGACCCTGGTGACGCGCTCGGCGCAGGACGTCAGGCGCTTTCACGCGCAGCACCAGGACATCATCCTCAAACCGCTCGACGGCATGGGCGGTATGGGCATTTTCCGCGTCCGGCAGGACGGCCTCAATCTTGGCGCCATCATCGAGACCTTGAACAAGGAGGGCGCGCAGACGCTGATGGTGCAGAAGTTCCTGCCAGCCATTGCGCAAGGCGACAAGCGCGTGCTGGTGATTGGGGGCAAGCCGGTGCCCTTCAGCCTGGCGCGCATTCCGCAGGGGAGCGAGGTGCGCGGCAATCTGGCTGTTGGCGGCAAGGGTGTGGCTCAGCCTCTCAGCGAGCGCGACCGCTTCATTGCCGAGTCCCTTGGGCCGGTGCTGGCTGCGCGGGGCTTGTTGCTGGTCGGGCTCGACGTGATTGGCGACAGTCTGACCGAAATCAATGTCACGAGTCCGACCTGTTTCCAGGAAATTTTCGATCAGACCGGTTTTGACGTCGCCGCCATGTTCATGGACGCCCTGGAGCTTTCACTCAAACCCTGAGCAGCGCCGGCTGCGTGCAACAACTGCAGGCCGCGCGTGCGCCGTCGACAAACACCTGCAGTTCGCCGGGCTTCATGGCAATCCATTCTTCGTTGGTTGTGAGCGGCTCCGTGACGATGATGGCAAGGCGGTCATCCGGGCCGTTCAGATCGGCCAGATCGACGCTGACGTCGTCGTCTTTCAGATGCACTTGGGTGAACGGGTGCTGGCGCATCACGTAATGCAGCTGCGTGCTGGCGTGCGCCCATAAAGCCTGGCCATTACTCAGCAGAAAATTGAAGGTGCCGTGGCGGGCGATTTGCGGCACCAGTTCGGCCAGCGTGCAGGTGAGCTCGGCCACGCTCGGGACGCCAGCATGCGACTTGGCGAGCTCTTGCAGCAGCCAGCAAAAAGCAAGCTCACTGTCGGTGTTACCGACCGGTCTGAAACTGCCGTGCAGTGTCGGCTTGTAGTCCTTCAGATCACCGTTGTGTGCAAAGACCCAGTAGCGCCCCCACAACTCGCGCACAAACGGATGGCAATTCTCCAGCGAAATAGCGCCTATGGTCGCCTTGCGCACGTGCGCCACCACGTTGTGGCTCTTGATCGGGTAGGTGCGCAGCATGCTGGCCATCGGCGAGGTGGATGCGCCCTGCTTGTCGACGAAGTAGCGTACCCCTTTGCCGGGTTGATCGGGTGTGGCCTCCTCGCTTTCAAAGAAGGCAATACCCCAGCCGTCGGCGTGGTGGTCGGTACAGCCTCCGCGCTGCGAAAACCCGGTAAAACTCAGGGTCAAGCTGGCCGGCAGGCGGCTGTTCATTCCAAGCAATTGGCACATGTTGCAAGTTTAGCGTCTCGGCCCCGCGGGCAGCAGGTTTTTTGGCCCACAATGTCGAGCATGACAGAGCCATGGGCGAGGAGTGACGGTGCATACCAATTTCAATCTCAATGAACATGTTGGACCCGGTACCCGCAGCAACAAGATCGTGTCGGCCGCGGAAGCGGTCCGCCTTATCCACGATGGCGACACCGTCGCCACCAGCGGTTTTGTCGGCGTTGGCTTTGCCGAAGGCATTGCCGTAGCGCTGGAAGAGCGTTTTCTGGCCAGTCAGCAAGACAGCGGCGTGGGTGTGCCGGGTCAATTGACCCTGGTGTATGCGGCCGGCCAAGGCGATGGCCAGTCCCGCGGGCTGAACCACTTTGGCCACCGTGGCATGGTCAAGCGCGTTGTGGGAGGGCACTGGGGGCTGGTGCCGGCGCTGCAAAAGCTCGCGGTCGACAACGAGATTGAAGCCTATAACCTGCCCCAGGGCGTGATCACGCATCTGTTTCGTGACATTGCCGCTGGCAAGCCCGGCACCCTGACTCATGTTGGGCTCGATACTTTTGTTGATCCGCGCTTCGGTGGCGGCAAGATCAATGCTCGCACCACCGAGGAACTGGTCCGACTGATGCAGGTCGATGGCAAGGACTATCTCTTCTACAAGGCGTTTCCGATTTCGGTAGGCATCATCCGCGCCACGACCGCCGATCCGGATGGCAATCTGACGATGGAGCGCGAGGCCCTGACGCTCGAAGCGCTGGCCATCGCCATGGCGGCACACAACTCGGGCGGCATCGTCATCGCGCAGGTCGAGCGCGTGGCACAGCGTGGCACACTGCACTCGCGCCAGGTGCGGGTGCCGGGGGTGCTGGTGGATGCGGTGGTCGTCGCCAGCGATCCAGCGCACCACATGCAGACCTTTGCCGAGCAATACAACCCGGCCTATTCGGGGGAAATTCGGGTGCCGCTGGAAACCCTGGCGCTGACGGCGCTGACCGAGCGCAAGGTCATTGCCCGGCGCGCTGCCATGGAACTGCGAGCCGACGCTGTCGTCAACCTTGGCATCGGCATGCCTGAGGGTGTCGCCGCAGTGGCAACAGAGGAAAAATTGATTGATTTGCTGACCTTGACGGCAGAGCCTGGTGTCATCGGCGGCATCCCGGCCAGCGGCATGAGTTTTGGCGCCGCTGTCAACACTCAGGCGGTGCTTGATCAGCCCAACCAATTTGATTTTTATGACGGCGGTGGACTCGATATTGCGGTGCTTGGTCTGGCCCAGGCCGACGCACAGGGTAATTTGAATGTCAGCCGGTTTGGCAAGCGGCTGGCCGGCGCCGGCGGCTTTATCAACATCAGTCAGAACGCCAAGATGGTCGTATTTGCTGGCACCTTCACAGCAGACGATCTGCAGATCCGGATCGATGGTGGAAATCTGCAAGTGCTGCGCGAGGGCAGGACGCGCAAGTTTGTCAAGGCGGTGGAGCACCGCACCTTCAGCGGTCGTGAAGCGTGCAAGCGAGGGCAGCGTGTGCTGTACGTGACCGAGCGCTGCGTCTTCCGCCTGATCGGTGATGGCGCGGACGGTGCGCTGGAGTTGATAGAAATCGCACCCGGAATTGATCTGGAGCGCGATGTGCTCGCGCAGATGGATTTCAGGCCTGCCATCAGCCCCCAACTCAAGCTGATGGACTGTGCACTGTTCTCCGAACAGAAGATGGGTTTGCGTGAGCGTCTGCTGGCAACCCCACTGTCCCAGCGATTCGAGTTTGATAGCAAGCGCAGATTGTTGTTTATCAACTGCGAAGGCCTGGCGATTGACGCCTTGTCCGATATTGTCGAAGTTGAGCGCCTGATCGAAGACTTGCTGGCTCCGGTGGTCCATAGTGCTGCCGAGCGAGTGGCCGTGATTGTCAATTACGACAGCTTCACCCTTTTGCCGACGCTGGTGGATGCATACTCGGCCATGGTCAAGAGATTGACAACGCGCTTTTACAGTCGTGTCACGCGCTATGGTTCGGGCGGGTTCTTGAAAGCACGGCTCGATGCCGCCCAGATGGCACTTCCCGGCAAAACCTGACAACAGGTGAAGGGCTGAAGGCGGGGGCGCCAGTCGTGCGAGAATATTCTCAATTCAGGAAAGCATTTTTGAAACTCGGAAGCAAAATCTCAACCTTTGCCCTGCTGTGCGTCGCACTGGGTAGCCAGGCGCTGACCTTAGGATCGGTTCAGGGTACGGCGGTGTTGGGGCAGGCTCTGGATGTGCTGGTTCAGGTACAGATCGAGGCCGGCGATGACCCTGCACTCTGCTTTGAGGCTGAGGTATTCCATGCCGAGGCGCGCCAGGATGGCGGCAAGGTGCGTACCGTGGTTGAGAAGCAGGCACCGGGCCGCACTGCCAGTGTGCGGGTCTTGTCCACAGCGCTGGTTGATGAGCCGGTGGTCACGATCAATCTGCGCTCTACCTGCGGCCCGCAGCTGTCGCGTCGCTATGTGCTGTTCGCTGATTTGCCGGAAGCGAATCCGCCAGGCCGGGCGCCGTTGATCATCGCAGCGGCAACAGTGCCTGCCAGCTCAGGTCCCGCCAAGCCGGCTGCGAGGCCGACTGCTCCGGCGCGCTTGCCAAGGACCAAAGCCAAATTGTCTCTGGCTTCTGAGCCGCTTGCCGTGCTTCCCGTTGACGCCAAACCGGCAGCAAGAATGCGTCCGCCCGTCGCAGCCTCCAAGGTGTCCGCAACCGACAGCAAGCGCGCCTCCGGACGCGTTGTCGGTGCGGCACGCTTGAAACTTGACCCGCTGGATGTGTTGTCAGACCGGATTGCCAATCTAGACTCCTTCATGACCTTTGCGCCCTCGGAGGACGCGCTGGCGAACATCCAGAAAGTGAAGACCCTGGAAGCTGAAGTGAAGGCTTTGCGTGACACGACTCAGAAGAACGAGCGTACCTTGGCGGAGTTCAGGACCCGCCTGCAGCAGGCAGAGGCGCAGCGTTCTTCGGGTGAGCTTGTCTACCTGCTGGCCGGCGCGGTGGCTTGCTGCCTGCTCGCCGTGTTCTGGCTTTGGCGTCGTCAAAGGCAGGGCGTTGCGGGCGCACAGAGCCGCTGGAGTGACCGAGTTGGCGCTCAGCCGCCCCTGACGGACGCGCTGGCGAGCGCGGCCGTGATGACGCCGGCGAGCCACAGCGAGCGGCAAGCTTTGGAGCAGGGCTTGGCTTACGGGCTGGATGCCCAGTCAGTTCAGCTAACGGATTCGATATTTTCCAAGTTGATGCAGCCTGATGCGACAGGTCAGGGCGGCAGCAAGGCGGCGCCACTGCAGCAGGGCCATGCCAAGTTGATGCGCAGTCTCAATTCAGACGAGATATTGGCGTTGCGCGCACAGGCTGAGGACTGCGTCGCCATCGGAAAATCCGAGCGGGCGCTGGCCCTCTTGAAGCAGCAGATCAGTGAAAGTGACGAGCCCAATCCGTTTGTTTATCTTGATTTGCTGACACTGCTTCATGCGATGAATCTGCAAACTGACTTTCAGCAGTGCGCGCAGGATTTCAATTTGCTGTTTAACAGCAAGGTGCCCGAGTTCGCGTTTTTCAGGGATGAGGGCAGGGGCCTGGAGTCCTACCCGGAAGTTTTGTCCAGCATCACCGAACACTGGCCGACACTCAAGGTGCTGGAAGTGATTGAGGCCTGTGTGTTTCGCGATCCCTGGGCCGGTAGTGGCGAGCCCTTTGATATTGCCGCGATGCGCGACTTGATGATGCTTCATGGCGTAGCGCAAAGCCTGGTTCTTGCGGAGATTCCGCAAGGCGAAGCTGCCCCGTCGGCGCATTCGGCAGTTTCCGAGGCGCGCCCGAGCCAGCATGCCGGCCTGGATTTTGACTACACCGATTCCGTGGCATCAAGCTTTCCGGCATTGTCAAAAAGTGCGCTTGCCGATTTGTTCGGAAATCCGGTCGAGCCGCCTGCCAGGGTGGATCTGGATTTCGATCTCGATCTCGATCTCGATCTGTCCGATCTGGATGGGCCGGGGCCTTCGGCCACTGTCGCGCCGCCAACCGAAGCTGGCGTGCAACTGAAAAACTCGGGCTACTGAAGTCCTTGTGGCTGGGGGTGGGCGGGCCAGGCTTTCTACAATGCCCTGATGTTTTCAGAAATTGCGTCCGATGACGTTCAGCACTCCGCGCTCTTGCACAGTCTCAACCCTGAGCAGCGCGCCGCCGTCACGCTGCCACCCGAGCATGCCCTGATCCTGGCGGGTGCCGGATCCGGCAAGACCCGGGTTCTGACAACGCGCATAGCCTGGCTGCTGCAAACCGGTCAGGTTTCGCCGGCGGGTGTGCTGGCGGTGACATTCACCAACAAGGCAGCGCGGGAGATGATGACGCGCCTGTCCAGCCTGCTGCCAATCAACGTGCGCGGGATGTGGATTGGCACTTTCCATGGCTTGTGCAACCGCTTCCTGCGCTCGCACTTCAAGCTCGCCAACCTGCCCCAGAGCTTCCAGATTCTCGACACGCAAGATCAGCTCTCGGCCATCAAGCGCTTGTACAAGCAGTTCCAGCTCGACGACGAACGATTTCCACCCAAGCAGATGCAGTGGTTCATCGCGGGCTGCAAGGAAGACGGGCTGCGCCCCAATATGGTCGACGTGCGCGATCAGGAGTCGCGCAAGAAGGTAGAAATTTTCCAGCTCTATGAAGAGCAGTGTCAGCGCGAGGGTGTCGTCGATTTTTCCGAGCTGATGCTGCGCAGCTTTGAACTGTTACGCGATAACGATCCGATCCGCGAGCACTATCAGAGGCGTTTTCGGCATATCCTGATTGACGAGTTTCAGGACACCAACAAGCTGCAGTACGCATGGATCAAGATGCTCTCGGGAACCGGTTCTGCCGGCTCGGTGGACGCCGAATCCAGCTTCAAGCCCAGTGGCTGCGTCATGGCGGTGGGCGACGATGACCAGAGCATCTACGCTTTTCGCGGTGCGCGCGTTGGCAACATGGCTGACTTTGTGCGTGAGTTCAAGGTGCGCCATCAGATCAAGCTGGAAGAAAATTACCGCAGCGGCAGCAACATTTTGGACTCGGCCAACGAGCTCATAGCGCATAACAGCAAGCGCCTGGGCAAGAACCTTCGCACCAGTCAGGCTCCGGGTGAGCCGGTGCGCGTGTTCGAGGCCGCCAGCGACTTTGCCGAGGCGCAGTGGATGGTCGATGAAATGCGCCAGCTGGTGGCGGCGGGTCTGGAGCGCAAGGAGATTGCCGTGCTCTACCGCAGCAATGCGCAAAGTCGGGTGATCGAGACGGCCTTGTTCAACCTTGCCATGCCCTACAAGGTCTATGGTGGCCTGCGCTTCTTTGAACGGGCTGAAATCAAGAATGCGCTGGCTTACCTGCGTTTGCTGGAGAACCCACGTGACGACAGCAGTTTTCTGCGTGCCGTGAATTTTCCGCCGCGCGGCATTGGCCTGCGAAGTCTGGAGCAGTTGCAGGATGCAGCGCGCGCGCTGGGCTGCTCGCTGAGCGATGCCGTCGGCGGTGTCGGCGGCAGGGCCGGCAGCAATATTGGCGTGTTCCTGGCAAAAATTGAAGTCCTGCGTGAACAGACGCAGGGCCTGACGCTGCGCGAAATCATCGAACTGGTGCTCTCGCACAGCGGCTTGATCGAACACTACCGGGCCGACCGCGAAGGCGCAGACCGGGTGGAGAATCTGGAAGAACTGGTCAACGCCGCCGAGAGTTTTGTTTCACTGGAGGGCTTTGGCCGCGAGGCGGTGGCGCTGCCGGTGGACGAACTGACCGCTGATGCCGAGACCGGCGAAACACTCTCGCCGCTGGCAGCCTTTCTGACGCACGCGGCGCTGGAGGCGGGTGACAACCAGGCCCAGGCCGGGCAGGACGCCATTCAGTTGATGACCGTGCATGCCAGCAAAGGCCTGGAATTTGACTGTGTGTTCATCAGCGGCATTGAAGAGGGGCTGTTTCCGCACGAAAACTCGATGAGCGACCGCGATGGCCTGGAAGAGGAGCGGCGTCTCATGTACGTTGCCATCACCCGCGCGCGAAAGCGCCTGTACCTGAGCCATTCCCAGACCCGCATGCTGCACGGCCAGACCCGCTACAACCTGAAGAGCCGCTTTCTTGAAGAGCTGCCAGAATCTGCCCTGAAGTGGATCACCCCCAGAAAGCAGGGACGAGGCTTTGAGTTTGCCCCGAGCGGCTCATCTTTCGGTGTTGACCGCAAGGGTGACCTTGCTGCGTCGCCAAGCCCTCGCGCGCCCTTGCTGCACGGTTTGCGCATCGGCCTCAAGGTGTTTCATGGCAAGTTTGGCGAGGGCACAGTCAATGCCCTTGAGGGCAATGGCGACGACGCCCGGGCTCAAATCAATTTCCCGCGGCATGGCGTGAAGTGGCTGGCGCTCAGCGTCGCCAAGTTGACGCTGTTGCCCTGAAGCCAGCCATTCCGAAAGATTTCAAAGGAGTTCAACATGATGCAAGGAAAAACACTGACCTGTCGCGCGCTGCTAGGTGCGGCGCTTTGTGCCGCAGCGTTTGCAGCGCCGGCTCTGGCGCAGACGCCCGCCAGCGCAGCAAGGCCTGCCACGGCTGCTTCGGCTCCCGGTGCCCCGGAAGCGGCGCCTACCGTCCGGCCCGAAATGGGTAACCTGCTGCTGGACGCACAGCGCCTGTTGGGCGAAAAAAACGCCAAAGACGCTGCCGACAAGCTAGGTACTGCCGAGGCCGTGCCGAATCAGACCCCTTATGAGCAGCACATACTGGCCCGGGTCAAGGGCGCCCTGGCGCAGTTCAGCGGCGACGCCGATATGGCGGCCCAACAGTATCAACTCGCAAGCGAGGGCCCCTGGCTCAAGCAGGCAGATCGCCTGGTCGGCCTGTACAACATTGCTGGCATGTATTCCAACGCCAAGAACCACGCCAAGGCGATCGATTTCATCGGGCGCTATCAGCAACTCGGTGGCACCGACCCGGCGCTGATTGCACTGCTAGGCCAGAACTACTACCTCCATGGCGACTATGGCAACGCAAGCAAGGCGCTCGAGGTAGAGATCGGCAAGTCGCTGGCACAGGGCAAGCCGCCGGTAGAGATCCAGCTCAAGCTGCTGGCCGACTCGCGCAACCGCCTGCGCGACGAGCCCGGCCATACCAAGGCTCTGGAAACTCTGGCTCAGTACTATCCGAGCAAGGCAACCTGGCGCAGTCTGATGGCGCGACTCTGGTCCAAGCCGCAATTGGCCAGTCGATTGCAACTGGACGTGTATCGCCTGCAAATGGCCAGCGCTGGCTTGACCGACGCCGTCGACTACACCGAGATGGCAGCTTTGGCCCTGCAGGAAGGCTCGGCCATCGAGGCCGCCAGGTTGCTCGATCAGGGTTATGCCGAGGGCTTGCTGGTCGCTGGAGACAAGGGTAGTGAGTTACAAAAACTCACCGACAAGGCTCGCAAGTCGGCGGCAGAAGACCGTGCCACGCTGGAGAAAGACGTGTTGCGTGCCAAGACACTGCCCGATGGCTTGGCCATGTTCAACTATGGCTTCAACCTGTTTCAAGCAGGGCAGACCGAGCGCGGTGTGGCCCAGATGGAGCAGGCCCTGGCCAAAGGCATTGCCCGGAACTCCGATCTGGCCAG